>CAXMOT010000192.1:0-35932 GCA_964195105.1 uncultured Gemmatimonadales bacterium | reverse complement strand
CGGCCGAATCCCCAGCGGATCGCGATAACCCAGGATGCCATAACCATTAATCATGGAGATAACCGCATAGGCCCCGGAGATGCGGTTAAATACACGCTCTACAGCGGTGAAAAAATCCTGCGGGGTGGGCTGTAATTTATGAAGGCCATGCAACTCATGGGCAAATATGTTCAACAGCACTTCCGAATCGGAATTGGTGTTGATGTGCCGCAAATCCATGGCAAACAGGTCCTGCTTGAGTTGCTCGGCATTGGTGAGGTTGCCGTTGTGCGCAAGCGTAATACCGTAAGGAGAGTTTACATAGAAAGGCTGCGACTCCTTTGAGCTCGCACTTCCCGCGGTGGGATAACGTACGTGACCGATACCCATATTCCCCTGCAGGCGGTCCATATGCCGCTGGCTAAACACGTCACGCACCAGACCATTGTCCTTGCGCAGGGCAAACTTGCCCGCATTGCAGGTCACCATCCCGGCCGCATCCTGGCCACGGTGTTGGAGCACGGTCAACGCGTCATACAATGACTGGTTAACAATCGATTTGGCTACAATACCAACAATACCGCACATGTGTTTACGAACCTCTCTTAAAGATCGTCATTATCGAATATCGGCGACCAATTGAACAGTTGGAAGCGCCGCTAATATTGCTAATCTCTCGCAGGAAAACCTGATACAGGGCCCTGCTGCAGATAGCACCTGTCTCAGATTCCAAAGCTCAACAGGTAATCCGCCAGCTCCCGGAAGAAATTAAAGGACCATTCTTCCAGCAGTAAAAACCTTGGCACCAGGTAAGAATCCGACCACCAGGGATCCTGGGCCAGCGGCGTGTGCTTCAACAGCGCCACCGCCACTACAATCAACAGGCCTCCCCGGGCCAACCCGAACACCATGCCCAGTACCCGGTCGGTGCCGGATAATCCCGTCGCGCGAACCATCGCTGCGATCAGGTGATTCAATAGCGCACCGACGATCAACGTCGCCGAAAACAGGATGGCAAAGGCCGCGGCAACGCGGACGGAATAAAGCTCGATGTATTCGGCAAGTATCACGGCGAGGTTGAAGCTAAAGGTGCGCGCGACCACAAACGCAGTTACCCAGACGACCAGAGAAAGCGCTTCCTTAATAAAGCCGCGCTGCAGGCTGATGAGGGTAGAAATACCAATGATTATGATAATGAGCCAATCAGCCCAGTTCATAGGGAGCCTTGCAAGATTTGATGGTACGTAAAAACCCGCATTCTAGCAAAACTGCGGATGCTTCCATAGGGCTTAACATGCATTAATGAAGGCATTAAATAAGTGCTGCCAAAAACTCAGGGTACATAGCGTACAACAATGCCCTGTAGTTCATATTCAGATTGCAACCTGCGTTGCAGTTTATCGATCGCCGTACGCTTCAGCTCCGGGCCAACGAATACCTGGATCAGCGCCGGCGACTTGTCCGGACGATACTTGATATACGCCTTATACTTCGCGCCGCGCAGTTTGTCACGCAGCGTCTCTGCATTCGTAAGTTCCTCAAAGCTCGCCAATTGCACGGCCCACGCCGATGCCCCTGAAGCGGTTACAACAGGCTTTTCCGGTTGTTTCGGTACGATCGAGTCAGATGCCTCGGCAATTTCAGCTTTGCTAACAGTATAACTCGCCTTTGGCGCGGACTCGCTGGGGGGTCGGGGTTTGGAAAATTCGAGCTTGGGCACATCCGGCTTTTGCGGGATAGCGACCCTGATATCTCCAGGGCTGGAGCCCGTATCATCAAACAGCATGGGAATAAAGATAATCGCAGCTGTAACAATCACAAGCGCTCCGATTAAGCGTTGTTTTAACCCGTCATCCATCAAGTGCGATCCTGTTCATATATTCCAACCCATCTGCTACGGTATAAAAAGACCCAAACACCACGACCAGGTCATTCTGTGTCGCCTGGTGATAGGCCACCTGCATAGCGGCCGGGACATTCTTGCAGGTCGCTACGTTACGCCCGCCAGCATCAGTGACGATTTTTTCAAGCACCTGTGCCGGCGTCGCGCGCTCCGCTTCAAGACCCGTGACCAGCCAGATATCACCCAGCGGCACCAGCGGCGCGACAATTCTATCAACATCCTTGTCGGCAAGTATGCCGCATATCATAACTATTTTCCCACCAATCGATTGCGCAGCCAGTTTGGTTGCCAAATAGGTCGCAGACGCCTCATTATGCGCCACATCAAACACGGTGGGCACGGGTGTGTTGAAGCGCTGGAACCGTCCCGCCAGGGCTGCCGTTCGAAGCCCGGACTCAATATGGTCGCGAGTAAGTGTCAGTCCGAGTTGATGAATGGCCTGCAGCGCTATAGCGGCATTTACCAGCGGCAGGCTGGGCGTGGGTAAACTATCGATTTGTGCCGGCGCAGCACCGGTTCGGGTCCACCAGTTCCAGTGTTCCGCGCCCCGCTCTTCATACCCAAATGCCTCACCCAGCAACTGTGATGGCGCACCAATCGCAGTTGCATGGTTTAGTAGCGCGTCCGGAGGATCCGGATCGCCGCAGATTGCCGGCACCCCGGCGCGAAAAATACCCGCCTTTTCCCGGCCGATCTCCTCTCGGGTATCGCCCAGCCAACCCTGGTGATCGAGGGCTATGCTGGTTACCACCGCGACGTCAGCGTCAACTATGTTGACTGCGTCAAGGCGACCACCGAGACCAACTTCCAGCAGCGCAACATCCAGCCGTGCCTGGCTGAACAAGTAAAAAGCGGCCAACGTGGTAAATTCAAAATAGGTCAGGTAACTATCCTGGCGGGCAATTTCGACAACCGAGAATGCGGCACAGAGTTGCGCGTCACTAACGGATTCGCCCTGGATACGGATACGCTCATTGAAACGGCTGATGTGGGGTGAGGTATAACTGCCGACGCGATAGCCTGCAGCAAGTAGAATCTGCTCCGACACACAGAGGCAGGAACCCTTGCCATTGGTGCCTGCGACACTGAGAACCTTGTCCGCAATGGAATCCGGCAGCATGCGCTGCGCAACTCGCGTGATCCGGTCCAGCCCGAGCTCAATCTTGCCGGGGTTCAACTGCTCCAGTTTCCGGAGCCATTGCGCAATATCGACAGCCGGAAGATCTTCTGTCATTTAGATAAAAATCAGTTAGTTACAGATAATTTATAGAATCTTACTCAGATGCTGAATCGAAGCTATCCGCCTCTTCTACCTCACCCTCCCTGGGCATTAATTCAGGCACTAACTTGGTCAGGACACGGGCAATGGTTTCGCGCATTTGCGAGCGACTGACAATCATGTCGACAGCACCATGCTCTAACAAGAATTCACTGCGCTGAAAGCCCTCGGGCAGTTTCTCACGCACCGTCTGCTCAATAACGCGAGGACCGGCAAACCCGATCAGTGCGTTGGGCTCGGCAATAATCAGGTCACCCAACATTGCCAGGCTGGCAGATACACCACCGTAGACGGGATCTGTGAGCACCGATATATAGGGAATGCCAGCATCTCTCAACTTCTGGATCGCCGCGCTGGTCTTGGCCATTTGCATTAGCGACAGCAGCGCCTCCTGCATCCGCGCACCACCGCTGGTGGAAAAACAAATCAGTGGAATACCGTCCTTCAGGCTCTGGTTCGCGGCCGCAACAAACCGCGCGCCGACGACCGCTCCCATCGAGCCTGCCATAAAGCCGAACTCAAAACTACTGGCTACAACAGGAACGCCCAGCACCGCGCCCTTCATTGCGACCAGCGCATCTTTCTCGCCGGTACTTTTTTGTGCGGCGGAAAGCCGATCTTTGTAGCGTTTGGAATCTTTAAACTTCAGCCTGTCGACGGGCTCATATTCGGTGCCAAGTTCAACCCGGTCACCAGCATCCAGGAACAGCTCTAGTCGACGCCGCGCGCTGATACGCATGTGGTAATCACACTTCGGGCAAACATCGTGATTATTATCCAGTTCGGGGCGGTAAATGGCCCCGTCACAACTGGGACACTTTTGCCACAATCCTTCGGGTACGCCACTTCGCTTCTTCTGCTCGGAGCGGACCACCGATGGAACGATTCTTTCCAGCCAACTACTCATTCTTTATTTTTTTCCTTTCGATGCACAATGGATAGCATTTGCAGGTATTGTACTTAAATATGCAAGCATCGTCGCCTATTTCACCAGCTTATCCGCGGCAACCGAGTTAACCGCCGCAACAAAGCTGCCCATCTCCTGGTGACTCTTAATGCCCTTCGCGGATTCCACGCCACCACTGACGTCCACCGCATACGGGCGCACAGTGCTGACCGCCGTGGCGACATTGCCCGCGTTAAGGCCACCGGCCAAAATAACAGGCAAATCAAGGCTCGCGGGTATTTTACTCCAGTCGAAGGACTCCCCGGTACCACCCATCAACGTGGGATGCCAGGCGTCCAGCAGAATACCGCTGCCCGCGGCATAGCGCTGTGTCTCGAGGATCACATCGGTGGAATCGCTGACGCGTATGGCCTTGATAAAAGGCTTGCCTGGCGCTGCGCACTGCTCCGGAGATTCATTGCCGTGGAACTGGATAAGATCCAGCGGAACCTGCGCTAACACTTCATCGAGCCATTGCGCGGACGCATCCACGAATAAACCAACGATCGTGACGAAGGGTGGCAAGCCCTGCACAATGGCGGCGGCCTGCGCGGGCGTAACGGCGCGTGGGCTGTTGGCAAAAAATACCAGGCCCAACGCATCGGCGCCCGCAGCGATCGCCGCCAGGGCATCTTCTCGGCGGGTAATACCGCAAATTTTTACGCGTGTACGCTGCAAGAGGGTTCCTATAGCCATCAATTCAACCAAAGACAGGAGTGTAACAAAACTTTGGGTGCGCCGTTATCCCCATGACGCAGGAGGACCAGGAGGCTGTCGGACTTAGGTGATCGTAGCGAGGGAAAGATCGGTTTGAGGCAGATTTTTCGATTATTTGAGGGGAATAGCCCACTATTTAACGAGCATAATCGGTAAGTCTGGCCCCCCTCTATTACGTGAACGGCTTTTCCGCAGTAGATTCATCCTAAGTCCGACAGTCTCCTAATCAAAAAAAGGCAGGTTTGGCTCGTAGTACGGCAATCCAAACTCGGCCGGGTACTCGGCGCCAACCAGGTAGAGGCCCTGTGGGGGGCCCGTAACGCCGCCGCGGCAACGATCGCGCACCAGCAGCACCTCCCTCGCCCACTTGGCAGGCGCCTCGCCGGCTCCGATCGCCATCAGTACGCCGGCAATATTGCGCACCATATGGTGCAGGAACGCATTCGCCTGGATATCGATGAATACGCGGCTGCCGCGCCGCGAAATCTTCAGGTGCTGCACGGTCCGGACCGGGGTATGAGCCTGGCAGTGCACCGTGCGATAGGAGGTAAAGTCATGCTCGCCGACCAGGTAGTTGGCGCCTTCTCGCATAGCATCAACGTCCAGCGGCTTGCGGTACCAGGACAACCGATCGGGAAACAGTGCTGATCGCACCTGCTGGTTATCAATGACATAGAGATAGCGCCGTGACAAGGCGCTAAAGCGGGCGTGAAAGGACTCCTCAACGGGTTGAGCCCAACGCACCCGCACGTCTATAGGCAGGTAGCTGTTAGTGCCCCTTAGCCACGCTTCCTGGTCCCGGTCGGCCGTGCTGTCAAAATGAACCACCTGGCCCGTCGCATGAACAGACGCATCAGTTCGACCGGCACAGAATAATTTGATTGGCTGCAGTGCAATCGAGGCCAGCGCTGTCTGAAGTGTCTCCTGAACGGTGCGAACGGTATGCGCCTGGATTTGCCAGCCGCTGTAGGCGCTACCATCGTATTCGATGCCTAGCGCTACACGGTGCGGTGGGATACTGGTGGAGTTATTCCCGGTAGTTTTATCGCCTGCTAACAAAGTCGCAACAGGTGTTTAGCCCAGTCCTTCGAGCAACTGGCGTGCTGTCTGCTTTTGATCGTCACTGCCTTCTTCGATGACTTCATTGAGTATATCTTCAGCAGCATCCTGGTCGGCCATATCGATATAGGCGCGCGCCAACTCCAGTTTGGTAGCAGATTCGTCTGTATCGCCCAGGAAATCGTCTTCGCCTGATTCGCCGCTATGGTCAACAACCTCGATTTCATCTTCATCGATCTGCTCTTCTGCAGCACCATCGGCTTCGCTTGATATATCAACGTCGCCGGATAAATCATCGAGGCTGAATTCCAGGGGCTCGATCTTTGCTTCTTGTTTGGAAGCGGCAGCAGAATCGAAATCCACAACGTTATCCCTGTTGGCAGGTTCCTGTTCCGGGCTAATATCCAGCTCATCAAGTGCATCAGAGCCAGCCAGAATATCGTCTTCTATATCATCGCCAGCATCGAACTCTTCGCCAGTTTCTTCCGCCAGGCGCTCTGCGTCAGCCGCCTGTTGGGTGTTGCGTTTGAGTGCCTGCAACTGCTGAATCGCGTCACTATCGCCTATATCCTGAAGTTTCGCTTCCTGGCGGGTAAGCCCCCCTGCATCATCCAGGGCAATGCAGATTTCCGCCATCTTCAATACCAGCTGCGGGTTTTCAGGATACTCATCCGTGGCAGGCTGCAGGATTTCCAACGCCCTCTCGGAGCGACCATAAGCAATATATATCTCTGCTTCTTCTAATACTTTACGAACGGCCTCGGCCTCGCCTTCAGAACTGGTGGTGGCCGCAACAACGTCTTCATCGTAAGCACTCTCTTCCCCGGCATCCAGGCCGGCAAGATCGTCATCCAACTCATCAATAAATTCATCCGAAAACTCGACCTCAGTCTCGGCTTCCGCGATAGCGTTCTGCAGGCCGACCGGATAGTCATCTTGTTCAGATTTACGCCGCGATAATGCACCCATTACCACGAGAATCGCCAGGAAGATCAATATCGCGATTCCGATATAAATCGGGTTCTCCGTAACCATGTCTAACAGACCTTTTTCTTCGGCCGCTGCCGACGAGGCCGGCGGACTTACTTCGGAATCCGCTGCGTCTGTTGCTCCATCCTGTACACCGGCAACATCTTCCGTCGCGCCCGGATCATTAGCCGCAGAAGCCTGCAGCAATGCCAGTTGCTGATCCTTAAGTGTCAGCAAACGCTTTAAATCATCCAGTTGGGACTCTAATTCGCCGACCTTCGCAGTTGCTATTGCCGGGTCAGATACGGGATCAGCAGCATCGCTACTACCGGATAAACCATAACCGCTCTCGCCGGTCACGCTATCACCACCCTCTGCGGCGGCTCCGGATGCAGTGCTGGCTGTAGCATCACCCTCTTCGGCGAAATCATCCCCGACCAGTTTCAGCATGCCGCCATCGTCTTCCGGAACTTCGGTAGCCGGCGCTGCGGCGTATTCGTCATCTTCACTTGCGGAAGCCACCGCTTGCTTCTCGCGCCATTCCTGGTTCTGGCGACGTGCCTCTGCAAAAGCTTCAGCGGAGGAAACGGAACGAATTTCGCTGGCACTGGGAACGCGCAAAACCTGGCCCGCACGGATCAGGTTAATATTGTCATTTATAAACGCGTGAGGGTTTTCACGCTGAATCGCCAGCATGGTTTGGCGAATACTAAGATCGCTGTCGGGGCGGTTATCCCGCGCTATTCCCCACAGCGTGTCGTTCTTTTTTATGACGACCTTGTCCCCCCCTCGCGTTGTCGATGGTGTTGAACGGGGTGCTGGCGCCGGCCGGGGCTGGGCGCGATTAGGCGTTGTCGCTACCGCCGCCTGCCTGATCGGTGCGGGGGGAGCTTCGGCAAAAAGAGGCGGGTCCAGCAAGAGGGTATATTCGCGCAGGATTCTGCCGTTGGGCCAATGAATTTCAACGAGGAAGTTTAAAAAAGGCTCGCGTACGATTTTGTCCGACGTCATATTGATAATGACATCGCCGTCACTCTTGAACTTGATATCAAACTTGAGTCCGGTCAGGAAAAACACGCGCTCCACACCAGCCCGGGCAAAGTCTTCGTGACTCGCCAGGTTAGGCAGGAGTTCGTTCTTGGACAAGTCGCCGGTATTGAGCAACTTAATCTCAGCGTTGAGCGGCTGGTTTAACGCCGAGTTGAGCTTAATCTCACCCAAACCAACAGCGCTGGCAAGATTAGTGAAAACAGCGCCTGCTATTAGTAATAGCCATGCGTATCTGCGCATCATGTTACTCATCCTTTATATCCCTACCGTTAACGGGTTTGTTCCAAATATCCAGCGACACATAAACCATTGCCATAACGGCAGTTTACATGGTTACTCCAAGCTTAGCCCAAACTGTCCAGAGTTCCATAAAAAAACCCGAGGATCACACCTCGCGTCCCTTAACCGGATATTTAGCTACAGCCCGGACTCGACCAGCATCTCGGCGATCTGCACACTATTGAGTGCGGCGCCCTTGCGTACGTTATCGGCAACCACCCACAAATTTAAACCACGAGGATGAGAAATGTCTTCACGGATACGGCTCACAAACACTGCATCCTGCCCCGCAGATTCTGTGACTGCAGTTGCATAGCCACCATCGACCGGCTCATCGATAACCGTGACGCCTGGCGCAGACTCCAGCAATTCCCGGGCCTCCAGGGCACTAATGGGGTCGCGGGTTTCTATATTAATCGCCTCGGAATGGCCAAAAAACACGGGAATACGCACACAAGTCGGGTTGACGGCGATGTCCGGATCCCCAAATATCTTTTGCGTCTCCCACACCATCTTCATTTCTTCCTTGGTGTAGCCATTGTCCTGGAATACATCGATATGCGGCAACGCGTTAAACGCAATCTGCTTCGGATAAACTGACACGTCAGCAGGCTGGCCATTCAATAGTTTGGACGTTTGTACGGCCAATTCCTCGATAGCCTTCTTGCCAGTGCCTGAGACGGCCTGGTAAGTCGCCACGTTTATGCGCTCTATGCCCACCGCATCCAGTATCGGCTTTAACGCCACTAGCATCTGGATAGTCGAACAATTGGGGTTCGCGATGATATTACGCCGACTGTATTCATCCAGTGCGTGCGGGTTAACTTCCGGGATAATCAGCGGTATATCGTCGTCATAGCGGAAATGCGAGGTATTATCGATGACTACGCAACCGGCGTCAGCTGCCAGCGGGGCGTACTCCTCGGAAATGCTGCCACCCGCAGAAAAAAGCCCGATTTGAGCTTTACTGAAATCAAATTCAGCCAGGTCGGTAACCGTAATCGGCTTGCCCTTGAACATCACTTTACTGCCGGCTGAGCGGCTGCTTGCCAGAGGATACAGATTTCCGATCGGGAATTTGCGTTGCTCCAGGATTTCAATAATAGTTTCGCCAACGGCGCCAGTTGCGCCAACTACAGCAACATCATAAACTTTTGTCATTTCAGGGATTTTCCGAGATTAATAAACAGATCTATTTAGTACTCTAACCACCTGATAACTCAGGATTCAGCGGGCCGAGAAGCGGTTGCCCGCCAGGCGTGATTCGCAGGGAATGGCTAGCCCTTGCCAAGAATCGCAACAACGCGGGTGACCGCTTATCGGCCCGCCCTACGGGAGCTTGCCAGATGATCCAATACGGCGTTGCAACCCTTGAAAAGGGCGGGCCATTACCTGCGGGCTGCGTCTTGTCTTGAATCATCTGGCAAGCTCTGCATTCTAAGTTATCAGGTGGTTATAGTACTCACACGGCATACTGCGGTTTTCGGCTGCGAATTGTAGATTAAATCAGTCCAGAACTTAACCCTTTATTATCGAAATAACTGGAAGAGTCGCAACGCGCCCCTGAAGCGCCTGCCCAAGCCTGACGCTACGGCCTCCTGGCAGCGATATTGGGGAAAAGAATTTAAATTAAGATAATATAGTAAGCCATTGTTATATATAGATGTATAAAGATAATGGTGTTATTCGCAGATAGTTAATTATTTACATCATTATAGTTGTATAACTATATGTATTTAAGGCTTTTATTAGACCCATATAATCATCATTGACGCGATTGAGCCCTGACGCCACGCTCACTACCAAAATCGAGCGTCAGGCAAACTGCTCAGAGCGAAGCCAGACCCAGGCCACCAACCACGCAAGCCCGGCAACCGCCATCGCCGCCAGGTAAGCGCCGGTTGGTCCGGGCGACACCCACAGGTAGCCAGCCAAACCCGCACCGATTGCCGCCCCTACCCCGTAACTGGCTGCACTGTACAATGCCTGCCCCTTGCCGGAATGGGCGCCACCAAAAAAACGATGTACCACCTCGACGGAACACGCATGCATACAACCAAAACTGAACGCATGCAGGCACTGAGCGACTACCAGTACTGGCAAATGATCGACATAATAAGCCGACAAGTACCAGCGCAACCCGGTACACAGCAGGCTGAACAGGATAATGCCGCGAATACTGAAATGATGCATCAATCTATGCATCAGCATAAACATGCCAATCTCGGCAACCACACCCAGCGCCCATAGTTGGCCGATCAGCGTGCGAGCATAGCCGTTTTCATCGAGATAGACGCTAAAGAACACATAATACGGCGCGTGAGACACCTGCAACAGCACCGTGACACAGAAGAACGCGATCATCGAGGGCTGGCGCAATATGCTGGAGAGACGGGTCGCCGGAGCAGGGCTTTGCTCCTCCGGCGCGTTGGGCAGGACCAAACTGCTTACCCAGATGCAAAACATGAACCCGGCAATAAACACCGGCAGCCGCGCGATAGAGACATAATCAAAGGTCACACCCAGCAACAGGACCGCCACTATGAAGCCCACAGAGCCCCATACTCTAATCTGGCTATAGCCCTTGCGCTCGGCTCCTAAATAGGCGAGCGTGATCACCTCAAATTGGGCGATGATGGCGTTCCAGAAAAAACTGAAACCAAATATCACCAGCGCCAGCCCGCTAAAACCTTGCGCCGGAAACACCCCCAGGAATATCAGGAATCCTGCCAGCGCCCCACCACGAACGATCTCGACTCGCCGCCCGTAATGATCCGCCAGCCAGCCCCATATATTGGGCGCGACGATGCGGGTACTAAAAAGAATAGCGGACAACCACCCGATCTCCAGGGCATCAAAGCCCCGATCTTTCAGGTAAAGCGTCCAGTAGGGCATGATTGCCCCGACTACCGTAAAATAGAAGAAATAGAGCCCGGAAAGACGCCAATACGGGACGTGCGCTGCCGCGCCAGGAGAAGCCATTAACCCTGGACCGATACTAACCCTGGCATGCTATCAACTATCGACGCTTGGCGGGATCAGCGGTGCACCCGGTGTCACGTCGGCGTTCTGGCCGCGGTGGCGCAACAGGTGATCCAGCAGGGTGATCGCGATCATGGCTTCCGCAATAGGAATAGCGCGAATACCGACGCAGGGATCGTGACGACCCTTGGTAATAATATCCGCAGGATTGCCATCAGAATCTATCGTCTTGCCGGGTATTGTTATGCTAGAGGTTGGCTTGAGCGCCAGGTGCGCAACAATATCCTGTCCGGTCGTGATGCCGCCGACAATTCCGCCCGAATGGTTGGACAGAAAGCCTTCCGGCGTCATTTCATCCCGATGTTCAGTGCCTTTTTGCGTGACGCTGGCGAAGCCGTCCCCGATCTCGACGCCTTTCACCGCATTGATACTCATCAAGCCGGCGGCGATTTCAGCATCCAGTCGATCAAATATCGGCTCACCCAAACCCGGTGGCAGCCCGGTGGCGACCACGGTAATCTTTGCACCGATCGAGTTGCCTTCCCGCCGCAACGCATCCATGTACTGCTCGAGTTCGGGTATTTTCGCGGGGTCTGAGCAGAAAAACGGATTATCGTTAACAATACCCCAGTCCACCAGATCGCACTCAATCGGCCCCAATTGCGCCAGATAGCCACGTATTTCGACATTTAGGTGATCTTTAAGGTATTTTTTTGCAATACCGCCGGCCGCGACCCGCATCGCTGTTTCCCGTGCGGAGGAGCGCCCTCCCCCTCGATAATCGCGGACTCCGTATTTCTGGGTATAGGTGTAGTCAGCATGCGCCGGGCGAAAGGTATTCATGATCTTGGAATAATCCTTCGAGCGCTGGTCAGTGTTCTCAATGATCATGCCAATCGGGGTGCCGGTGGTCTTGCCCTCAAAGATTCCCGACAATATTCGCACTTCGTCGGCCTCACGGCGCTGCGTGGTGAAGCGGTTCTTGCCGGGCTTGCGGCGATCGAGGTCGACCTGCAAATCTTCCGCCGATAATTCCAGCCCGGGGGGGCACCCGTCGACCACACAACCGATGGCAGGGCCATGGCTCTCGCCAAAACTGGTGACTGTAAATAGCTTTCCGATGGTGTTACCTGACATATCTGTATTCTATTCCCGATTTCCTGTTAATGATCTCAATGGTCGCCAATGCGGGCCTGATGCTGTTGCAGTTGCGCTGCGGTCAATACAAACACGCCATGCCCGCCTTTTTCAAAATCGAGCCACAAGAACGGCAACTCCGGAAAAGCCTCGGCCAGGGCAATCTGGCTATTACCCACTTCGCCGACCAACACCCCGTATTCAGTGAGGTGATTAGCCGCCTGGGCTAATATCTCGCGCACCAGGTCCAGGCCATCATCGCCGCCCACGAGGCCCTGTTGCGGTTCATGGGTGAATTCGCGCGGCATGCTGGCCATATCGGCGGCATCCACATAGGGCGGATTGGTAACGATGAGATCGTACTGGTTGTTGCCCAGCGCCGCGAATAAATCCGATTCGATCAATTGCACCCGATCCCCGCATTGATGGCGCTCGGTATTGATTGCAGCCACTTCCAGCGCCGCGCTGGAAATATCCACCAAATCCACCTGCGCATCCTCAAACGCATGAGCGCAGGCAATGCCAATACAACCACTGCCGGTACACAGGTCCAGAATTTGATTCACCTCCTCGCCAACGATCCAGGGCGCAAAGCCACGCTCGATCAATTCTGCGATGGGCGAACGCGGCACCAACACTCGTTCGTCGACAAAAAATGACAGCCCCGCAAACCAGGCTTCCTTGATCAGGTACGCAACCGGAACGTGGTGTTGCGCGCGGCGTTCAACCAACTCGACGACATGGCGGCGCTCTGGCTGTGTGAGGCGCGCATCGAGCACCTGCGGATTGGTATCCCAGGGCAAGTGCAAGGCACCCAGAACAAGGAAAGTAGCCTCATCCCAGGCATTATCCGTACCATGCCCAAAAAAGGATTGTTCCTCATTGAAACGGCTTGCCGCCCAGCGGATATAATCCCGCACAGACACCAGTTCCTCCGTTATATTAGCCTCGTATTCCACTGAATTCGATCGGTTCCTGAGCAAATAAGGCGCTCATTCTAGCCGGAATAGCGCGTAAATACACTGCGTAATTGAGCAACCCGGGGCCATTCAGGCCTCCCGGGAGGCACACACGTGTCCCGCAAAAAAATCTTTACGTGTAATGGGGCTTAGCGTAGGGTTAGCAGTCGATTTTATAGCATCGAGTAAGTCATGAAAGAGCAGTTCACAAAAATCATCGAGGCCATCGGCGAAGACCCGCAGCGAGAAGGCTTGCGAGATACGCCGCATCGTGCCGCGGAGGCCATGGCATTCCTTACTCGTGGCTACCAGCAAAAGACAGAAGATATCGTCAATGGCGCCCTGTTTGAGTCCGATTGCGATGAGATGGTGCTGATACGCGACATTGAACTCTACTCGCTCTGCGAACATCACATGTTGCCCTTTATCGGCAAATGTCATATCGCCTATATTCCCAACGGCAAGGTGCTTGGCTTGTCGAAATTTGCCCGCATAGTGGATATGTTCGCGCAGCGCCTGCAGATCCAGGAACAGCTTACCCACGATATCGCCAAAACCATCCAGCAAGTCACTGGTGCCAGGGGTGTCGCCGTCATCATTGAGGCACGCCATATGTGCATGATGATGCGGGGTGTTCAAAAACAAAATTCCGCCATGAAAACATCATCGATGCTTGGCGTATTCCGCCAGAACGCGGCAACTCGCGCAGAATTCCTGTCCTTGCTACCCTAGTACTCCCTCCCTGTTCCCCCACCACGGCCCGGTCGCTTCACAATGCAAAACACCATCATCAAAACCCAACTCAAGGTCGAGCAGGATGGCCCGCTACCCGCTGACTTGCTAGCTGCGGAAACGGGACTGTCCAAACAACGCATCAAACTTGCAATGCATAACGGCGCCGTGTGGCTCGCGCGCGAAGGCAAACCACGCAGAATCCGCCGCGCCAGCAAGGCCCTGCGCAGCGGCGATGAGCTAATTATATATTACAATGCTGCAATCATCGATGAGACGCCACTCGAGGCCAAACTGATCGCCGACGAAGGCACTTACAGCGTTTGGCATAAACCCCGCGGCATGGCTTCGCAAGGCTCGAAATGGGGAGATCATTGCTCCATCAGCCGCTGGGTTGAGCAACATATTCAGCCGCAGCGCCCGGCATTCCTGGTGCACCGGCTCGATCGCGCCGCCAGCGGCCTCATTCTCATTGCCCACCAGAAACGCAGTGCCTCTGCGCTCGCGGCGCAATTCCAGCAACGCAAGGTATCAAAACGTTATCGAGTTGCCGTTCATGGCTTGTTAGCAGAGACCGGAGAACAACTGACCATTGCCGACCCACTGGACGGGCGCGATGCGATCACCCACGTATCCCTCGTGGCACAGGATATCGAGCAAGATCGCGCATTGTTGGATGTCGTTATCGAGACGGGGCGCAAGCACCAGATCAGGCGGCACCTCAGCGATGCAGGTCATCCTGTGGTGGGCGATCGTTTGTATGGTTCAGGGTACGCGACCGAGGATCTGCAGTTAACCTCGTGTTTTATTGAGTTCAACTGTCCTGAACGGCAGGCCCCGATACAGTTCCTTCTCAGCGAAGAGCTGCTTCCCACTCTGTAACTATCGCAACGGGCTCTTTATCCGATCCCCAACGCACTATTTAACCAGACAAAAAAAGGGCGGTCCGTGGACCGCCCTTTGCTATTAGCCATTTACTATCTAGCGTTTACCAGCCGGTGATTTCGGCCAGTGCATCGCCGATCTCCGCCAGGCTGCGCACGGTGCGTACGCCGGCATCTTCAAGCGCCGCAAACTTCTCGTCTGCGGTGCCTTTGCCACCGGAAATAATCGCTCCGGCGTGCCCCATGCGTTTGCCCGCAGGCGCGGTAACACCGGCAATATAGGACACCACTGGCTTGCTGACATTATCCTTGATGAACGCAGCCGCTTCTTCTTCCGCGGTTCCGCCAATCTCGCCAATCATTACGATGGCTTCGGTAGACGGGTCTGCTTCGAACAGGGTCAGGATATCAATAAAGTTGGAGCCCGGTATCGGGTCACCGCCGATGCCGACACAGGTAGACTGGCCGAAACCGTGATCCGTGGTCTGCTTGACCGCTTCATAGGTCAGAGTGCCGGAGCGCGACACGATGCCAACCTTGCCGGGCAGGTGAATACTGGCGGGCATAATGCCAATCTTGCATTCGCCCGGGGTGATGACACCTGGGCAATTCGGGCCAATCAGCCGCACGCCGAGTTCATCGCATTTAACCTTGGCTTCCAGCATATCCAGCGTAGGAATGCCTTCGGTAATGCAAACGATCAACTCAAGGCCCGCATTGGCCGCTTCCAGGATCGAATCCTTACAGAACGGTGCCGGCACGTAGATTACCGAGGCTACCGCGCCGGTCGCTGCGACCGCTTGCGCAACCGTATCAAACACCGGCAGGCCGAGGTGCGTCTGGCCACCTTTACCCGGGGTCACACCACCTACCATCTGCGTTCCATATTCGATGGCCTGCTCTGAATGAAACGTACCCTGCGAACCGGTAAAGCCCTGGCAGATAACTTTAGTGTCTTTATTGATCAAGATGCTCATTGCTGACCCTCCGCTGCATCTACGGCTTGCTGTGCGGCGTTCGCCAAACTGCTTGCTGCAATAATATTCAGTCCACTGTCCGCCAATAGTTGCGAACCTTTTGCGGCATTGTTGCCTTCCAGGCGCACGATAACCGGCACCTGTACGCCGACTTCTTCGACCGCTCCGATAATACCCTCGGCAATCAGGTCACAGCGCACGATACCGCCAAAGATGTTGACCATCACGGCCTTCACCTTATCGTCGGATAAAATAATCTTGAACGCTTCGGAAACACGCTCTTTGGTCGCGCCGCCCCCTACATCCAGGAAGTTTGCAGGGAAACCGCCATGCAGCTTGATGATGTCCATGGTGCCCATCGCCAGTCCGGCACCGTTCACCATACATCCGATGGCACCATCGAGCGCCACGTAGTTCAGGTCCCACTGCGCCGCATGCGATTCCCGCTCGTCTTCCTGGGAAGCATCATGCATTTCCTTGATTTTGGACTGGCGATATAACGCATTGCCATCCACGCTGATCTTGGCGTCGAGACAATGCAGGTCGCCAGTATCGGTTATCACCAGCGGATTAACTTCCATTAGCGCCAAGTCGCACTCGACGAACAACTTGGCAAGGCCGAGGAAAATTTTGGTAAATTGCTTGACCTGCTTTCCTTCCAGACCCAGTTTGAACGCCAGCTCACGACCCTGGTAGGGTTGTGCGCCGACCAACGGATCGATCGTGGCCTTGAGGATTTTTTCAGGCGTTTCGTGCGCCACTTTCTCGATCTCTACGCCACCTTCGGTCGATGCCATAAATACGACGCGGCGAGTGCCGCGATCCACGACAGCACCCAAATACAGCTCCTGGGCGATCTCGGTACATTCTTCAACCAGGATTCGGCTGACCGGCTGGCCCTTTGCGTCCGTCTGGTACGTAACCAGGCGTTGGCCCAGCCATTTCTTGGCAAACTCCTCGATCTCGACTTTGCTTGTGACCAGCTTAACACCGCCGGCCTTGCCGCGGCCGCCCGCATGAACCTGGGCTTTCACAACCCATTTGTCGCCACCGATTATTCCGGCAGCGGCGCCCGCTTCCTGCACTGTTTCGGCTGCAACACCCTGCGATACGGGCAAACCGTATTCCGCGAAAAGCTGCTTACCCTGGTACTCGTGTAAATTCATAGCTGCTTTACCATTACTTTTGTAAGTGAATCAAAAATTCCAGCGGTCCAACAGACTGCTAACGCTTTTTCCTGTTTGGCATATGGATCGCATGCCCGTCTACCGCCAACGCGGCTTCATGTAACGCCTCGGACAGGGTCGGGTGCGAAAATACCGTTAATTGCATATCTTCTGTACTCGACCCGAATTCCATTGCGATAACACCCTGCTGGCAAATATCTCCAGCGCTGGGACCGAACACATGGACACCAAGTATACGATCCGTTTCGGCATGGGAAATAACCTTCGCCAAGCCAACGCTTTCATTGGCGGCCAATGCGCGCCCACTCGCCTGGAATGGAAAATCCCCGGCCTTGTAGGGCACGCCCTCGGCTTTGAGTTCCTGTTCGGTTTTACCGACCCAGGCTATCTCGGGATGGGTGCAAATGACTGACGGAATCAGGTCATAATTGACCTGGGCCGCATGACCTGCGATCAAGTCCGCTACCATCACGCCCTCTTCCGAGCCCTTGTGGGCCAGCATGGGCCCCCTGACCACGTCACCGACCGCATAAATACCGTCTACGACGCTGCGACATTTGGTGTCGACGACGATAAAACCGCGTTCGTCTGTTTCGACACCGCAGCCGTCTGCCAGCAAGCCGTCGGTGTATGGCCGCCTGCCCACGGAAACGATCAGCTTATCGAACTGAATCTCCTGCTCGCCGTCTTTATCCTTGTAGGTGACGGTCACACCGGCATCGCTGACGGCACTTCCAGTCACCATAGCGCCCATGCGAATATCCAGCCCCTGTTTCTTGAAATCGGCCTTCGCCGCCTTGGCAAGCTGGGCATCTGCAGCCGGCAGGAAGTCTTCCAGCGCCTCCAGGACCACAACCTCTGAACCCAGTCGAGTCCACACGCTACCAAGCTCAAGACCAATCACACCGGCGCCAATGACGCCCAGACGCGCAGGTACTGCGTCGAAGTCCAGAGCACCCTCGTTATCAACAATGGTGCTGCCGTTAACCCGCGCCGGCGGGATATCGATTGGTACCGAACCTGCGGCGATAATAATACTGCCGGTCTCGAGGGTCTCTGCCGAGCCGCCGTGGGCAACGAACTCAACTTGCCCCTTGCCCAACACCTTGCCCGCCCCATACAACGGGGTCACGCCATTGGCCTTGAACAGGCCTGCGATGCCGCCCGTCAGGGTTTTAACTATTTTATCCTTGCGCTTGATCATGGCCGGCACATTAATGCTGACCGAATCGGTTTCTATCCCATGCACGTCAAAGCCGTGTTTGGCCTCGGCAAATTTATGGGACGAATCGAGCAACGCCTTGGAGGGGATACAGCCCACATTCAGGCAGGTTCCACCCAAGGCAGGTTTATCATTCTTGTCCAGCCACTTATCAATACAGGCCGTCTTGAGTCCCAATTGAGCCGCGCGGATTGCCGCTACGTAACCGGCAGGGCCAGCCCCGATGACGATTACATCGAATTTCTCTGACATTTAAACTTCCTAATTAAATTTGCAACAGGATACGCGCGGGATCTTCCAGTAAATCCTTGATCGCTACCAGGAACTGCACCGCTTCGCGGCCATCGATCATGCGGTGGTCATAGGACAGGGCCAGGTACATCATAGGCAACACCTGCACTTCACCGTTGACCGCCATGGGGCGTTCCTGAATCTTGTGCATACCCAGAATCGCAGTTTGCGGGGGATTAAGGATAGGCGTGGACATAAGGGAACCAAACACACCACCGTTGGAAATCGTAAAGGTACCACCGGTCATTTCATCTATGGACAGTTTGCCGTTACGGGCCTTCTCACCATATTGGGCGATATTAGATTCAATGTCCGCCAGGCTCATGGTCTCGGCGTTGCGTAACACCGGCACTACCAGGCCCTTGTCGGAAGACACCGCGACACCGATATCCTGATAACCATGGTAGACCATTTCAGTGCCATCAATGGAGGCATTGACCGCTGGAAACCGCTTCAATGATTCAACAGCGGCTTTCACAAAAAACGACATAAAACCCAGTCGCACGCCATTATGGGCCTTTTCAAAATCTGCCTTGTAACGCGAACGTAGTGCCATAATATGCTGCATGTTGACCTCATTGTAGGTCGTTAACATCGCGGCTGTTTGCTGCGCTTCAACGAGGCGCTTGGCAATCGTCAGGCGTAGTCGCGACATCGGCACACGCTTTTCAATTCGGCCACTCGCGCTGGGCTCGATCACTGCAGCTACCGGAGCAGGCGGCGCTGGTGCGGCGGGCGCTGCAGTTGCACTCGCGACGTGCGCCACAACATCTTCCTTGGTAATCAATCCACCCTTGCCGGTGCCACTAACAGCACCGGAATCAAGGTTGTGCTCTTCTAACATCTTGCGTGCCGCCGGACTGATCTTCAGGTCGGCGGGAGCAGCCTCTGATGCGGCCGCACTGGCTGGCGCGGCCGCCGGCGCGTCAGCAACAGCACCCGCGGTAAACTCACCAATCACTTCCGAACTCAGTACGATGTCACCATCATCCTTCAGCACCTTGGAAACCTGTCCGGCACTCGGTGCAACCACTTCCAATACAACCTTATCGGTCTCAATATCGACGATCAGTTCATCGCGTTTCACCGCGTCTCCAGGCCGTTTGTGCCAGGTTGCTATAGTACCTTCTGCGACAGATTCCGGAAAAGCCGGGGCTTTTATTTCAATGCTCATCAATGTTCCTTTATTTCAAAGTTGCTTGTTATGCTTTGAGTGCTTCGTCAACTACTTATGCCTTAAGAGCTTCGTTAACAACTCTTTGTTGCTGCTCCAGGTGCATCGACATTGCGCCAACGGCGGGTGAAGCCGACGCCTCGCGTGCTACCTGGTTCAGGGTAATGTAGTTCTTGTGCCGCGCAATGGTTCGGCGCATATGGTGCTGGGTGCTATACCAGGCGCCCTGGTTCAGCGGTTCTTCCTGTACCCAGATCAGCTCATTCAAATTGGCATACTGACCCAGAACCTCATACAGATCGTCTTCCGGGAACGGATAAATCTGCTCGAGGCGAATAATAGCCACATCTTCGCGCTTTTCTTCCCGGCGCTGCTTAAGCAGGTCATAGTAAACCTTGCCACTGCACAACACCGCTCGGGTGACTTTGTCGGCATTGAGATTATCGATTTCATCCAAAACAGTGTGGAAGGTGCCTTCGGCCAGTTCTTCTACACTGGATATCACGTGTTTGTGCCGCAACAGGCTCTTGGCGGTCATCACCACCAGCGGCTTGCGCAGCGGACGAATAACCTGGCGCCGGATCATATGGAAAACCTGTGCGGGTGTAGTGGGCATACACACCTGGATATTATGCTCGGCGCATAGCTGCAGGTAACGCTCCAGGCGCGCCGAGGAGTGCTCCGGCCCCTGCCCTTCGTAACCATGCGGTAAGAACATGGTCAGGCCACACAGGCGCATCCATTTATGCTCGCCACTGGCAATGAATTGATCGATCACCACCTGGGCGCTATTCGCGAAATCACCAAACTGGGCCTCCCAGATGACGAGGGACTTCGGTGCTGTCGCCGCATAACCGTACTCGAAACCCAGCACTGCGACTTCAGAAAGCAATGAATCGTAGATCTCGAACCGCGGCTGGTCTTCGGAGATATTATCCAGCGGTACATAGACCTCACCATCGGTCTGCGAATGCAGCACCGCGTGCCGGTGTGAGAAGGTACCCCGCCCCACATCCTGACCCGTCAGTCGCACTGGATGACCGGCATTGATCAAGGTTGCGTAGGCCAGCGATTCGGCACAACCCCAGTCGACCGGGCTGTCGCCCTGGGTCATCATATTGCGATCCTTGTAGATCTTCGCCACCTGGCGTTGCAGTGCAATTCTATCGGGCACAGTGGTGATTGATTCACCCAGCGCCTTGAGACGATCGATGTCGACCCGCGTATCGTGGTGAGCCGTCCATTCCTTGTTGAGGTAGGGCGTCCAATCCACAAACAGGGCAAAGTTTGGCGAATTCACCCAGTGCTCGACCAGGTGACCACCTACATCAAGGGTCGAGCGAGTTTTTTCGAGTAACTCTTCTGCTGCTTCGGGGGCTATGACTCCTTCCTTTTCCAGCTTCGCGGCATAGATCTCGCGGGTGGTCGGATGTTTCTTTATCACCTTGTACATCATTGGCTGGGTCGAGGAAGGCTCATCCGCCTCATTGTGGCCGCGGCGTCGATAACACACGAGGTCGATCACAATGTCTTTTTTGTATTCGTTGCGAAAATCCATCGCGAGTTGGGTAACGAACAATACCGCTTCCGGATCGTCAGCATTAACGTGGATAATCGGCGCCTGCACCATCTTCGCGACATCGGTACAGTATTCTGTCGAGCGCGCGTCTTCCCGATTATGGGTGGTGAAACCGATCTGGTTATTGAGAATAATATGAATCGTGCCACCGGTGTGGTAGCTGCGGGTCTGGGACATCTGGAACACTTCCATCACCACGCCCTGGCCAGCAAATGCCGCATCGCCATGCACGATGATCGGAATTACCTTATTGTGTTCATCGTCTCCGCGCCGATCCTGGCGAGCCCGGACCGAACCTTCAACCACCGGCGATACAATCTCCAGGTGCGAAGGGTTAAAGGACAGCGCCAGGTGCACCTCGCCGTGGGGCGAAATCCAGTTAGAGGAGAAACCCTGGTGATACTTCACATCACCGGAACCCTGGAATTTGGACTTGCCCTCAAATTCTTCAAACAGTTCCGAAGGCTTCTTACCGAGGATATTAACCAACACATTGAGGCGTCCCCGGTGGGCCATACCCAATACGATTTCCTGTGCACCATAGGCGGCGCTGCGGTTGATCATCTCCTCGATCATCGGGATCAGGCTCTCGCCGCCTTCCAGGCCGAAGCGTTTGGTACCGGGATACTTTGAACCCAGGTACTTCTCCAGGCCTTCCGCTGCCGTTAGCGACGCCAGCAATTCTGTCTTAACCTCGGCACTATACTCCGGCTGGGCGCGCACCGGCTCGATGCGTTGCTGAAACCAGTTACGCACCTGGGTATCGACGATATGCATATACTCGAAACCAATATTGCCGCAATAGGTATCCTTGAGGTCGCGCATAATATTGGCCAGGGGTGCCATTTGCGGGCCAAAAAACAACGAACCGAGGCGAAATTCGATGCCGTAATCCGCTTCGCTCAATTCATGGAATGCGAGTTCCAGATCGGCGACCCGCTCACGTTCCATGATACCCAACGGATCGAGGGCTGCCCTCTGGTGGCCCCGCATACGGTAGGCGCCAATCAGGCGGAGCAGGTTTACCTGCTTGCGTTCATGTTCAGAAGAAACCGACTCGCCTGCAACGGGGGCAGCACTCGCACCGGAACGCTTGCCGATCTCGAGGAATTGTTGCTCCAGCGCCGCGTAGGACGGTTCTGGCGCTCCGGCTTCGGTTTGTCCGGGCAATTCACTGAAATAGTGTTGCCACTCCTCCGGAATAGACTGCGGATCGACAAGATACGCTTCGTAGAGGCCCTCTACATAGGAAAGATTACTGCCTTGTAAATGCGCGCTCTGCCACATTTGCTCCATTTTACTGTCTTGCACGTTGCTTACCCTCAATCTACAACTTCCGCCCCTAACAATCTGCCAAGGACCGGACTGACGCTGGAATACCAGCCTGCTATTCGCTCAAATGGGGTTTCAATTCACACCCGTTGAAACGAGACTTACCTAATCCTGCACGCTATATAACTACACGGCCGTGCTGAGCAACATCTCCCGGATATGACCGATTGCCCGGGTAGGATTCAATCCCTTGGGGCAGACGCTGACACAGTTCATGATGCCTCGACAACGGAATACACTGAACGGATCATCCAGGTCTGCCAGGCGCTCCGCAGTTGCCGTATCGCGGCTGTCGGCCAGGAAGCGGTAGGCCTGCAACAAGCCCGATGGGCCGATAAATTTGTCCGGGTTCCACCAGAACGAGGGGCACGCCGTTGAGCAGCACGCACACAAGATGCACTCATAGAGCCCATCGAGTTTTTCGCGGTCTTCGGGCGATTGCAGGCGCTCAATAGCGGGGGCCGGCGTATCATTGATCAGGAAGGGTTTGATCTTTTCATATTGCTTGTAAAAAATACTCATATCCACGACCAGATCGCGAACCACCGGCAAACCCGGCAAGGGCCGAATCACCAGCTTGTCATTCTTCACGGTTTCCGACAGCGGCGTGATGCAGGCCAGGCCGTTCTTGCCATTCATATTAACGCCATCGGAACCACACACACCTTCCCGGCAGGAGCGCCGATAAGTCAGCGTCGGGTCGTCAGACTTCAGCATTTCCAGTACATCCAGCACCATCAGGTCTTTACCGCCGGTATCAAACTGCACGTCTTCCATGAACGGCTCGGCATCTGTTTCAGGGTTATAACGATAGAGACTGACTGTTAACATAATTTAATCTGTCCAGGTATATATCAATAAAACATGTTTCGGTGGAATCAGTAAGTACGCGCCTTGGGCGGAAAGGCTTCCATGGTCTTGGGCGCAAAGTTGACGCCCCGCTTGCCCAGTCGCTTGTCTTCCGGGAAATACATGGAATGGCATAACCAGTTCTCGTCATCACGCTCGGTGAAGTCGTCCCGGGCATGGGCGCCGCGGCTTTCGTTACGTCCTTCGGCAGCGATCGCGGTCGCTTCTGCGACTTCGAACATGTTTTGCAGTTCCAACGCTTCAAACCGCGCCGTATTGAATGCCTGGCTCGTATCCGCAAGGCGTACGTTTTCAATACGCGGCCGCAAATCAGCGAGCTTTTGGATACCTTCGCGCATAAAGTCACCCTTGCGGAATACACCGAAGTGATTCTGCATGATGGCTTGCAACTCCTTACGCAGATCCGGGACCTTGTCGCCGTCGGTGCGCTTATTGAGCTGATCGAGTCGGTCCATCGCTGCGTCAAGATCGCTGGCAGTCGCGTCACGCGCCTCAATGCCTTCGCGCAACGCCTTCTCGATAAACAGCCCCGATGCACGACCGAATACCACCAGGTCGAGCAACGAATTACCACCGAGTCGATTGGCGCCGTGCACCGATACAGACGCAACCTCACCGCAGGCAAAAAAGCCGTCGATGATATGGTCATTACCGTCGGCGTCCTGACGAATCGCCTGGCCGTGTATGTTGGTTGGAATACCACCCATCATATAATGGCAGGTCGGTACTACCGGAATCGGATCCTTGACCGGATCGACATGGGCAAAGGTGCGGGACAGTTCCAGGATGCCCGGCAAGCGCGAGTTGAGCACTTCTTCGCCGAGGTGATCCAGTTTCAGAAATACGTGATCACCTTCAGGACCACAACCGCGTCCTGCGAGCATCTCCAGCACCATCGAGCGAGCCACCACGTCACGGCCGGCAAGATCCTTGGCATTGGGCGCATAACGCTCCATGAACCGTTCACCATCCTTATTGATCAAATAGCCGCCTTCGCCGCGACAACCCTCGGTCACCAATGTGCCAGCGCCATGAATGCCGGTCGGGTGGAACTGCCACATCTCGATATCCTGAACCGGGAAGCCGGCTCGCAAGGACATACCGATACCGTCGCCGGTATTAATGTGGGCATTGGTCGTGGATGCGTAAATACGCCCTGCTCCGCCGGTGGCAAAGACTGTAGCCTTGGCTTTGACGTAAACCGTTTCGCCGGTTTCCATACAAATTGCGATTACACCGACGACTACGCCGTCCTGGTTCTTCACAATATCGGTAGCAAACCACTCGTTAAGGAAGACCGTCTCATTCTTCAAGTTGCCCTGGTACAGGGCATGCAGCAGGGCATGTCCGGTGCGGTCCGCCGCGGCACAGGTGCGCGCCGCTTGACCACCCTTGCCGAAATCCTTGGATTGGCCACCAAATGGCCGCTGGTAAATGCGGCCGTCTTCTGTTCGGGAAAACGGCAGGCCCATGTGGTCCAGTTCGAACACTACTTCCGGCCCTACGCTGCACATATACTCAACAGCGTCCTGGTCGCTGATATAGTCCGAGCCCTTGACGGTGTCGTACATGTGCCAACGCCAGTCATCGTTCGGATCGGAGCTCGCGATCGCGCAGGTGATACCGCCCTGCGCCGAAACCGTGTGTGAGCGGGTGGGAAAAACCTTACTGATTACAGCCGTTTTATAACCGGACTGGGCCAATTGCAGCGCGGCGCGCATACCAGCACCGCCTCCACCAACGATCAAACCGTCATAACTGAGTGTTCTTATATTAGCCATCCGTTAAATTCCCCACAAAATCTCGATACCCCAAACCAGGTAGACAAACAACACCACCGCACAGACGCACTGGAATACAAACCGTACCGCGGTAGCCTTGTTGCCCAACGCCAGGGGCGTTAAATAATCGGTCGATACTGTCCAGATGCCAATCCAGGCATGCGCCACCAGTGACAGCAGCGCCAGTAAACTGAAGATTCGCATTCCCGTTGAATCAAAGGAAGCACTCCAGGCCGCAAACGTAGGCTCCGGATTGACCATAAACCAGCCGAGGATACAGAGTGTGTATGCGGCCAGGATGACTGCGCTGACGCGCTGGATGACCCAGTCGAATAAACCGCTGCGACCGAGGCTCGTGACGTTAGTTACCATATGCACACCCCCGCAAAGATAATAAGTACGGCTGAAATGCCGATCACCAGTTTCGCGGCGATATCGGCTCCTTCCAGGGTCTCACCGATCCCGAAGTCCATGAACAGGTGTTTAATGCCCGCCACAAAATGATAGAGCAGCGCTGAAACCACGCCCCACAGAATGAATTTTACGAATGGATTGCCCAGGCTTTCCTGCAACTCGGCAAAGCTGGCTGCCGATGACAATGACTGATCCCAAAAATAAATCAGTATGCCAATGCCAACAAAGAGAATTATGCCGGAAATACGATGCATAATGGATGCAATCGCCGGTAGCGGCTGCTTGATGGTAAAAAGGTCTAGATTGACAGGTCTGTTGTCGTTCACTATTTTCTATCGCCCCAAAACAGTAATGAAAGAAAATCGAATGCACCGGTTTGGCCCATTTTAGGTGGGATTACGGAGCAGGTGGCAGTATTGTAGAGAACCGTTACGCATTACTCAAGGCTATTTAACGGTAAAAGCATCCTTTTTGACAAGCTCATTGTCGTTTATTCGCATTCCTAGCCACAATGATTGTGATAAAAGAAAACCTAGCCCACTGGAATGGCCATGCTCCGGAAGATTCCAGAGCGCCCAGCCATATGGTACGGTAACCGTTTCGCATTGCTCAAGGCAATTCTGGCAAAAATACTGCGGCTAATCCGGTGCGAGGTGCAGGCGTATTCCAGGTACTGGAAATCAGCCCTGGATTTGGCCTTTGCTGGTAGAATCTGGTGCAACCGGGGTCCGGTTTGGCGCTCTACCTGGCCAAGCTACCGGACGCGCTTAGTACGGCAGCCAAGGACGCAATTATCCGCGCCAAAATTTGACAAATTTTTTCAGCACCATATAGTTGAGCGACTCACACCACCGGTGTGTTCGCCGAGTCTTCAAATTTCCCGCGTTATTTGAACCAGGACTGCGGTCGCGACAAAACCACCAGTTACCCAAGAGAGACCAACCTATGACGGATAAGAAAGCCTATTTATCGTTTGACGATAGCGATAAACGGATCGAACTCCCTATTATCTCTGGCTCAGTAGGCCCGGACGTAATTGACATCAGCGCGCTTGGCGCAAATGGATATTGGACCTATGATGTGGGGTTTGCGGGAACTGCAGCCTGCGACTCCCAAATTACTTATATCGATGGCGACGCGGGTATCCTGCTGCACCGCGGTTATCCAATAGATCAGTTAGCGGAGAATTCAGATTATCTCGAAGTCTGCTACCTGCTCTATTATGGCAAGCTCCCTGATGCTGGCGAGAAGCGCGAATTCCTGCAAACAATCTCGCGCCATACCATGGTCCACGAGCAATTACGCAACTTCTTTAACGGCTTTCGTCGTGACGCCCACCCGATGGCAGTTATGTGCGGCGTGGTCGGCGCACTGGCTTCGTTCTACCATGATGCAATGGATATCACGGACCCGCATCATCGGGACATTACCGCGCACCGTTTGATGGCAAAGATGCCAACCCTGGCAGCATGGTCCTATAAGTACACAATCGGCCAGCCATTCATCTACCCGCGCAACGACCTTAATTACGCTGAAAACTTCCTCTATATGATGTTTGGGAATCCCTGCGAGCCCTTCGAGGTCAACCGGGTGTTCGCCAAAGCGATGGATCGCATCTTCATGCTGCATGCCGACCATGAGCAAAATGCTTCGACGTCAACGGTCAGACTCACCGGCTCGACCGGCGCCAACCCGTTTGCGTGTATAGCAGCAGGTATCGCGGCACTTTGGGGGCCTGCGCACGGCGGTGCCAACGAAGCCTGCCTCAGCATGCTGGAGGAAATTGGCGACGACACCCATGTAGACGAATATGTGGCACGAGCCAAAGATCCGGATGATCCGTTCCGCCTTATGGGATTTGGCCACCGTGTCTACAAGAACTATGACCCACGCGCTAAAGTCATGCAGGAGACCTGTGAAGAGGTGCTCGCCGCATTAGGCATTAATGATGATCCGTTGCTGGCAGCCGCCAGGAAACTGGAAAAGGTGGCCCTGGAAGATCCGTATTTCGTGGAGAGAAAACTCTATCCCAATGTCGATTTTTATTCCGGTATTATCCTCAAGGCGATGGGAATTCCCACCAGCATGTTCACGGTGATCTTCGCCGTCGCTCGCACCGTCGGCTGGATCAGTCACTGGAACGAGATGATGAGTTCATCCTATCGCATCGGTCGTCCGCGTCAGCTTTATACAGGCGAAACAAAGCGCGACTATCCTGGATAAGCGCGTTTAAACAAAATAAAAAAGGCCGGTTTTACCGGCCTTTTTTATTCCTAAACAAACAGGGCAAACCAAACAGTCGGAAGCCTAGCAGGTTGTTGAAAAACGTTAGCGAGGCAGCCGAGGCAAGGCAAAAATGTCCGAAAAAGCGGAGTTTACACGTAGTAAATGAGCATTTTGAGGGCATTTTTAACGCAGTATTGGCCACGCAGGTAGTTTTTCAACAGCCTGCTATAGCTTAAAGTGCTCGTAAACCTCCGGAGCAGTCAATTTCTCAACCTGCTCAACGCTCGTCACCACCGCAATACTGGCGGCCGATTCAACCAGGTATTTTTCAGCGACATGCAACAGGTCTCCCTGGGTAACCTGTAAAATTTGCTGGCGAAACCGCTCGCGCTGCTCCGGCGTCCGGCCATGCAGGTTGCCATGAAACGTCCGTTTAGCCTCCCCTGCCGGGGATCCCGGTTTATCTAATGAGCCAATGATTCCCAGGATCGCCTCTTCAAGCTGGCGTGCCTCATGTGTCTCATTCAACAGCCACTGCACTGCGCGATCGAAGTCGTCGAGGGTATCCTGCAGGCGCGGGTCACGATACGAACTAAAGCGGAAAGATGCACTTTCCCCGTCCTGTCCCGCATAGGAACCATAGGCACCGCCCTGCTCACGGATCACCCGATGCAGGTAGCCGTTCTTGAGGTACTCACCCAGCACAGTTAGTGGTGCGGAATCCGTATGCCCCTTGGCAACGGTGGGATAGGCCTTGGCACAAAAATTAACCTGGGTATTGGTCGTCCATACCTGGGCAACCTTGTCGCGCACCGGATCCAGTGATAGCCCCGTAAACCCATCGCCGGAGGCAAGGCTGTCTCCCCATTGTGCCGCCAGGGTTTGGCTGCTCTCCTCTTGCATATCCGCTTCGCCCACCAGCAGAAATTGCCGGGGGGCAGCCAAAACTTTGGTGTGTATTCGCTCCATCTGGCTGGCGAAATGCTGCAATGCCTCGGGCGAATCCTGCAATCTTGCGTCCAGTTCCTTAACGCCTGTAATACCGGCCAACCCGCTCAACCGGTGTGCCAACGCGGCAGTGGGGCTCATCTTGCTGGCCGCAGCGCTCATTGCCAGCGCATGGCCTCGCCCGGTCACACTCTGTTCCGAACGCGCCCTGATCTGGGACACGAGCTCCTTGATGCGTTCCAACTCGTCAAAGCGAATCCCTGTAAATGTTTCATGTACAAGCTCGCTCATAGCCAGCTGGTTTCGGCTCAGGGCCTTGCTCACTACCGTCAAATGCCCTTTAACGACCTGTTCATCATCCACTGCCCCGCGAATCTGCCGGAACGCTGAAATTCCGCCCGATACCGCCGACTGTTTTGCCTGCATCTCGAGGTAACTGCTGTCGCCACACCCCAGCTCGGTGAGGCAGGTGCAGTAATATGGCAACACATCCAGCAGTTCCGGTTCAAGCTGCGGCAGTTCGGCGATGACTTCCTGGTAAAGGAGGCCGTTGGTGCCCTCATTAAAATACGTCACCGGCATTGCCAGCGGTGTCGTTACCACATGCCCCTCCGGTATCGAGAGGCTATCCGGGATATCCTCAATGCCAACTTTCGGCAATACGGTCTCGTCATCCTGCTGTTGCTGGCGCTGCTCCAGTTGCTGGCTCAGCTCAACAATCTGCGCGCAGTCCTGCTCGGACAGGGATTCCTTGATGCGCATCAATCGCGCGGCTTCGGCCTGTTGTTTTCGATTCGCCAATTCGGTATCGGGTACCAGCGACAACCGCACCCGATGGGGGTTGTCTAGCAGCAATCGTTTGACCAGGCCCTTGATATATTCAGGATCGGCCACGGCTTTGCGCAGTCGCTCCAGTACCGGATCGAGGTTGAGCATCGCGATCGGATCACCTCGATGCACCGCGCTGGGCAAGCCTGACAGAATCAGCTGCAACCCATACGGCATACCATCCCCGCGCACCTCGCGTTGGCTCAACTCGAGCTGGTGCAATACCGCGTCCAGCTGCGCCTGGCCAATCCCGTCTTCCGCAACTTTCTGCAAAGTCTCCAGCACCAGTGCCTCAACCGCTTCGGCATGCTCAGGCGCACTGCCCTCCAGCCCACACATGAAACACATCTCACGATTGGAATCCTCCAGCCCGCATAACGGCGAGGGTGCTGCACCAAGTTCCGAGGTTTCCAGCGCATAACGCAGTGGTGAGGCCGAATCCTGCAACAGAACATTACTCAATAAATGCGCCTCAAGCTGTTCATATAAATTAATACTGGGGCCCAACAACCAACCCAGGGTGTGATGGGTGTGTTCTTCTGCCTTATCATCGGATACGTAATACTCGCTCACCCGAACCGGTGCAAAGTAACGTTTCTCGTCAGCAACATCGATACTACGATCGAGCTTCCCGAACCTGGCCAGCGCCTGCTCATTAAACCGCTGCTGCAGCTCCTGCGCCGGCAGGTCACCATAGGTCATGAAAATCGCATTGCCCGGGTGATAGTGGGTACGGTAAAAACTGATCAATTCGTCGTAACTCAGGTCGGGGATATCGCCAGGCTCACCACCGCTGTTGAAGTGATAGGTGCTCTGTGGATAGAGGTAACGCGACATGGTTTGCCACAGTACCGAGACCGGCGAACTCATGGCTCCCTTCATTTCATTAAACACCACACCTTTGTAAACCAACTCGCTGGTTGGATCATCCTGTTCCGCGAATTCGACCCGGTGGCCTTCCTGGGCAAAATCAAGAGGATCCAGGCGGGAGAAGAATACCGCGTCCAGGTAAACGTCCAACAGGTTAAAGTAATCCTTGCGGTTCTGGCTGGCGAACGGAAATGCCGTCCAGTCCGAACTGGTAAACGCATTCATAAAGGTGTTGAGTGAACGTCGCAACATCATGAAAAACGGATCCCGTACCGGATACTTCTCGCTACCGCACAATACGGTATGCTCGAGTATATGGGCGACTCCACAGGAATCCGTGGGCACGGTGCGCAGCCCAACCAGGAAGACGTTTTCCGGGCTATCGCTGGCAAGATGATAATGTGCGGCGCCGGTGCCGATATGTTCGAACTGCTGAACCTCCAGGTTCAACGAGCTGATGTATTGGCTGGTAATCCAGCGGAACGAAGCATCGCAAGCAGGCGGTGTAACATTGGGCGCCGTCATATCATTCATAATGTGCAGAAATTCTCCAAAGGGTAAGCGTTGTTGATTCGGGTAAAGCGGTATTCAGCACTTAATACTGAACTGTAAATCATTCCTGATCTTGATCCGGGCCCAGCTTCAACGCCACTGAATTAATGCAGTAGCGCAGGCCCGTTGGCGTAGGCCCATCGGGGAACACGTGCCCGAGGTGAGCGTCGCAATTGCTGCACACCACTTCAGTACGGCGCGCAAACAGGGTGTTGTCTTCCTCTGTCCCGACCTTTTCGCCCGCAAACGGCTGGTAGAAACTGGGCCAACCGGTTCCCGAATCAAATTTGGCGTCGGCATCAAACAAGGGTTCGCCACAGCAGGTGCAGTTATAGACACCCGTGGCCTTGCAATCATGATACTCGCCAGTGAAGGCTCGTTCGGTGCCCTTCTTTCGGCACACTCGATACTCTTCAGGCGTCAGTTGCTCTGCCCATTCCTGTTCAGATTTTTCCATTTTTGCCATGGGCGTAGTTACCTGTTTTTAGTACCGAAAACTTACTATAGCAGGTCGATATATAGAGTTCGACCATACCTTGGGCTTTCCCGTTCCAGCCTCCCGGAGAACAAGAAATAAACCCCGCGATCGCGCTTCAAATTTGCCTCAAATCTACCGCATGTCAACCTGGCCGGGCAAGATCAGGCCATCCAATCACAGCATAGCCGCCCAACAACCTGGCAGACCGGCAGCCATATATTTCAGCAGGTTGCTTTTGCTTTCAGGCATTAAGCCCTATACTTTAGCGTACAGACACTAATTGAGAAAAACAGCTATGGCGGTTCCAGGAACAAACAATAATAACCCCGAAAATACAACCGACGCGGACAATGCGGCGGCACAAGATGCTACGGCCCAGGAAGTCGACTTCCATGGCGCCGCGATCATCGATGATGACGGCAATATGACACCCATCACGGAAGAAATGGTGCGAAAAGCCTGCTCCGAGTTCGAAGAAGACTGCGATACTAAAGCGAAATAACGCTATCTGCTAAAACCCAGCGCTCCCAGTGCCTTGATCACTGAATCAGGCAACTGAACGCCGCTAAAATCCAGCCGAGTCGCACTAAACTCTCTCCGCACAGGATACTCCTTGCGCAGTCGATCAAAGGCTGTGCCTGGGGCGTGCGCGTTGCCTCGCATTGTGGCCCGTAGTCGCTCGCTGTCCGCTTCAATGTTATAGGCTGCCAGCATTAAGCCCGAACACGCCTGCCAAACATCAACAGGCGATGCTGTGCCGGAATCGACCACCAGAGTCCTTTTATCCAGCAGCGCTTGTTGAGCCGCCGGCAACTGCGGTAAAGCCAGGTACTCGCAAACGGCATGGTATACCTGCCGTACCCCGGCTAATTTCCCATCGAGGCTATAACCTGCAATATGGGGTGTTGCCAATGCCACACGCTCCACTAATTGCAGGTTGATATTCGGCTCGCCCTCCCACACATCGAGCACTGCGGTGATATCACTGCCCCTATCAAGACATTGCAGCAACGCCGCGTTATCGATGATTTCCCCACGGGCGGTGTTGACCAGGATCGTGCCGGGACGTAATTGCGCCAAGTGCGCGGAATCCAGCATATGAAATGTCGCATCCCGCCCGGAGCGGATCAGGGGCGTGTGCAGCGACACAACATCGGCGCGATCCAGCAATTCGTCGAGTTCGACCAGGCCCTGCTGCCCGGCCCGCGCAAGCGGCGGGTCACAGCACACACATTCGATACCGAACGCGCGCAAGCGCCTGGCGAGTGTGCCGCCGGTATTGCCCATGCCGACGATGCCGACACAGCGCCTGAACAAGTTTAATCCCCTGTCGCAACACAACCAGGCCAAGGCGCTGAGCACGTAATCGACGACCGCGCCCGCATTGCTGCCTGGCGCACTGCTGAAGCCAATCTGCTGCCTGTCCAGGAAATCCAAGTCGATATGATCGAGTCCAATCGTCGTTGAGCCGACAAAACGTACCTGGCTTCCTTCCAGCAGATCCGCGTTAACCCGCGTAACCGAACGCACCAGCAGGATGTCCGCGTCGCTAACGGCTTGTCTCGTAATCGAGCGCCCCGGGAACGTTTCAATACTGCCCATGGCGGCAAAGAATTCCTGCAGGTAAGGGATGTTTTCGTCTGCTACGATTTTCAAACTAATACTCAGTCGGTTATTGGGTAGATTCAGGAGCGCATACTAAATCAGATATCCCTTAAAGGGTAATCTGGTACCTGTCGACCGGCCTGTGGAGATCTGATGAAAAATTGATTGGCTGGAGCGAACCCGGGTTTCACCATTGAAGCCATTAGCGAAACAATTGGAGCAATAAACGGGACAAACATCTTTCAGGGCGCTTTGTCTTCCGCCAATGACGCCATCACCTGGGCTAACGACTCGGAGAAATCAGACTTGGCTACTCGTCGTGGCGCCAACCCCCGCGCCTTGCGATAGCTGCGCTCCGCGGCCGCAAAGCTTTCGAGGCTATACAACGCCCTTGCCATTGCGAAGTGCAGGCGGTACTCATTGTCCTTGCGCCGTAACGCCCGGATCAACAAGTTCCGCGCATCCTCGTATCGACCCTCGTTCATGGCATCTTCGCTGAGAAGTAACAGGTAGTAGGGGTTCTTTAAACGCAGCGCGTTGGCCTTTTCAAACAACGCGACGGACTCCTCAACGAGGCCTTGCTCGCTATACATCTTAGCCAGGTTATTCATTGCGGTGTGATCTACCGGATTAAACTCCAACGCCTTGCGATAGGCCCAGAGCGCATCATCATCCTGGCTCGCACGGCGATACACGATACCCAGGTTGCTCCACAGGAAGGATAGCTGCGGGTCCGCGTCGATACCTATACGAAAGTAGCTGTATGCCACGCCGAGATTGTCATTAAACAGCGCATCCACACCGCGATTATTGTAATAATGCGCGCGCCCGCTGGCATCGGAAATAATATGGGAATCTCGCTGGTCATCGACCTCCCCCCGCGCCACATCAACCGTGTAACCATACGCGCCGATTTTAACACGCACATTCAGGTGCATGTTGAGTAGCGTAATGTCGCTCCGCTCGCTCCATGATGGCGGCAGTTTCGATTCCTGGTAATACGCCTTTAACCCTGCTGCCCGCGCCATTGCAATCAGCATATTGGAGAACGCCACGCAATTGCCGCTGCGCTGGTAAAACGACTCGGGGCCAGTGTAAGTACCCAAAGCATCGTATTCATAACCCAGCAGGCCAGGATGATCAATCGCGTAGACCAGCGCCCTCAGCTTGGTCAAAGAAGTTGAGCGAGGTGTTATCTGTGCGTCGACAAACGTCTGCATTTCCGGCGAAACCGCTAACAGGTCTACGGTTTCAATCGGTATGCTCTCTATACCTTCCAGGGGTGGAAAATTGACTTGTTCGATCGGTGAGCTGGCACATCCGGCTAGCAAGAGGCAGTAACACAAAGCTACAACTGGAAGCTTGCACAAGGTGTGTGCTTTAAGAAAGTACTTAACAACTGCCATAGTTTCTCGCTCGACGGGCGTCATTGCATAGTGAGTGTCCTAGCAGTTAGATAATACGTTATATGTCGAGTTCAATGGCAGGAATCGGGCAAATCTACGCATAACCGCGCAGCTGGGACCGAATTTTCATCACGTAGCCCAAACGGGCTATGCAATCAGGGGCCTCCTATACTCGAGAGCAAATAACATGATTGCGACGTATTCGGGTTTTGGTGGCCGAACGTTCAGGGACGATAAATAAATATTCAATAAGAGGCCTTATTGCTAACCACCGCTGGCATGGTCAAAACTTAATCCCTCCGTCCCCTTTTATTATTCGTTCTTTTGCGCCGGTTTAAAGATACGAGCAGCCGATTTGCCGGGTTTTCCGAGATTCCTGAGTTTGTCCGTAGCTCTCAAGTAATAGGTGTAGGATTCCTCTTCCACCACATCTGTATCGATAAAATATTCTGTGTCCGGTTCCAGGTAACCCATAATCGTAGCGCGACCCTGTTCCTCCTCCACACGATACAAAACCAGCATCGTAATTTCCTCGGACCGTTCTGTATCCCAAAAGACATGCAACCCCTGCTCTTCGACATCAATGCGCACAATAGCGGGTGCATCAGGACCCACTAAATCAATCACCTTCACGGACAGGATCGCAGAAGGTTCACTAACGTTACCTGTGTCATCGACGGCCACCAGTTGGTAACGAAAAACCTGGTCAAATTCCGTTGGGCGATCAAAATACTCATTAAACCTGGGCTCGATCATATCGCCGTTTATAATGGCAAACTCTGTGCCCTGCTTGCTCCGAAGCAGGTTATAACCGGCTAAATCATCTTCGGCATTGGCGCTCCAGGCGATATGCACCTTGTCATTCTCGATACGTGCGTAAGACAAAACCGGGCGGGTCGGCGGCACGATATCTGGCATTTGTGCTATCACAACCTCTGAAGGCTCACTACGATTGAATATTTCGTCCACCGCTATCACCCGGTAGGCGTAGCGCGATTCAGAGCCCTCCGGTATCGGGTCCACATAACGCGTTTCCTGTAGCGCCTTGGGAGTTTCCACATAGAATTCGGTGGTTACCTTCGCTTCGTCCCCCTTGCCTTCAACACGGGTAGTACGTTCCACCAAATAGCCCTGCAAATCTGCTTCGGTATTCGCGTCCCAAGACAGGTGTATGCCCTTGTCTTTCTCCTCTCCTTCAGTATTTGCGGTGGCCTTCACTCCCTGGACCGGCGCGGGGGGCGTGATATCCTCGCGAAATATCTGGATCGTATCGGAAGGGTTGCTTTCGTTACCAGATTGATCGATGGCGGTGACCTG
>CAXMOT010000191.1:0-8783 GCA_964195105.1 uncultured Gemmatimonadales bacterium | reverse complement strand
GGCCGGTCGGGCTGGCAATATACGGCAACCACCGAGTGGTGGCTGTCGATCAAGGCCGCCAGGCTCAGCGCTGCGAAATCGGGTGTGCCGGCAAAGATGATGCGGAGCGGGCGTTGCGCATTTCGGTCAGAAGTCATGGTTGTTATAGTTGTTATAGTTGTTATCAGGCGCGCTACATTTTAATGCGCTGTTCTTTTTCAAGTTTTTTGCGAATCCGGTCACGTTTCAATGGGCTGAGGTAATCCACGAACAACTTACCATCGAGATGATCGATCTCGTGCTGGATGCACACCGCCAGCAAGTCATTATCCTCCATTTCAAAGGGCTCACCGTTGCGATCGGTTGCCTTGATCAATACGTGGTCGGGGCGCTTCACTGTTTCGTAGTACCCGGGTACCGACAAACACCCCTCCTCCATTTCCTCAAAGCCCTCACCCAGCACTTGAAATTCCGGGTTAACGAAGACTATCGGTGAATCTTTTTCCTCAGACAGGTCCATTACCACCACGCGCTTTTGCACATTCACCTGGGTCGCGGCCAGGCCGATTCCCGGCTCAGCATACATGGTTTCGAGCATGTCGTCGGCAAGTTTGCGGATGTCGTCATCAACGCTCGTAACGGTGCTTGCGAGCCTGCGTAAGCGGGGGTCAGGAAACTTCAGGATATGTAGTAATGCCATTATATTGAAACGTCAGGATTAATTAAGGGGCCCGGGCTAAAACCGGCCGGATATGCATGTAACTAAATTGTCACTGAATTTAGTTGGCTAAAACAAGTTTAAATCCTATATTTAACAGGAATAGTTGAAAATATGTTCTATTATACAGACTATAGTTTCGCTATATATACACTCGAATTTGAAGGATTTATGCCATGAGGAAAGCACTAGTTGGGTTTCTGAGTGTTCTGCTTTTGTCGGTTGCTGCGCACGCTGCGCACCACGAGGAAGGAGATCTGCTCAGACTTGACCATCCCGATGCGTACACGGTTGTCAAGGGAGACACACTTTGGGATATTTCGGAGACTTTTCTCAAGAGCCCGTGGCTCTGGCCGGAAATATGGCACGTCAATCCGCAAATAGCTAATCCCCACCTGATATACCCGGGCGATGTTATCAGCCTGGTATACGTTGGAGGCAAAGCACGCCTGGTGCTTGAGCGCGGCGACGGTAGTCGCACGGTCAAGTTAAGCCCCACGGCTCGCGTTGAACCGCTGGATACGGTTATTCCAGCGATCCCCCTTGATGCGATTAGCGCCTTTCTCAAGCGCAGCCGGGTTGTCGATGCCGAGGTTTTGGCGCAAGCAACCTATGTTATCGCCGGCCATGAGGGCCGCATCATTACCGGTGGTGGCGACAAATTGTACGCCCGGGACTACCAGGATGGCGGCGTCACACTCTACTCCAGCTATGGCGTCTATCGTCCCGGCGATCCTTATGTTGACCCGGATACCGGCGAAGTGTTGGGCATTGAGGCCCTGGAAGTTGGTCTCGGCAAGATTATAGAAAAGGAAGATGAAGTTTCTGTCATGCGCCTGGCCAGCAGCGAGCAGGAGATTCGGTTACGTGATCGCCTGCTGCCAACCGAGCAAGTGGACGTGGTGCCTACTTTCTTCCCCAGCTCGCCGAAGAACGAACCTGACGCCAAGATAATTTCTGTATTGGGCGGGGTCGGCCAGGTCGGTCAGTTTGATGTGGTCGCGATCAATCGTGGTGCGCGTGAAGAGATTGAAGTTGGCAATGTCATGGCGATCTATCATATGTCCGGTGCCGTGAAGGACCGCATTCGCAATGACGTCGTGGAACTGCCCCCCGAGCGTGGCGGCTTGTTGATGGTATTCAGGGTGTTTGAGAAAATGAGTTACGGGCTGGTATTAAAGGCGCAGCGTCCGCTGGCCGTAATGGATGAGCTTCGTAGCCCCTAGCCGATTGTAACTGGCGACCCCTGAAGGAAGCCAAATATAGCAGCTAATCACGCCACCTAAGGCGCAACAGTTATAAACAGGATCAAGGATGATCTATGTGCAACTCACAGAATGAGGATCTGGGGCCATGGTTGGCCCTTTTTCAGTTACGTGAATTAACCCTCCCCCAAAAACACCAGTTACTGGAACGCTGGCCCGAGCCTCGCGGTTTGCTTGATACGCCGGCGGCTGAGCTGGAGGCGGCCGGTTTGCCGCATGCGGTGATCAATACCGTGGGCGCCTGCGCGAAGGCGCTGAGGGAGGCCCCTGATCAACACATTACCGCCGCTATCGAATGGCAACAATGCCCCGCCCGGCGAATCCTTACCCTGAGTGACCCGCTCTATCCACCCGCGCTGCGGGAGCTGGCGACGCCTCCCTTGTTGTTGTTCGTGGTCGGTGATGCCAGTTTACTTTCCAAACCACAGATAGCGATCGTTGGTAGTCGCAATGCCAGTCCGGCCGGTCTCGAAACGGCTGCCAGCCTAGCTGCGGGGCTCAGTGAAGCCGGCCTGGTCATTACCAGCGGAATGGCATTAGGTGTCGATACGGCCAGTCATCGCGGCACGTTGGCGGCAAATGGCACCACGATCGCGGTACTTGGATGCGGCGTCGATGTCCCTTACCCGCGCCGCAATGCCCGATTGGCGCAACAAATTGCCGCAACTGGCGCGCTGGTCTCAGAGTTTCCGTTGTCTTCGCCTCCCCGCCGTGAGAACTTTCCGCGCCGTAATCGCATCGTGAGCGGCCTTAGCCAGGGGGTGCTGGTCATCGAGGCGGCGCTTAAGAGTGGTTCACTGATCTCGGCCAACTTAGCGGCGCAACAGGGGCGCGAGGTGTTTGCAGTACCGGGTTCGATCTACAATCCGCTTAGCCGGGGTTGCCATTGGCTGATCCGGCAGGGTGCGAAACTGGTAGAAACGGCGGAGGATGTGCTGGAAGAGTTGCCAATGCAGGGCGCCCTGAGCCCGATCCATGCGCCGCAAGCGGCCCGGCTGCAACCGCAACTTTCGGAACTGGAGCAGCAGGTTTTGCGGTGGATCGATTATCATGCCACTAGCATGGACATGCTGGTTGCGCGTAGCAGCCTGGATGTTAATACGCTCGGTCAGCAGTTGGTCAGCCTGGAACTGAAGGGCCAGATTGCCAGCGTTGCTGGTGGTTATATGCGGGCTCCCGGCGGTATCTAGCCATAGCAAAACACTTGAATCCGCGAAAACTCTGGGGTAACGTGCGCTCTCTCCAAACCACAGGAAAATACACTCATGTCCAAGCACTTCGTTGCTATCTTAATGGGATCGGATTCTGACTTGCCGGTGATGCAAGCGACTATCGACGTGCTGGCAAGCCTCGATGTGCCTTACGAAGTCAAAATTACTTCCGCACACCGCACGCCCGCTGCAACCCACGCATACGTTAACGACGCGAACCAACGCGACTGCGGCGTATTTATTGCTGCCGCCGGCATGGCCGCGCACCTTGCTGGCACCGTTGCCGGCCTGACCCTGCGTCCTGTTATTGGTGTGCCGATCGAGTCCGGTGGATTGGGCGGCATGGATGCGCTGTTGTCCACGGTGCAGATGCCGGGTGGCGTACCGGTAGCATCAGTTGCTATCGGCAAAGCCGGTGCCAAGAATGCCGGATACCTGGCGGCGCAGATTTTGGCGACCGCGGATACTGGCCTGGCGCAGCGGTTGCTGGATGACCGCGCCGCGAACGCCCGCGCTGTCGAGGCAAAAGACGCTGCATTGCAGGCGAAACTTAACGGCTAGCGTGGGATGTGCACCAGTTGGTTGCCTACTGGAGCAATTTCCACGCTGATTCCTTCAGCAACTGTCATGGTGACGGGGTATTGATACCGACATGAACCCCTGGCATATTAGCCGCGCCGTAAGTGTATTGCGTGCCGGCGGAGTCATTGCCTATCCAACCGAAGCGGTTTGGGGCCTGGGTTGCGACCCTTATAACCGGGCGGCGGTTAACAAACTGTTACAGCTCAAGCGGCGCTCGGTTGCCAAGGGGTTGATCCTGGTCTCGGGGCAACGAGGGCACGTCGCGCCGTTCCTGGCTGCGTTGTCACCACAACAGCGTGCGCGTATAGAGGCAAGCTGGCCCGGGTTCCAGACCTGGGTGGTTCCGGATGATGGCCTGGCGCCCGCCTGGATTAAAGGCGACTATACTGGCGTTGCCCTGCGCCTCACTACTCACCCCGATGTGACGGCTCTGTCCAAGGCGTTTGGCCGGCCTCTTGTGTCCACCTCGGCAAACATCTCCGGGCGCCTGGTGGCAAGGGATCCCTTGCAGTTACGCCTCATATTCGGCGCTGCCCTCGATTACGTTCTGCCCGGATCGCTGGGCGACGAACACAGCCCCTCGCCTATCCGTGATATTCTAAGTGAAGCAACCCTGCGCGGCGGAGAATGACGCGATTCGACGCTGTTGCCTTGAACTTAACTGCCTGCAGGTCGGGCGAATAGACGCCATACTGAGATAAGGAACTAACGGAAGATTACATGAGTGAGCCCGATCTAACCGCTGTGAAGACGTACCTGCTGGGTTTGCAGGACAACATTTGCCAGGCGCTGGAAGCTGAAGATGGCGCCGCCCGCTTTGTGGAGGATAACTGGGACCGCGCCGGGGGTGGCGGCGGTCGCTCCCGCGTCATGGATGACGGTAAGGTGTTTGAAAAAGGCGGGGTATCGTTTTCCCATGTGTATGGCGATCGCTTGCCACCGTCTGCTACGGCGGCTCGTCCCGAACTGGCGGGGGGTGATTTTCAGGCCGTTGGGGTATCGCTGGTGCTGCATCCGGAGAATCCCAATGTGCCCACGTCGCATGCCAACTTCCGTTTCTTCATCTCCGAGCAGGAAGGCCGTGCCCCGGTGTGGTGGTTTGGCGGCGGCTTTGACCTGACTCCCTATTACGGTTTCGAGGAAGACTGTGAGCATTGGCACCAGGTTGCAAAACAGGCATGTGATCCTTTTGGCGAAGATGTGTACCCCCGCTACGCCAATTGGTGTGACGAGTATTTCTACCTTAAGCATCGCCAGGAGCCGCGCGGCATCGGTGGACTGTTTTTTGATGACTTGAATGAGTGGGGCTTTGACACCTGCTTTGAGTTTTTGCGAGCCGTCGGCGACAGCTACATCAACGCCTATCGCCCCATCGTTACTCGCCGCAAGTCGCTTGCTTATGACGAGCAGCAACGCAAATTCCAGTGCTATCGACGCGGACGTTACGTCGAGTTCAACCTCGTTTATGATCGTGGCACTTTGTTTGGTTTGCAGAGTGGCGGCCGTACGGAATCGATCCTGATGTCGCTGCCACCAGTCGTGCACTGGGATTATAACTGGCAACCTGAAGCCGGCAGCGCGGAAGCGCAGCTATATGATACTTACCTGCAACCCGGGCGTTGGATAATAAAGTGACCGATCGCTACGCAGTCATGGGCAACCCTGTTGCCCAAAGCAAATCACCCGGGATACATGCGGCGTTTGCCGAGCAGACCGGCCAGGATATGGATTACAGTAAAATACTCGTGCCTGTTGATGAGTTTGCGGTACAGGCGGGAACGTTCTTTGCCGATGGTGGCAAGGGGCTGAACGTCACGGTGCCCTTCAAGCTCGATGCATGTGAGTTGGCGGAAGCGCTCAGTCCCCGCGCCACGCAGGCGGGCTCCGTCAATACCCTGTCGATAGGTGAGGATAACAGGGTATATGGCGACAATACCGATGGCGTCGGGATCGTTCGGGACCTGCTCGATAATCATAATATTGAGCTTGAGGGTAAGCGCTTACTTATCCTCGGTGCCGGTGGTGCTGTACGCGGCGTCCTTGGGCCGCTACTGGAACAAGCGCCGGCGCATGTGACCATTGCGAATCGTACCGAGTCGAAAGCGGAGCAACTGGCGGCCATGTTTGCGGCACCCGAGCGGCTCAGTAGTTGCGGATTTGCAGCGCTGGGTGATGCCGAATTTGACCTGATTATTAACGGTACGGCCGCAAGCCTTGCCGGCGAGGTGCCGCCAATCCCTATATGCGTGCTGGCGAACGGGCCGGTGTGCTATGACATGATGTATGGCGCAACGGCTACCAGTTTTAATCGGTGGGCAGCGGCGCACGGGGTGGGAATCACCATCGATGGCCTTGGCATGCTGGTAGAGCAAGCCGCCGAATCATTTTTTATTTGGCGTGGGGTGCGGCCCGATTGCGGGCCGGTGATCGACCGGTTGCGCAGGCAACCAACCCGGAAAATTCACCAGTCGGCCATGAAATAATAGAATTGCACTTGTATAGCAGTACGAAAGCGTATTCTGGCATGGTTACACTTTGTAACCAGCAAGGGCACCTCTGAATAATCTTTCTCCTGCAAACGTAGCTATTGCTACGCATTTAGTCGAAAAATCTTTCACACCAAACCAGCCCTCACCGCAATTCCCGAATACTGGTGAAATTTCCAGGCTAAGCGAATCTGCGCTGCAGTAACTCGCCGCCATTGAACTGGCCATCCAGCATCATGATAAAAGTGTATACACCCAGCAGTTTGCGGTTGATAAACATAAACTCCTGCGGCGGCAACGCAAAGTAGCGTGACAACGAGGCCTTGGAAGCCTGCTTGGCAATGCGCCTGGGAAGCCGGCTGTTTTTCCAGTGATAGGCGCCGGATGCGTTTAACACCTCCGGGGGCAGCCGCTCGGGATGCTTCGCAAGAGGCTCGATAACCGCCATCGAAATTTCGGCAAAGTCCTGCAATATTTGCTCGGGAAAACCTTCCTGCATAAAGCCCAGGCGCATCGCATAGTCGAGGTATGCGGCCGGATCTTCGTCATAGGCCGCCTTCACCATGGCCTTGAATGGCTGCATAAATGCCCGGTCGAACGACTTAACGGCGCCAAAATCGAGTAACACCAACTGATCCTGGGCACCTTCGGTTCCCGGGCGTATCAGGTAGTTGCCGAAATTAGGATCGGTCTGCATCTTGCCCCAATCGAACACTTCGCTCAGGAACAAATCGAGCATCGCCTCGCCCAGCGCGTCGCGTCGCGGCTGGGGCAGTGCCTGCACTTTGCTGTCATTAATCGACAATCCCGGTTCCCATGACAGCGCCAGCACTGTGGTGCCGCTAAACTCTTCGATAACCCTGGGCACAACGAAGCGCGCGTCGTCGGAGAGTAGCTCTCCCATGAGCTGAGTTTGATGGGCTTCGTGACGGTAATCGACTTCCAGGTGCAGCATATGGCGAATCTCGCGCAACCAGATGTCTACGCCGGTTTTGTTGCCAAGGATTCGCGACAGGTTTAATAGCTGCACGATGGCATTGAAATCCGTATCGATGGACTGGGCAATGCCGGGGTATTGAATCTTGAGGCAGAGTTCCTGGCCATCGCTGCGTCGATACGCCCGGTGGGCCTGGCTGAGCGATGCGGCTGCCAGTGGTTGTTCATCCACTTCGAGCTGGGCTAGCCGAGTGGCGCCGAGCTCTGCCTCGAGCGCAGCATGCACCGAGGGCCACTCAAGGGGTTCGGTACTGTCTTCCAGCTTGTGGAGTGCGCCTTTAATTTCTTTTGGCAGGAAATACTCGCCATACAGCGCCATCATTTGGCCGATTTTGACTACGCTGCCTTTGAGTTTGCCAATTTCGCGCACGAAATATTCCGCCTGCTGAGCCAGTAGCGCCCGGTTGCGGGCCTCGCGCTCCTCGGGCGGCAGCAGCATATTGAGAGCGGAACGGGCGGCATAGTTGCCAGCGCTGATAACGCCGGCCTTGGTTAACTCCAGGCGTCGCTCCAGAAAGCCGGTTTTGACTCGCTTCATTAGAAGTATTCGTTACCATATCGGGTGAATAAAACAGCGCGGGATTATATCATCGTCTTTTAACAGCGCTATGGCCTGAGTCAATTATTCATTAAACCTAGAAACCAGAGGTTAAGGAACCTCTGAATAATACCTTGATGCCTCTGGCTTACAGAGACTTGCTGGATTGAGGCGGCTTTGCGCAGCAATGTCCAGACCTTGGAAGCGACGCCAACAAAGAGCCGGCAAGTCTCTGCAAGCCCCAAGGGGCGAGCCCTGCAGGCTTCATCTGCGGTGTTGGAAGTCTTGCCAATGCAATAAGCATTGGCTGCAACTCCCGCCTTGCCGCTAAAACCTGCAGGGCTCGCAGAGGTATTAAGTTATTGTTCAGAGGTTCCTGATATGTGGCAGCAGAAAACCATCCGTATTTCTCCCAAATCTCGCGGCATGCACCTGATCACCGCTGAGGCGCTGTCCCAGTTGCCTGAGCTGGAAGGATTCAGGATTGGATTGGCGCACTTTTTCATTTGTCATACGTCCGCCTCGCTGGGCGTGAATGAAAATGCGGATCCTACGGTGCGCAGTGATCTGGAGTCCTACCTTAATGACTTGGTCCCCGAGGATGCGCCCTACTACCAGCATACCCTGGAAGGCTCGGACGACATGCCGGCGCACATAAAGAGCGCGCTACTCGGCAGCAGCGTCATGATTCCGATAGCGGATGGCCGGCTAAGCCTTGGCACCTGGCAGGGTCTGTACCTAGTACTCCAACCACTTGATAACTCAGGATTCAGCGAGCCGAGAAGCGGTTGCCCGCTAGGCGCGATTCGCAGGGAATGGCTAGCCCTTGCCAAGAATTGCAACAACGCGGGTGACCGCTTATCGGCCCGCCCTACGGGAGCTTGCCAGATGATCCAATACGGCGTTGCAACCCTTGAAAAGGGCTGGCCATTATCTGCGGGCTGCGTCTTGTCTTGAATCATCTGGCAAGCTCTGCATCCTAAGTTATCAAGTGGTTGGAGTACCGGG
>CAXMOT010000190.1:0-3826 GCA_964195105.1 uncultured Gemmatimonadales bacterium | reverse complement strand
TTTGAGGATATGAGCGACGCCAACCGCAACTTTATTCGCGCGGTTAGCCTGTTGATTACGACACCGGTCGCGCTCTATGCCGCTTTGCCATTCTACCGATCAGCGTGGCGCAACCTTAAGCTGCGCAGCCTCGGAATGGATGTACCCGTTTCGATAGCAATATTGGCCGCTTTTTTCGCCAGTGCATGGTCGACGGTCACCGCTGGCCAGGAAGTCTATTTCGATTCGGTTTGCATGTTTACCTTCTTCCTGCTGCTCGGCAGATTCCTGGAATTCCGCGCCAGACTGCGCATAGACCGGGAGCACCAGAACCACAGTCCACTGTTGCCGCAGACCGTCAATCGACTGCAGGGCGAGCGATTGGAAGCCATTTCCCTGCGCGACCTGGGGGTTGGCGACCGAATCCTGGTCAAGGCAGGAGAAACCGTGCCCGCCGACGGCACGTTACTGGAGCAGCCAGGCAGCTTCGATGAATCATTGGTGACGGGCGAGTTTATGCCCATCAACAAGGCGATCGGTGACACCGTCATTGCCGGCAGCATCAACACGGAGCAGCCGGCCCAGTTGGAAGTTACCGAAATCGCTCACAACACCCGCGTCGCGGCAATCATGCGGTTGCTGGATTTCGCCGTCACCAGCAAGCCTCCCATCGCCCTCCTCGCCGACAAAGTCGCCCGCTATTTTGTGGCCTTCGTGTTGATCATGGCAGCACTGGTAGCGCTGTACTGGTTTCGCGTGGATTCAGGGAATGCGTTCTGGATTACATTATCCGTGCTCGTCGTGACCTGCCCCTGCGCACTATCGCTGGCCACCCCCACCGCCCTCACTACCGCCACCACCCGGCTGCATCGTGCGGGGCTCATCATCATCCGGGGACATACCCTCGAAGGACTCGCGCAGGCCACCCATATTATCTTCGATAAAACCGGCACCCTGACCAAAGGCCAGCTTGAACTGACGGACATCCTGCCCGTCGCGGCGCCTTCCCGGCATGAGTGCCACAATATCGCCGCCGCCCTGGAAGCCCACTCCGAGCATCCGATCGCTAAAGCCTTTGAACACAGTTCACTCGCTGCCACCAATATCACGGCACATACCGGTAGTGGCATTGAGGGCTATATCGACGGCACCCGGTATCGTATTGGTCGCCCGGACTTCGTGCTTGAAATCAAGGCGAGCAAAGGATCCAGCCTCGACCTCCCCGCCGCTTACCAGACGGGGCAATGGTTACTGCTCGGAGACGCCAGCGGTGCGCTGGCCTGGCTACAATTTGACGACGAACTACGCGACACCAGCGTCGCAGCGGTCGCGGCGCTAAAATCACGCGGCCTGCAGGTCGAGATCCTGAGTGGTGATTATTCCGCTAATGTAGCGAGCATCGCGCAGCGGCTTGGCATTTCCCAATACCGTTCAGCCTGCAACCCGGAGCAGAAACTCGCCTACATCCACGCCCTGCAGGCGCAAGGCGCAACAGTCGTAATGGTGGGCGATGGGATCAATGACGTACCGGTAATAGCAAGCGCAGATGTTTCGGTCGCGATGACCGGCGCCACGGATCTGACCAAGGCTCAGGCTGACACCATCCTGCTGTCTGGAAAACTTACCAGCCTGGTGACCGCACTGGAAATAGCAGATCGTTGCCGCACCGTTATCCGGCAGAATATCGGCTGGGCGCTAACCTACAACCTGGCCGCGTTGCCGCTGGCGGCGATGGGCTACATACCGCCCTATGCCGCGGCAATCGGCATGTCGTTCAGTTCACTGGTTGTCGTCTGCAACGCTTTAAGGTTGAGGAGCCTCTGATCAAGCCTAAGATGGCTCTGCAAGACCTTAGTCGCGCAAATGCAAGGCGAAGCTCGCAGTTAATGGCCGTAGTCCTTAGCAAGGGCTTCAACACAGCAGTTGCGCGACTAAGGCCTTGATTGCGTAGTAGTCACAAAGCCAGAGATACCTTAGACTCGATCAGAGACTCCTTAAATAAACCGAGAGGCATGAAGCCCGTGCAACCCGAGGTCATTACAGCCGCCTGATGAACATCATCTACCTTCTCATCCCGATCGCATTGGTGCTCGTCAGCCTGGGAGTCGCAGCATTCTTATGGGCCGTAAAATCGGATCAATTTGAGGATATGGAGGGGCCGGCCTACCGAATCCTGTTTGACGACGACGAGCTATTGCCACCGGGCGCAGACGATGACCCCGTGCAACCGACGGACCACTCCGGTAATCCACATGCCTGAAACGGTCGGTTACGCGGCGGCGTTCCTCATGGGGCTGCTCGGCAGCCTGCACTGCGTCGGCATGTGCGGCGGCATTATGGGCGCCCTGGCCATGGCTGTGCCACCCGAGCAGCGAGTGCGTTCGAGGCTCATACCATTACTGCTATCCTATAACGCCGGACGCATTCTCAGCTATGGCCTGGCCGGCGCCCTGTTCGGCAGCCTAACTGGCGTATTAGCCCAATACTTCTCCGGAATGGGATTCGTGTTGCGCATGATCGCTGCCCTCATGCTGATCGCGATGGGATTGTATCTCGCTAATTGGTGGCCGGTGCTACGCCACCTGGAGCGGGCCGGGGCGCATTTCTGGAAGTACCTGCAGCCGGGCATTAAGCATTTAACCCCGGTAAAGACCCCCGTTCATGCGCTGTTGATCGGCGCCCTGTGGGGCTGGATCCCCTGTGGACTGATCTACAGCGCCCTGACCTGGTCCGCCATGAGTGCGGATTGGCGCCAGGCCGGCGCGACGATGCTGTGTTTCGGCCTGGGCACGTTACCCGCGGTGCTGGCGACAGGGCTGATGCTCGAACAGGTCAAGCGGGTCATGCAAAGCCGCTGGACACGCAATGGTGCAGGCCTGTTGCTAATCATATTTGGCTTATGGACCCTGCCCTTCTCCCCGTTGGCACCGTTCGCAGGTCATAGCGCACATGACTCACACGCGATGCCGCACCAGGATATGAACGCGCCGCCTGCACTCTCGGGACATTGATAACTTGTTTTCATCAAACCGCCAGCTTAAACTGGGCGCTGACCATGGACCAGGATACCGAGCATGCCTAAAACCAAGCCGGCTAATACCATAAAATTACATTCTTTTCGGGAAGCGACCTGTGAGAGTTGCAGCCTGCGCACGCTGTGTTTACCACTGTCACTGAAAGCCAACGATATGAACGTGCTGGATTCGATTATCCATCGCGGGCGCCCCCTGAAAAAGGGTGAGCATCTATTTCGCCAGGGCGACAAACTTAACTCACTGTTTGCTCTGCGTAGTGGCTGTGTGCGCACCTATTCGGTTACAGGCGAAGGTGATGAGCAGACCACCGGTTTTTATCTTCCCAGCGAGTTGCTCGGCCTGAGCGGTATCGATACCAACACCTATCCGATTAGCGCCGTCGCGATAGAAACCACCTCGGTGTGCGAAATCCCCTACACGCAATTCGATGCATTAACGAATAAGATCCCCGACCTGAAACGCCAACTCATCCATTCAATGAGCAAGGAAATGCGTAGCGACCTCAGCATGATGATGCTGCTGAGCCAGAAGAGTGCCGACGAACGGGTCGCTAATTTTATTCTCGACCTGTCAACCCGCATCCAGCGTCGTGGCTACGCCGCCGACTTCATCTACCTGGCAATGTCACGCAATGACATAGCGAATTACCTCGGGCTGGCGGTAGAGACCGTCAGTCGCGTATTCTCCCGCCTGCAAAAATCCGGAATTATCTCGGTCAATGGCCGCGCGGTGGAAGTCAATGACGCCAAGCAACTTGCGCACGCTGCGGGCACCTGCCTGTTTGCCAACGACAAGGACTGCGACACCGACCA
>CAXMOT010000189.1:0-8451 GCA_964195105.1 uncultured Gemmatimonadales bacterium | reverse complement strand
CGGGGGAATTACCTGAATCGGTTCCAGCCGCAGTGGTCGCGGGGGACGTGCTTGCAGGGCCGTTATCGGCCTGTTCCTGTTGTTCGCCTGACGCGTCAACCATTGTTCAATCCATCACTTGATTGTCACTGAATCCATTATCCTGGAAACCTCAGTTGAGCGTGAAAAAGATGTGCAACATATTGATGTGCATGGGGAATTTGAAAAACTCATAGCCACCTTATTGGTGATGAGAGCTTTTTCAAATTTTCCAGGTGCGTCAAGAAGTTGTGCATACTTTCGTGATCCAACTGAGGTTTCCAGGATTATAAATGGCTTACTGTAAGGGCCTGGCCAGGCAGCGCGAGAAGCGCCGCACGCTGCGTAAACCCGTTACCGGCCTACAAGCTTATCCTATTACATTTAGCGCTTGCAGGATACATTGGTCTGACGCTCCACGCGCCTCTACGACCTCGCTAAAGCCTTTTTCTCTCGCCACGCCAGCAATCCGCTCACTGGCAACGACCAGCGGCAAACCATAATGCTCGTTACCGATCCGAAGCAGCAATTCATCGAGATTATTCAAGGCGTCGACGCTAGTGGCCATTAACGCATCAGGCAGCTGTTCGCCCAGTATCTGCGCGACGTCCGCCGCACTATATTCCGGCAGCCCGCGACGGTACAGGGCAAGACTTTGTACCTGTGCGCCCCGCCGGGCCAGTTCGTCCTGCAGCAGGGCTCGACCGCCGATCCCTTTGACGATCAATACCTTGTGGTTTTCAACCGCTAATAGCCCGGGTAGTTGCAGCAATGCTTCACTGTTGGCTTCCCCGTCCGGGGTGCTGGCGGCTATACCCGCCCCGGCCAACAGCCGGGTCGTGGCCTCACCCACCGCATACCAATTCAGGTGCGGCGGCAGCTGCGGCCAATAACGATCGATCCACTCCAGCGCATAGCGCGCTGCATTAGCACTGACCAGGATCACCGCGTCAAACTGGTCAAGGTCGATAATCTTGTCTCGCTCAACCTCGGCGTCGGGCAACGGTTGAATATCGATCACCGGCAGCTCGAGGGGTATGCCACCCAGCTCTGCGAGCTTAGCGACCAAGCCGTTAGCCTGGTCACGAGGCCGCGTGACCAGAATCCGTTTGCCCTTTACCCAGTGCGCTGCGTCGCTGTTCATCAAATATATCTATGCATATTCGGTCCGGACGGCATGAGTTAGTCGGCCTGGTAAATCGCATCAAGAATCTGCTGCGCGCCCTGGGCCAGCAACTTCTCCGCTACCTCGATGCCGAGGCTTTCCGCGGCCGCTAGCGGCGCACGCTGCTCTGCATACAGCACCCGGTCACCCTCCGGCTCGGCGACAATACCGCGCAGGTACAGCTGGTCACCTTCGAGGATCGCATACCCCGCAATCGGCACCTGGCAGCCACCATTGAGGTGCCGGTTCATGGCTCGCTCGGCAACCACGCAATGGCTGGTGGGCTCATGGTGCAGCGGTTGCAGCAATGCCTGGATGTCTACATCATCGCTGCGAGTCTCAATTCCGACCGCTCCCTGTCCCGCTGCGGGCAGACTCTGCTCCGGCGTCAACGCCTGTCGAATCCGCTCGGCCATGCCGAGGCGAATCAGGCCGGCGCTGGCGAGAATGATGGCGTCGTATTGACCGGCATCGAGTTTGGCCAGCCGCGTATTCACATTGCCGCGCAGGAAAACGATCCGTAAATCACGCCGCAGCGCCTGAAGATGGCATTGCCGGCGCAGGCTCGAAGTGCCGACGGTTGCTCCCTCGGGAAGGTCTGCCAGGGTTGCGTATTGATTGGAAACAAACGCATCGGTCGGCTGCTCACGCTCACAAATAACGGCCAACCCAAGCCCCTCCGGAAACTCCATCGGCACATCCTTCATGGAGTGCACGGCAAGGTCGGCCTCGCCCGCTAACAACGCGGTCTCGAGCTCCTTAACAAACAATCCCTTGCCGCCCACCTTTGCCAGCGGCACATCGAGGATCTTGTCACCACGGGTCTTCATGATCTTGAGCTCCACGCGCAAATCCGAATGGCTTTGCTCGAGTCGGGATTTAACGTAGTTCGCCTGCCATAAGGCCAGGTCGCTACCACGGGTGGCAATTCGTATGTGTCGGGTCATAGGATCATCTGGTTAGACCGGGCACTTGGCTGACGCCGCGCCGGGACTGGGTAATGTCACAGGATTAACCATGGGAACGGGATTTGTTGACCGGTCGCTCGTGATAACTAGCCGGTTTTTCGAGCCGTTCTGGTTAGCCATATTCAGAACGCTATAGTCTATGATCACCGCGCATTTGTAAACACGGCGGCGGCTGGGAAGTGCCCACCTGGAGCAGGCCAGAAAGTACTAGCCTGCATATCGTCAACTACCAAGCCGCCTGGCGAGAAATACCGGCTAGAGTCGAGTGAGGGCTTTCTTCACACTGCCCATGTGGCGTCGACTGACAGCAACGGTATCGTCCACATCGCGCAGCTTCAATTGGCCGCCGCCACGATTGGATTGCAACCCCTCGATAGCGGCCAGCGCCACCAGGCAATTGCGGTGAACCCGTAATAACTGACCGGGAAATTCCTGCTCGAGGCTCTTCAGCGGGTCTTCAATAACCACCTCCCGGCCATCGAAAAACGCCGTCACATATTTCTGGTCAGCCATAAAGTGGCTAATACTGTCGACAGGTATCACTTCCAGTCCCAACCGGGTCCGGGCGGAGATATGCGTCCTCGTAGAGGTCTCAGGCACGATCGCAGCCAACTGGCTTTCGGTAAGTCGTTTCGCATGCTGCAGCCTGCGTAGCAACTGTTCGCGCCGCACCGGCTTGAGCACATAGCCAACTGCATTCACCTCGAAGGCATCCAGCGCGTATTCATCATAGGCGGTACAGAATATAACGGCCGGCGGCTGCTCCATTTGCAACAAATGCTGCGCGGCTTCGATGCCATCCATGCCCGGCATGCGGATATCCAGTAATACGATGTCCGGCTTGTGCAGGGCCGCTTGCTCTACTCCAGCGCGGCCATGGGCGGCTTCGGCGACCACCTCGTAGTCGGCTTCGTCGGTGAGCATCCGCTGCAACCGCTCTCGGGCCAGGTGTTCATCATCGACGATAAGAACGCTGGCGCTAGCCATCATTGATCACCTGCGCGAGCGGATAATTCATGCGGGTCACAAAAATCGCCTCTGCGACATGTGTCGTCAGCACCGCCTTGCTGCCGTAAAAGGCATTCAGGCGGCTGCGAATGTTTTCCAGCGCGATATGATTGCCATTGCCATTGGTCGATGCCGCCGCATTAAAGGGGTTGGAGACCGTGATAGTGACCTCACCCGACTGCTCCTCAACCAGCACCCCAATCTTGCCACCCTCGGGCAACGGCTGGATGCCATGGTAAATGGCGTTCTCAATCACCGGCTGCAGCGTCAGCATCGGAATCGTCGCCGCATTGCTCAACTCATCCATTTGCCAGTCGATCTCAAGGCGATCGCCCAAACGTAGTTGTTCGATGCCGACATAGCGTTTGCACAGCTCGATCTCCTGGTCCAGGCGTATCGGCTTACCTGCCTCCTTGAGACTGGCGCGAAACAATTCGCTAAGATCCTCCACCGCCTGCTCCGCGGCGTCCGGGGCACTGCGTATCAGGCTCGCGATACTATTCATGCTGTTGAACAGGAAGTGCGGCCGAATCCGGGACTGCAGGGCCTGGATGCGCGCCTGCAACTCAGCCTTCTCCTGGCTGCGCAGGCGACTGTGGACATAGAAGTAACGCAGCACCAGGCCGGTCATGATGGCGCTGATGACGAGGTTGCGCAGCACCCCGAGACCATCGATACTCCATCCGGAAACGGAAAACTGCGCGCCCGCCATGACCCAGCTGGCCGCGATACTCAGCACCAGGGTCACGCCCATTACGATAGCATAGGCCACCGAGACCGCGCTCGGCAGCGCCAATTTGGCAAGCCGAGTACGAAACGTGCACAGCAGGAAAGCGCTGCTCAGAACCACCCATTGCACGAACAGAGACACCAGCGCGAGGTAGCTCCAGGAAAAGGTTTTAACGCCCGTCGCGGCCAGCACCATCGCCAGCACGCAAAGTTCACTGACCAGCACCAGCACGAATAACGCGCGGCCCTCACACAGGTCAGGAATAAAGAAACCGTCGGTCGATGGCTTGTCTGGATTACGGTGTTTTGCCAATGTGATATTTTCCAACATGCCCGCATAACGGGTGCTATAATCTGCGCAATTTCAGGGATCCCTCGATCCCGGAACTCATTCTATCTCTTTACACTATAGTTCAGAACCACACCAAATGGGCGACGAAGAAAACACCAATAAATCCTGGGGCGGCCGATTCAGCGAAGCGACCGATGCCTTTGTAGAATCCTTTACCGCGTCGGTCAATTTTGACCAACGCATGTATCGTCAAGATATTGCAGGATCCCGCGCCCACGCGCAGATGTTGCAGGAGATCGGGGTACTCGATAAAACCGAGCGCGACGCGATCCTGCAAGGACTTGGGCAGGTCGAAACCGAGATCGAAACAGGTAAGTTCAACTGGTCCGTCAGTCTCGAAGATGTGCACATGAACATCGAGGCGCGGCTCACCGAAATTATCGGCGTCACCGGCAAAAAACTGCATACCGGCCGTTCCCGTAACGACCAGGTAGCCACCGACATGCGCCTCTGGTTACGTGACGAGATCGACGTGATTTGTCCGGAGATTCGCCGCTTGCAACTGGGCCTGCTGGACCTCGCCGAGCGCGAGTCAGACACCATCATGCCAGGCTTTACCCATCTGCAAACCGCACAGCCCGTGATCTTTGGTCATCACCTGCTGGCATGGTTCGAGATGCTGCAGCGGGATTACGAGCGTCTGCTCGATTGCCGTGCTCGGGTCAATGTTATGCCGCTGGGAGCTGCGGCGCTGGCTGGCACCACCTATCCGATCGATCGCAACATAACCGCCCGCCTGCTGGGCTTTGACCGCCCGGCGGCTAACTCCCTGGATGCGGTGAGCGACCGCGACTTCGTAATCGAGTTTTGTGCCGCCGCCAGCCTTGTCATGACGCACCTGTCGCGATTCTCTGAAGAACTGGTGCTGTGGACATCGGCGCAATTTGCCTTTATCGAGCTGCCGGACCGCTTTTGCACCGGTTCATCGATCATGCCACAAAAGAAAAATCCGGACGTACCCGAACTGGTGCGGGGCAAGACCGGCCGTGTTTACGGCCACCTGATGGCCCTGTTAACGCTGATGAAATCCCAGCCGCTGGCCTATAACAAGGACAACCAGGAAGATAAAGAACCGGTATTCGATACCGTCGACACCCTCAGGGGCTGTCTGCGCGCCTATGCGGACATGGTGCCTGCCATCGAGGCGCGTCGCGATAATATGCGTGCGGCAGCGCTGCGCGGCTTCGCCACGGCGACCGACCTGGCAGACTACCTGGTGCGCAAGGGCATGCCGTTTCGTGATGCCCATGAAGTGGTTGGTAATGCGGTGGCCTATGCCATCGAGCAGGCTAAAGACCTGTCCGAACTCGCGCTAGGGGAACTGCAGCAGTTTTGCGCCGATATAGAGCAGGATGTATTCGACGTGCTGACCCTGGAAGGCTCCGTGGCCGCACGAGATCACCTCGGCGGAACCGCGCCCCGCCAAGTGCGCAGCGCCATCGCCGCCGCCCGGGCAGCTATTTCCTAAAAGCGCTCACTCGAGGTCTGCGAGCAAGCTGGCGACGCTTCGGTCACCGGCTACCAGCGCCTCTTTGTGTTGCTTGGGTAATTTCTTCAGCTTGCTTTCCAGCTTCGACGCCATGCTGCGATCGGCTACCACGGTGCTCCAGACCATTTCCAGCGGGCCCTTACCTCGTAAAGATTTAGCTCCCCCGGGGCTATCGCCCCGATGCTCCTGCAGGCGCCGCTGCAGATCGGTGGTAATGCCTGCATAGAGGCTGCCGCTGGCGCTGCGAATAAGGTAAACATGCCAGTCGCTGGACTTCTCAGCCACGCTCAATCCGCCCGTCGCTAACCGTCAAGCTCATCCCAGCGCTGGTAGGCGCTCTCCAGTTGAGCCTGGATATCCGCCAGCGCGGCCGTATGCTCATTGATCAGCGTATGGGAACGGGAATAAAAATCCGGCGCGCTGGCATGCTGTTCCAGTTGCTCCTGTTGCTGTTCCAGGCGTTCGATCAACTTGGGCAGTCCATCCAGTTCGCGCTGGTCTTTATAAGACAGCTTCTTACGCGGCGCAGCCGCAGCTTCCTGCACCGGCTTGGCCGCAGTATCCGGTCCGCCCCCCGCCGCTAGTGGGGCAGGTGAGGCCTGGGCCTTGGCGACCAGGGTGCCGCCCTTGCGGGCCCAGTCGCTATACCCGCCCACATATTCATTCACCCGGCCGTTGCCCTCAAACACGAAAATACTGGTGACCACGTTGTCCATGAATTCCCGGTCGTGGCTGACCAGCAGTACCGTGCCATCGAAACTGAGCAGAATCTCCTCCAACAACTCCAGCGTTTCCACATCGAGGTCATTGGTCGGCTCATCGAGCACCAGCACATTGGCGGGTTTGCTGAACAGGTTGGCCAGGATCGCGCGGTTTTGCTCACCCCCGGACAACGCCTTTACGGGCATCCGGGTGCGCTCCGGGCTGAACAAAAAGTCGCCAAGATAACTGATCGCATGACGATTCTTGCCATTGATCTCGATAAACTCGCGGCCACCACAGATGTTTTCGATCAGGCTCTTATTCATATCCAGCGCCTGGCGCAGCTGGTCAAAATACGCAACATCGAGTTTGGTACCCAATTTGACGCGCCCGCTCGTCGGGGTCAGCTGACCGAGAATGATCTTCAGCAGGGTCGTTTTGCCCGCGCCATTGGCGCCCACGAGACCGATCCGGTCACCGCGCAGCACCGTCGTGGAAAACCCGTCGATCACCGGCTCGCTATCAAAGTGATGGGAAATGTCCGTCAGCTCGGCAACGATCTTGCCGGACTTTGACACCTCCTCTATATTCATTCGGGCCTTGCCTTGCTGCTCGCGACGCGCGCCCCGCTCGACCCGCAGGGCCTTAAGCGCCCGCACCCTGCCCTCGTTACGGGTCCGGCGGGCCTTGATGCCTTGCCTGATCCAGACTTCTTCCTGGGCGAGCTTTTTGTCAAATTCGAAGTTTGCCTTCTCCTCGGCCGCGAGCACTTGCGCGCGAAAATTCAGGAAGCCTGTGTAGTTGCCCTCCCAGGTCGATAGATGCCCCCGGTCCAGCTCCACGATCTGGTTCGCCACCTGGCGCAGGAACGCCCGATCGTGAGTTATCAATACCAGCGCACCGGCGTAATCACGCAGTTGCTGCTGCAACCACTGGATTGCGGGGATATCGAGGTGGTTGGTTGGCTCATCGAGGAGCAGGATTTCGGGCTCGGAAACCAGAGCCTGCGCCAACGCAACGCGGCGACGCCAGCCCCCCGATAGCTCTGCCATGGCAGCATCGGCGGGCAGTTCCAATTGGCTCAAAACCGTTTCGACGCGCTGCTGCAGAGCCCAACCATCGTTCGCTTCCAGCTCTCCCTGTACTCGCTCGAGCTGCTTCAGGTCTACGGCATCACCGGCATGAATGATTTGATGGTAGCGCTTGAGCATATCGCCAACTCCCGGCAAGCCCTCCGCCACAAAGTCATACACACTCTGCTGGGTCGCAGGGGGCAACGACTGGTCCAGCCAGCCGATTTTTGTACCCGGCCGCAGCCAGCGCTCGCCACTATCGGGATCGTTATTGCCGGCGATGAGGTTCAGCAACGAGGTCTTGCCGGTGCCGTTGCGACCCAGCAAGCCAACCTTGTTGCCCGCCCGCAGCACGAGATCAACATTGTCCAGCAGCACATGGGTGCCGTAGCTCAGTGATAAATTGTCCAGACGTAATAAAGGCATAGGGTTCGTGGTATCAGGGTTTAATAAATACGTGCAGCGATCTGGCTGCTGCCGACTAATAAAGGAGCCGCGCGGTGATCCGCTGTCAGGAAAGCTGGGCATTATACTGGATTCGGGAGCAACGAGCGGGGCTTTGCGAAATAATTAACCGGGCAAAGTGATTTGCACAAGCGCTTGAATTATATTGCAGCGGCTTTATTCTGGACGCTGTGCCAAATTGAACGATTTCACCAGGAACCCACAACTTCAAAAACCATGAACACCGATCAGTTACAGCAGCAGTTTTACCGAATCCGCAGCAATAAAGGCTTTGAGGCCTTTGTCATCATCGTCATCATCACCTCCGCATTGTTGATCGGCGCGAAGACCTATGACATTTCGCCCGCCGTTCAATCAGCCATGTTCTGGATGGACTGGAGCATCACCGCTTTTTTCCTGATTGAAATCGGGATTCGGTTCCTGGGCGAAGAGCGCAAGCGCCGGTTTTTCCTGCATGGCTGGAACGTTTTCGACACGGTGAT
>CAXMOT010000188.1:0-5205 GCA_964195105.1 uncultured Gemmatimonadales bacterium | reverse complement strand
CGCAAGGCGGATCTTGAAAAGCTGAAGCAAAGCGGTTTCTTCTAGGAGCCTGTCGGGTTTAGGTGATCGTAGCGAGGGAAAGTCCGGTTTGAGGCAGATTTTTCGATTATTTGAGGCGAATAGCCAGTTATTCAACGAGATTAAACGAAAAATCTGACCAAATTCGGCTTTTCCGCAGTAGATTAACCCTAAATCCGATAGGCTCCTAGGCTTGAAAACCCCGGCTTATTTGGTTTCCAGGCGCCGTGCCTCGCGCTGTAGAAAATAGACGAAGCGATCGATTGCCTTGGTCGCGACAGGGTTCATCATCTCGAGTTGGAAACCACAGGTAGTCTCCTGCCAGTCCCGCACAAAGGTGGCGTGCTTCAAGGTGACCGGGGCAGTGATTTCAAACCCATCCAGCAGCGTGATCTGGCAGTTTTCAAAATAGTCACTGCGGATAAATTCCGGTTTTATTTCACCATCGAAATTGACCCGACAACCAGATACGGAGATGTCGTATAACCGCCCGTCGAAGGTCTCATTGCGCCGTGTTGAGGTGAGTTTGACCCTGACGTTGAGCGCCCGGGCTACCAGGGCGCGAAATGCGGCGCGCCGCTGCTGGTAAATCATTTCCGCTGGCAGGGGCAGTTTGTAAAACGCGATGCTGTCCTGGATGCCGGAGCCGATGATCACATTGGTTCGAAAGAACAGGTTGACGCCCTTGTGGCTGCCGCGAATGGAAAAAGACTGGTGTTGCAGGGCCAGTAAATGGCCATCTTCAGGCGCTACTTCATCAATCAACAGGCAGCCTTCATCGAGATCCGTTTTCAGGATCAGGCTGGTGTAGTAGCGATCGTTATTTTCGAACCGAATGGAGATAGGAGAGCGGGCTTTCTGCACCGACGTGAGGATGCTGTATACCTGTTCTTGATTGGTGATGCTGCGAACACCGATGATGTCTGCCGTGTCCGCTTGCGCCACTGTTGGCGTTAGAGCCATAATATTTCCGCAACTGATTGATTTAACTTATTTTAGCCGTACGTTGTGAATTGACCAGCTTTTTTATGCTTTTGCTAGTGGCTGTTGTCGCGGCAGGGGTGTTGCCGCACCTGAATCGTTATATAAACGCGGACTGCTGTCCTGGCCACGCATGATCTCAAGTAGTGCCTGGACCTGCTGTCGAGAGCGCTGCAGGATCTTGCCGTTAACCAGGTTGGCGTCCCGGCACTGCTCCAGCTTCAGTTCGACGTTGTTCCAGTGAGCCTCCAACGTGTCGGCTATGGCGGTGGGCAGGGTAGCCAGGTATTGCTTGAAACCGGCTTCGGTAGGCGCGACATTGTGGCCCGCCAACAGGCCGTGACGTTGCTTGCTGTTGCGCTCCAGCGCATCCAGCAGTTCACACTTGTGCTTAACCACGGTAGCGAGGCGCTCGACATCGCGCTGCCCGAGCACGCTGCGCTCTTCACTCAGTGTCTGGTCGAGTCGTTCAATAAGGATAGCTGCGTCTGAAAGAGACGCGGCGAGGGTGTCAACAGTTGCCATAACAGTTCTCCAATGCCGCCACAGCCGAAACAGGCGTGGCTCAGGTATTAACCTTCGAAGTTAACAATGTCCTGTGCGAGCGCGGAGCTGTCTACTTGATATTGACCGGAATTAATCTGTTGGCTGAGCGCATCTACGCGCGCCTGGTCAACATCGGGCAAATCGGCAACTTGTGCCTGGACAGCATTCAACAACTTCGCTTCATTACTAATTTCAAAGCTATCGCCACCGGAACGCGATGCGTCGGTGGTTTGTTGTTGATTGTCCGTGCTGGCAGCATCCTTAACTTCAGCCTGGCGTTTTTGTGCGCCGCTGGTAGAGGATGGTGTTAGCCCGTTAATGTCATTGACCATTCAAAACGCCTGCTAGTATTGCTGATACGTTTTTGATCGGCTGCATGTGCAAAAACTTTAGCCTATTTCGCTGCTTAGTGAAGCGAGCGTTGGGGCCGAGGTTTCGACTACTGCCGGTCAGGCCGGACATTATCGTCACTGGACAATCAATAATCAAATTAAAATTATTTAAAAAAATCATTTAAATCAGCACTTTCACCAGGCCTTTCTGCATTACCTGTGCCTTGATGACGCGCTTGGAAGACTTGTTCTTTACCCGGATCTGTTGCCCTACGCGGCCATCCGACATGGCAATTCCGGGGCTCCGAATGGCCACTTTTCCGCTGCTGGCGACGATCATGACTTCGTCACCGCGCTTGATCGCCAGGGCCTGGCGCAGGTGCGCCGGTGCGATGGGGTTGTTCATCGCGACGGCCCGTTTCAGTTCTTTGCCGACCACCTTGGAAACCTCGTCAAAGTAGCCGCGCGGGTAATCGGTAATGTCGATCTGGAGCAGCCGTAAATCCTGACCGGTCACCACGTGGCCGCGGGGCAGGGGATTATTGGCAACGACAACCTGCTTGAGCAGCCTGATTTGTACCGGTACATAGATTGACCAGGGCGCCGCACCTTCACAACTAACTTTGGAGTTAACCCGGCCGACCCATTTGGCGCTTTTGGTTTGGATCTGGACGGGAGAATCACAATCGGCGAGGCGCAGCCGTGAATCGACTCCGGCGATGCTTACCGTTACCTGTTGCCGGGAGGTTGTCACCATACCGCGTTGCTTGAGCTCCGCGTTGATATGACTCGTCACCCATTGTTTGAGCTGCGGCGCGGTCACCGTTGCCTGCGCAGGGCCTGCGAGCACCAGCGCAGCCAGCAGGACCGTCAGCATAGTGACGGTCCTGTGGGTGTTGGTTTGCTGTACCTGCAATTGGTGGCGCATATTCCAGCCTGTTCAGAAAGCTCGGTAGGGTTAAAGCGGCAATATTTTGTCGCTTTTGGATATCTGCCAGTAATACAGCAATTTTTGTGCCGATCATCACGGCAGGCCGCTAATTGGCCGATGTTGGTGCGCAACTCCCGTCGGTTGGCCATTCTTTTCATCGTATCGAATACTTGTGTATCAAGCCTCTACTGGAGGCAAGCCGGCATGAGCGGAAACCGGAAAAAACCGGAAACGAGTTGCCGCTTGCCGCATATTAGTCGGCCAATAAAACATTAACAGATTGATATATAACGATAAAAATAGTTGGCACGCAATCTGCATTTGCTATGTAACAAACGTCGCATGAGACGCCTTTCGGGAATCAGCGGCAACGGGTCTAACCGGACAAGGTAACGGAGTCAGGCAATGGCAATAAGTTTTGCAGCAGCACTGGGAATTCACGACAAGGCATTGGCGGTGCATAGCCAGCGCGCTGAATTACTGGCGAACAACATGGTGAATGCGGATACCCCGGGCTACAAGGCCAGGGATATTGATTTCAAGCAGATGTTGCGGCAGCAGCTAGATGAGGTCGGTGAAGTCTCGCTCAAGGCGACCCATGCGAGCCATATATCGGCGGGCAATGGCCTGGCCGGTGCGGGAGAGCTGATGTATCGCACCCCGACGCAACCGTCCATCGATGGCAATACGGTAGACCTGCAGATAGAGCAGGCAGAATTTGCCAAGAATGCGCTGCGTTTCCAGACCAGTTTTACCATGTTAAACAGTAAAATCCGCGGCCTTAGCAGCGCGATTAGAGGAGAGTAACCGTGTCCTTATCCAATATCTTCGATGTAGCAGGATCCGGCATGTCGGCCCAGACGGTGCGACTTAATACGGTGGCCAGCAACATCGCCAACGCGGAAAGCGTCAGCAGCAGTGTTGGCGAAACCTACCGCGCCCGTCACCCCATTTTTACGGTGATGCAGCAGCAGGGTAATCCGCTCGATTTTAACAGCCTGTTTGAAGAAGCCTCCGGTTCCGGTGCGGGGGTCAAGGTGAGCGGCATTGTGGAAAGCCAGGCGCCGCTCAACAAGCAGTACCAGCCCGATCATCCAAAGGCGGACGAGGAGGGTTATGTGTTCTATCCCAATGTGAACATTGTGGAAGAAATGACCGACATGATTTCGGCGTCGCGTTCCTTCCAGACCAATGTGGAAATCATGAATACCGCAAAACAATTGGTGCAGCGTGTGCTGACCCTCGGACAGTAAGGCAGAATTATTATGGCTGAAACATCCAGTATAAATGGCGCGAGCCTGCTCCAGAGCCTCTCGCCCAACCGCGCGGATGAGGCCGAGGAAGGCGGCCAGGCCGACTTCCTCGAACTGTTGGTCGCGCAACTCGCAAACCAGGACCCCCTGGATCCTCAGGACAGCGGTGAATTCCTGTCCCAGTTGGCCCAATTCGAAACGGTCCAAGGCATTACCAGCCTGAATGACTCGTTTGGCACCCTGACGCAGAGCATGCTGTCCAGCCAGGCGTTACAGGCCACCTCGCTGGTCGGTCGCGATGTACTGGTGAATACCGACAAGGGGTCGCTGAAAAGCGGTGAAGCCCTGACCGGTTATGTGCCGCTGCCCGAGACCGCTTCATCGCTGAAGCTGAATATCTACAACGCCGATGGCGACATGGTCAGGGAACTGCAGCTGGGGGCAAAAACCGCCGGTGATGTGGCATTCAGCTGGGACGGCCTGGACGATAACGGCGAGTCCATGCCGAATGGTAATTATCGCATTGAGGCGGAGGGCATGATGGGTGGCGATGCGACAGCCCTGCCTACATTAATCAACGTGAACGTCGATAGCGTCACGATCGACCAGCAAAGCGGTACGATTTTAAACCTGGAAGGCCAGATCGGCTCGGTGCCATTGGCGAACGTCTTGCAGGTTAGTTAACGGCGCTCAGCACAGCGCGCAACGAGTATTACCCGACGCAGGAATTGTATTAAAAACCTGCAGCAGAATGTAATTGATAGAGGAGTACGACCATGTCTTTTAATACCGCTCTTTCGGGCCTCCAGGCCGCGAATTCAGCCCTGAACGTTACCGGTAATAACATCGCAAACACCAGTACTACCGGTTTTAAGGCGTCCAACACGGAGTTTGCCGATGTGTACGCGTCTTCGGTACTGGGTGGAGGCTCCAACTCCATCGGTAGTGGTGTGACGCTGGTGGATGTCGAACAGGATTTCTCCCAGGGTAATATCAGCTTTACCAATAATGCGCTGGATATGGCGATTAACGGTAACGGCTTCTTTATCCTGAGTGACCAGGGTGCGACGCAGTTTTCCCGGGCCGGACTGTTTGGTGTCGATGCGGACGGATTTGTGGTGAACAACACCCGGTCCAACCTGCA
>CAXMOT010000187.1:0-7311 GCA_964195105.1 uncultured Gemmatimonadales bacterium | reverse complement strand
GCCCGGGTGAATTGCAGCGAGGAGTTGGAGATTGAATTCAGTGTCGCAGAAGGAATTATCGCTGCGGTCAAGCAGGGAATGAAAGCCACGGTCCGGTTTGCCGCGATCCCCGGTAAATCCTTTGCCGCGCAGGTTGCAGAGGTGCAGAAGCGTGCCGTGACCCTGGGTGAACTGACGGACGAAGGTCTCGAAGTGTTTGATGGCCTGGTGCCGGGTGACCGGGTTATTACGGCTGGCGTAAGCGTGATTCGTGAAGGCCAGCTGGTCCTGATTCGCTGATCTATCGAGCCGACCATCCATGAACCTGACTAAACTCGCCATTCACAATAACCGTACCACCCTGGTATTGGTCTTTTTGTTATTTATTTCAGGTGTGCTGGCCTATTTCCAGCTACCCAAGCAGCAGGACCCGGGCTTTACTATCCGGGCGGCGGTGATCACTACGAATTTCGCCGGCGCCAGTCCGGAGCGGGTCGAATTGTTGGTGACCCAGAAGATCGAGGAAAAAATCCAGGAGATGCCGGAGATCGACTTTATTACCAGCGAGTCGCGCGCTGGAGTCTCTGTGATCACAGTGAATTTCAAGGAAAGCTATAAAATCATGCGCCCCATCTTTGATGATATGCGGCGCAAGGTTGAAGATATCGAGGAAGATTTGCCCGCGGGTATTCGCGGCCCGTTTATAAATGATGAATTCGGGGACGTGTTTGGTAGCGTTTACAGCCTCACTGGCGACGGTTACAGCTTTGCCGAGTTAAAGGAAGCTGCGGATGAGATTCGTGACCAGTTATTGAAAGAACCGGACGTGGCGAAGGTGAGCATTCATGGCGCCCAGCAAGAAGTGGTTTATATCGAATATAACAATGCCCGGTTGCGCGAACTGGGTCTCTCGCCGCAGCAGCTGTCGGGGATCCTGGCGAGTGTCAATATCGTTTCCTCTGGCGGTAATGTCCTGAGTGGCCGTGAACACATCAACCTTGAGCCGACCGGTAACTTTGAATCGATCGATGATTTGCGCCGCACCGTGATCGAATTGCCCGCTGGTGGGGTGGTTTATCTATCCGATATCGCCAATGTGTATCGTGACTATGTCGATCCCCCCAAGAGCATCACCCGGGTCAATGGCGAGCCGGCGATGGCGATTGCCGTGTCGATGCGTGATGGCGGCGATATCCTGAAGCTGGGCAAACAACTCGACCGGTTAGTACCTGAAATACAGGCCCGCTACCCGTGGGGCATCGAGCTGCAAAAAATCTGGTTCCAGGCGAGCCTGGTAGAAACCAGCGTCAATAATTTTGCCAGCAGCCTGCTGCAGGCCATTGCGATCGTGGTGGTGGTCATGATCCTGTTCCTGGGCTTGCGCACCGGCCTGGTCGTGGCAAGCCTGATTCCCACGGCAATGGTAATCAGTTTCTTCGTGATGTCCAAGTTTGGTATCTCAATCAACCAGATCTCGCTGGCGGCCCTGATTATCGCACTCGGCCTGTTGGTTGATAACGCGATTGTGATGGTCGAGTCGGTGCTGGTGAAGCGTGAAGAGGGTAAGAGTGCGATACGCGCCGCCATTGAGTCGGGCACCGAACTCAAGATGCCGCTGCTGATTTCCTCCCTGACCACCGCCGCGGCATTTATGCCCATTGCGCTGGCGGAATCGGCGGTGGGCGAATATACGGGGGATATTTTCTACGTAGTGACCATCGCGCTGCTGTGTTCGTGGTTGCTGGCGATGACGTTTATTCCCATGCTCACCACCAAAACAATCCACGTCGAAGTGCGGGAAGGCAACGTGGATCCCCTGAATGGTCGCTGGTACCAGTTGTATCGCAACACCTTGCTGGCGGTACTCCGGCATCGGGGGTTGTTCATGCTCGGGGTTGTCGCGGTGTTCTTCGTCGCGATGTGGGCCATACGGTTTGTGCCGGCAATCTTTATCGAGCAATCGGAGGACCCGGTATTCAGTGGCAAGCTGGAAATGCCGTTGGGCACGTCGATCGAAACCAGCCAGACCATCATCGCGGATATCGATGAATTTGTGGAGAAGACATATTACCGGCCCGCCGAGGGTGAGCCGCTAGTGGAAAACTGGATGACCTTCATCGGCGAAGGCGGGCCGCGCTTCACCTTGACGTTGAACCCGCCTAATCCCAATCCTGCCAACTCGTTCCTGATTGTGAACACCATCAACGGCGGCGATGTGGAACAGATTATTGCCGGGGTCGAGCAGTATGTATTCGAGACTTACCCGGACATGGCTGTCCAACTAAGCCGCCTGGAGAATGGCCCGCCGGTGGGCTATCCCATCCAGGTGCGTATCTCGGGGCCTGACTTTGAGGAATTGTTTGTGCTCGCGGAGCAGGTTACGGGAGCTATCTATGAGTTGCCCGGCGTGACCTCGATCAAGAACACCTGGGGATTACAGACCAAGAAGCTGCTAGTGGATGTGAGTCAGGAGCGCGCCCGGCGTGCCGGTGTGACCAGCGACGACGTGGCCTATTCGCTCAAGGCCAGTCTGGAGGGGATCGAATTGACCCAGTACCGGGACCAGGACGATTTGATTCCGGTTAAGCTGCGCACCGTGGCGGCGGATCGCGAGGATGTTAACAAACTGGATGGCATGAGCATTTACTCGCAGTCTTCCGGTAGCATCGTGCCGCTGAAGCAGGTGGCCGATGTGCGACTGGTATTTGAGCCCGGCGTGATCGAGCACCGTGATCGTGAGCGCACCCTGACCCTGAATGTGCAGCTGGAGGCGGGCGTGACCGCCGCTGAAGTAAATGCCGTGCTTAATCCGTGGATCGAGCAGGCGAGTGGCGCCTGGCCGGCGGGCTATCGCTACGCCATGGGTGGTGAAGGTGCCGAATCGGGCGATGCAAACGCCTCTATCGCCGCCAAATTACCGCTGGCGTTGATGGCGATCCTGTTGCTGCTGGTGATGCAGTTCAATTCCATTCGCCGCCCGCTGATTATCCTGGCGACGATCCCTCTGGGCATGATCGGCGTCACCTTTGGCCTGCTGATTGCGCAGTCCTCGATGGGTTTCTTTACTATCCTGGGGGTTATTTCACTGTCCGGAATCATCATCAATAATGCCATCGTCCTGATTGACCGGATAAAATATGAAGCGGAAGAGCTGCAGCGGCCCGAACATGATGCGGTTGTTCATGCCTGTTTGCAGCGCCTGCGCCCGATCCTGTTGGCCACCGCAACCACGGTGTTAGGGATGCTGCCGTTGTGGTGGGGTGGCACCGCGATGTTCAAGCCGATGGCGATCAGTATTATGTTTGGCCTGACATTCGCGACAATGCTGACCCTGTTTGTGGTACCGGTTTTCTATTCGCTATTGTTCCGGCTCGAGTACAAGAACTACGAGGCGGACCAGCCCGCTTTGAGCGAATCTTCCTGAGTCATGTCAACGCCGGACGACGACATTGCCTGGATGCGACGCGCGCTGGAACTGGCGCAGCGCTCCGAGGCGCTTGGCGAAGTGCCGGTGGGCGCGGTGGTGGTAAAGGACGGCCAGCTGATTGGTGAGGGCTTTAACCAGCCCATTTCCGGTACCGATCCCAGTGCTCATGCGGAGATCATCGCGCTGCGCGATGCCGCACTCAAGCTCAATAATTATCGCCTCATCGACTGTACCCTGTATGTGACCATTGAACCCTGCGCCATGTGCGCTGGCGCGCTGGTGCATGCGCGTATCAAGCGGCTGGTCTACGGCGCACCTGAGCCCAAGGCGGGGGTGGTCGGCAGTCACGGCAATTACCTGGATAATGACTACCTCAATCATCGAGTTGAAGTGACTTCCGGAATTCTTGGCGAACAAAGCAGCGACCTGATAAGCGGGTTCTTTGTCCGGCGTCGCGCGGCAAAAAAATCCGCAGGCTAACCCGAACATTTCACAAAGGCGGCGCGGGCAGCGACAAATACTTCTATATTTCAAAGCGTTAACGTACTGTAAATATTTTATCTACAGCAACGCTTTGTGCCTGATCGGATTTATGAAAAATCCGGCTTTGCATTTTGAACCATCTCCCTTGAATCGTAGCTACGGCTACGATCCTGCAGCAGATGCTCCAAACTGCTGCGCCAGATTTCCCCTAAACCCCGATCCCTTCATGAATTGTACGGGCTAAGGTTGGCCAGCGGGGCCCCATTTCAGTATTATGTGCGTTTCCATTAGCCTGTCCAAAAACATACTTAGAGATCGTCACTAAACATGCTCGTACTGCGTGGTGCCCCTGCTTTTTCCTCATTCCGCCTCGATAAAATTCGTCAACAGTTGCAGGCGCTCGTCGCCGGCGTTACGGGTGTCTATGCCGAGTTCAGCCACTTTGTAGAGGTTGACGGCGAGCTGCCAGATGATGAGTTGCACATCCTGCAACGGTTGTTGACCTATGGCCCCAGCGCCGAGGTAGCGGATACCGGCGGCCGGCTGTTATTGGTAGTGCCGCGCCTGGGGACAATCTCTCCCTGGTCGAGTAAGGCGACCGATATCGCCCATAATTGCGGATTGACACGCATTAACCGGATCGAGCGGGGCATCAGTTTCCATGTCCAATTCGGGGACGAGCCCGACGCCGAGACCCTTGGTCGCCTGGCCGCTGCGCTGCATGATCGCATGACCCAAACGGTGCTGGGTGATTTGGAGCAGGCAAATGAGCTGTTCCAGCATGCGCAACCCAAGCCCCTGTCGACAGTCGATGTACTGGACGGCGGTCGGGATGCGTTGGCCATCGCCAACCAGGCGCTGGGCCTGGCATTGGCGGATGATGAAATCGATTACCTGGTCGAGAGCTTCCAGGGTATGGGGCGCAACCCGACCGACGTTGAATTGATGATGTTTGCGCAGGCCAACTCCGAGCATTGTCGCCACAAGATATTTAATGCCGACTGGACCATCGATGGGGAAGCCCAGGAGATGTCATTGTTTGCGATGATTCGCAATACCACCCGGCTGAACGGCGCAGGCGTGTTGTCTGCCTACAGCGATAATTCCGCGGTCATGGCCGGTTCCCGGGCGGGACGGTTCTTTGCCGATCCGGATAGCCGTGAATATTCGGCTCATGATGAAGACGTCCACATCCTGATGAAGGTCGAAACCCATAATCACCCGACGGCGATCGCGCCATTTCCGGGTGCGGCAACCGGTTCCGGTGGCGAGATTCGTGATGAAGGTGCGACCGGTCGCGGGGCAAAACCGAAAGCGGGATTGACCGGGTTTTCGGTGTCCAACCTCAAGATACCCGGCTTCGAGCAGCCCTGGGAAGTCGACTACGGCAAGCCGGGGCGGATTGTGTCGGCGCTCGATATCATGATCGAAGGGCCTTTGGGCGGCGCGGCATTCAACAATGAATTCGGGCGACCTAACCTGTGCGGCTATTTTCGCAGCTACGAGGCCAGCGCCAATGGCCCGGCGGGCGAAGAGGTCAGGGGATATCATAAACCGATCATGATCGCCGGTGGGCTGGGTAATATTCGCGACGAACACGTGATCAAGACCGGAATTGCGGCCGGTACCAAGCTGGTGTTGCTGGGCGGTCCCGCGATGTTGATCGGGCTGGGCGGCGGTGCCGCGTCATCGATGGCGTCCGGCAGCAGTCATGAAGACCTGGATTTTGCCTCGGTGCAGCGGGAAAACCCGGAAATGGAGCGTCGTTGCCAGGAAGTGATCGACAGCTGCTGGCAAATGGGAGCAGCGAACCCCATCGCGTTTATCCATGATATTGGCGCCGGCGGATTATCCAATGCGTTCCCCGAACTGGTAGCTGATTGCGACAAGGGCGGACGTTTTCAATTGCGCAATGTGCCCAATGATGAGCCCGGCATGACCCCGCTGGAGATCTGGTGTAACGAATCCCAGGAACGCTATGCCCTGGCGGTAACGCCCGAAGACTGGCCGCGCTTTGAGGCTATCTGCCTGCGCGAGCGGTGCCTGTATGCGCTACTTGGCGAGGCGACGGATGAGCCGCAGGTGGTGTTGGAAGACGCCCACTTCGACGATCTTCCGGTGGATATGCCGCTCAACGTATTATTGGGCAAGCCCCCCAAAATGCATCGAGATGTCAGCACTGCCCCGGTAGAACTACCCGGCTTCGATGCGACCGGTATTACGCTCGCGGAAGCAGTGGAGCGGGTGTTGAAGTTGCCCACGGTTGCCAGCAAGAGTTTCCTGATCACGATTGGCGATCGTTCGGTGACCGGGATGGTGGCGCGTGACCAGTTTGTCGGGCCCTGGCAGGTGCCGGTCGCGGATGCGGCGGTGACGATCAGCGCCTATGACACCTATGTCGGCGAAGCCATGGCGATGGGTGAGCGAACCCCGTTGGCATTGATCGACGCACCGGCCTCGGGGCGCATGGCCGTCGCGGAAGCGGTGACCAATATTGCCAGCGCGAGTATCGGTGCGATCGGCAATATCAAGATGTCGGCCAACTGGATGGCCCCGGCCGGACACCCGGGCGAGGACGCCAGGCTCTATGCCACGGTCCAGGCGGTGGGTATGGAGCTGTGCCCGGCGCTGGGGATTGCGATTCCGGTGGGCAAGGATTCCATGTCGATGCGCACCCAGTGGCAGGACGGCGATGAAGCCAAGAGTGTTACCGCGCCGCTGTCGTTAATCATCACTGCTTTTGCGCCGGTCACCGATGTGCGCAAAACCGTGACGCCGCAATTGAATCGCGATGCGGGCGCGTCAGACCTTATCCTGGTCGACCTTGGCCACAGCCGGAATCGACTCGGCGGCTCGGCGTTGCTGCAGGTGTATGGCCAGTTGGGCAACAGTTGTCCGGACGTGGATGACCCAGAGGACCTTAAAGCCCTGGTTGCAGTGATCCAGGGACTTATCAACGATGAATTATTGCTTGCCTACCATGACCGCTCCGATGGCGGGTTGCTTGCCACCTTGTATGAAATGGCCTTTGCCGGCCGCACCGGCTTGCGGGTCAATCTGGATGGGCTTGCCGAAACCGAGGCCGAACTGCTCGGCGTATTGTTTGCCGAAGAACTGGGTGCGGTGATCCAGGTGCGCTGCGAAGATACCGAAGCGGTGTTGAGCCAATTCACGGCGGCCGGGCTGGGCGATTGCACCCAGGTTATCGGCACCGTTACCAATGATGACCAGTTATGCATCGGCTTTGACGACAACACCGTGCTGGAGATGTCGCGTTCGCAGGCGCAGCGCTGGTGGGCGGAAACCAGCTACCGGGTACAGTCGTTACGTGACAACGCAGATTGCGCGCAGCAGGAATTCGATAACCTGCTGGATGACGCCGATCCCGGCCTGAGCGCCGATTTAAGCTTTGACCAGAATGA
>CAXMOT010000186.1:0-20706 GCA_964195105.1 uncultured Gemmatimonadales bacterium | reverse complement strand
CTGCGCGTCTATTTTGTGGCGCAGTGCGGAGAAGGCGTCGGATGCGGCGGTTGCTATGGGTATCACTGCAGATCGGGTGCAGGGCCTGGGCATCGCCGACCAGATTATCGAAGAACCCCTCGGTGGCGCGCACCGGGATGTCGAAGCCATATCGCTGGCATTGAAATCGGGCCTGCAAGCGGCGCTCGCGAAAGTGATCGATCTTGATGCTGAAGCCCTGGTTGAGCGGCGCTACCAGCGTTACATGTCGTACGGACTATAGCTTTCCTGGCTACCCGCCAGTGCTTACGGCGACTGGCGCCAGGCCGGTCCCGTCGCAACGTCTGTTAGCACATCGGTAACACCAATGGCTGCATCCAAACAGCTTAATCCTGACCAGCTTCTGGACCTGCTGCCCGATAGGGCAACGGTGACGCGCTTTGTCGTTGCCTATAGCGGTGGTCTTGATTCGAGCGTGCTGTTGCTGCTAATGGTCCAGCTAAGAAACGCGGCCCCCGATTTTCCTCCGCTCAGCGCCCTGCATATCCACCACGGAATTAGCGCCAATGCGGATCAATGGGCCACGCATTGCCAGCAGGTATGTGTTCGTTACGATGTGCCATTGGACATCCGGCGCGTAACGGCGGATACCCGTAAAGCCAGCCTGGAAAACAACCTGCGCGAAGCGCGCTACGAAAGTTTTACCAATATGCTGCAAGCCGGCGATGTCTTGCTGCAGGCCCACCATCGAGACGACCAGGTCGAAACCCTGTTGCTGCGCCTGTTTCGTGGCAGCGGGCTGCGCGGCAGCGCGGGGATTCCCGCACAGCGAGCATTGGGTGCCGGCCAACTGTGTCGTCCCCTGTTAGGATATAGCCGCGCCCGGTTGCATGACTACGCTGTGGCGCAGCAGCTCGACTGGGTTGAAGATGAAAGCAACCTCGATGAGCGCTTCGACCGCAACTATTTACGTGCCCGACTGCTGCCGGTCATCAAGCAACGTTGGCCGGGGGTGGAGAAAACCCTGCCCCGGTTTGCCGCGATCAATGATCAATCCCGGCAGGCGCTGGCCTATCTGCTGGAGCCTCTCCTCGACGCGATGCTGGATCCGGATTCAGGGTTGCGGATCGAGGATTTGCTGGCGTTTCCCGAGCCGGTACAAATTAACCTGTTGCGCATGTGGCTGGAGCGATTGCGCCTTGCCCCACCCGAATATCACCAGTATCACCGGGTGTTGGCGGAGGTTGTGGCTGCGCGCCCGGATGCCAATCCGCTGCTGATTACAGGAGGTGTCGAGTTTCGGCGCCATGCAGGAAGCCTTGTCGCGCAGCGCGTTCTGCCGCGCCATGATGCGGGTCGTGAATGGCGGTGGGATCCCGCCAGGTCGCTCGAGCTGGAGGGCGCAGGAATCCTTTCAGCCGTGCGGGTTGCTCATGCCGGGATTGCTCCGGTATTGAAAATGCCCGCCCCAGGCCGGCAATTTACGGTGAAATTTCGATCCGGGGGAGAGCGTTGCAGGCCGGTCGGGAGGTCTGGTAGTCATCCCCTGAAAAAGTTGCTGCAGGAAACTGCAGTGCCGCCCTGGTTGCGCGATCGCCTGCCGCTGGTTTACCTGGATGACGAGCTGGTTGCTGTGGCCGATCTATGGGTATGCGAGGGCGCTATTGGCGCGCCCGGGGATGGCGGATTGATGCTGGAATGGCAGCGTCCTTAGCAGGGCTTGTCGGCAATGCCCGAGTATTCCTGGGTTGCGGTACAAATTAAATTCCAAAAATTCAGCGCGCCGTAATTGTCGTGCTTCAACGAAGCTGGTAATCTGTGTTCCCATCTTGAGCAGTCCTCTCTTTCCATAATAGCGGTTAATTAATGACGCACTATATTTTCGTGACCGGCGGTGTTGTGTCTTCTTTGGGCAAGGGCATAGCGTCCGCATCGCTGGGTGCGATTCTTGAAGCACGGGGTCTCAACGTCACCATGCTTAAGCTCGATCCCTACATTAATGTGGATCCGGGCACCATGAGTCCATTCCAGCACGGCGAAGTGTTCGTCACTGAGGATGGCGCCGAGACCGATCTTGACCTTGGTCATTATGAGCGTTTCCTGCGCGCCAGGGTCAGCCAGCTCAACAACTTTACCACCGGCCGGGTTTACGAGCACGTAATCCAGAAAGAACGCCGCGGCGACTATTTGGGCGGCACTGTCCAGGTTATTCCCCATATTACGGACGAGATCAAACGGCGCGTCATTCTTGGCGCGGCGGGGGCCGATATTGCCCTGGTTGAAATTGGCGGAACCGTAGGCGACATCGAGTCGCAACCCTTTTTGGAAGCCGTGCGCCAGCTTAAAGTCGAATTGGGCAGTGAGCGGGCGCTGTTTATGCACCTCACGCTGGTGCCTTATATCGCGACCTCCGGCGAGACCAAGACCAAACCGACCCAGCATTCCGTTAAGGAATTGCGCTCGATTGGTATCCAGCCGGACATCCTGCTGTGTCGCTCGGACCATGCCATTGGTGAATCGGCGCGGCGCAAGATATCGCTGTTCACCAACGTGGAAGCGCGGGCCGTTATTTCCCTGGAAGACGCCGAAAGTATTTACATGATACCCGGCGTGCTGCACCAGCGGGGCCTGGATGATATCGTTGTCGACCAGTTTCGCCTGGACTGCCCGCCGGCAGACCTTGATGAATGGAATCAGGTAGCCGATGCCCACCTGCATCCGCAGGGCGAGATCACTATCGCCATGGTTGGCAAGTATATGGAACTGCTGGACGCCTACAAGTCGCTTAATGAAGCGCTGATTCATGCCGGCATCAAGACCCTTACCAAGGTTCGGGTCAAGTATATTGATTCCGAGGATGTCGAAACCCAGGGCCTGGGCTGCCTGGCCGGCGTTAACGCCATCCTGGTGCCCGGTGGATTTGGTGAACGTGGCATCGAAGGCAAGATTGCGGCGGTGGGCTATGCCCGACAACACAAAATCCCTTACCTGGGCATTTGCCTGGGCATGCAGGTTGCGGTGATTGAGTTCGCCCGCAATGTGGCCGGACTGGCCGGGGCGCACAGTACTGAATTTGATGCCGCCGCCGAGCACCCGGTGATCGCCTTGATTACCGAGTGGATCGAAGCAGATGGCTCTACCGAAATGCGTGACCATGACTCTGACCTGGGTGGCACGATGCGTCTCGGTGGCCAAACGTGCAGGCTCCAGGAGGGCAGCATTGCGCGGCAGTGTTATGGCAGCGCCGAGATCGTCGAGCGTCACCGCCACCGTTACGAGGTCAACAATACCTATGTTGAGCGACTAGAAGCCGCGGGATTGCGCATAGCCGGCCGTTCCCAGGATAACTCCCTGGTCGAAATCGTTGAGGTACCGGATCACCCCTGGTTTGTATCGTGCCAGTTCCATCCGGAATTCACGTCATCCCCGCGTGACGGACACCCCCTGTTTACCGGCTTCGTGCGTGCTGCGTTAGCACATAGAGCAGATATTTAAGGCAAATGGCCTTACAATACCCGCTATGAAATCAATCACAATCGATGTCGGTAATATAGCGATAGGCAATGACCTGCCGTTCGTGCTGTTTGCTGGCATGAACGTACTTGAGTCGCGCGACCTGGCTATGCGGGTGGCGGAGAAATATGTCGAAGTGACGGACAAGCTGGGTATTCCCTATGTCTTTAAAGCCTCCTTCGATAAGGCTAATCGTTCGTCAGTCAACTCGTTTCGCGGTCCCGGCTTGGACGAAGGGCTGAAGATTTTCGCCGAGATCAAATCGACTTTTGGTGTGCCGATCATTACCGATGTCCATGAGCCTGCCCAAGCGGCCCCGGTGGCGGAAGTCGCGGATATTATCCAGCTACCGGCATTCCTGTCGCGACAAACCGATTTGGTGGTGGCGATGGCACGCACGGGCGCGGTCATTAATATCAAGAAAGCCCAGTTCCTGGCTCCCCAGGAAATGGGGCATATCCTCAACAAGTGCCAGGAAGCAGGTAACTCCCGGTTGATCTTGTGTGAGCGTGGCTCGAGTTTTGGCTATAACAACCTGGTTGTGGATATGCTGGGTTTCGGGGTGATGAAGCAATTTGGCTACCCGGTGTTCTTTGATGTAACCCATGCGCTGCAGATTCCCGGTGGCCAGGCTGATGCGGCAGATGGTCGCAGGGCAGCAGTGACAGAACTGGCGCGTGCCGGTATGTCACAAGGTTTGGGAGGCTTGTTCCTGGAGGCCCACCCGAATCCTGAAGAAGCAAAATGTGATGGACCCTGTGCGCTGCGACTCGACCAGTTAGAGCCGTTCCTGACCCAGATGAAATCCATTGATGAACTGGTTAAGAGTTTCGAACCAATAATAACAGCTTAAATCTTATAATAAATCAAGAGGCATATGTCATGACAGAGATCGTAGATATTCGAGCGCGAGAAGTACTGGATTCACGTGGTAACCCTACAGTGGAAGCTGATGTAACCCTGGCCTCCGGGGTGGTCGGGTCTGCATGCGCGCCTTCAGGCGCTTCTACCGGCTCCCGCGAGGCACTGGAATTGCGCGATGGAGACAAATCCCGTTATCGCGGCAAAGGCGTGTTGAAAGCGGTAGCCAATATTAACACTGAGATTCGCGAGCTGTTATTGGGCAAGGATGTCACCCAACAGGCAGAGCTGGACCAGGCCATGATCGACCTGGATGGCACCGAGAATAAAGCCAATCTTGGCGCCAATGCGGTGCTGGCGGTATCGCTGGCGGCGGCCAAGGCTGCGGCGACGGAAAAGGGCATGCCCCTGTACCAGCATATTGCCGAACTCAATGGCACCCCCAAGCATTATTCCATGCCGGTCCCGATGATGAACATTATCAACGGTGGCGAGCATGCGGATAACAATGTCGACATCCAGGAATTCATGATCCAGCCGGTCGGCGCGCCGACATTTGCTGAGGCACTGCGTTACGGCGCGGAGATCTTCCATGCCCTGGCCGCGGTATTAAGTGCGCGCGGACTGAGCACCGCGGTTGGTGACGAAGGTGGTTTTGCACCGGATCTGCCATCCAATGAAGCCGCCCTGGAGGTGATTTCAGAAGCGGTTGCCAATGCCGGTTATGAATTGGATAAGGATATCACCCTGGCGATGGACTGTGCGTCTTCCGAGTTCTTTAAAGACGGCAGCTACCAACTCAGCGGTGAGGGCAAGACATTCACTCCCTCCGAATTTACGGACTATCTTGCCGACTTGAGTAGCCGTCACCCAATTGTTTCCATTGAAGATGGCATGGATGAAAGTGACTGGGAAGGTTGGGCCGAGTTGACGCAAAAGATCGGTGATAAGGTGCAACTGGTCGGTGACGACCTGTTTGTGACCAACACCAAAATCCTCAAGCGCGGTATCGATGAGGGTATCGGTAACTCGATCCTGATCAAGTTTAACCAGATCGGTTCCCTGACGGAAACCCTGGAAGCGATTCGTATGGCCCAGGATGCCGGCTTTAGCGTGGTGATTTCTCACCGTTCCGGCGAGACAGAAGACACCACTATTGCGGATTTGGCAGTGGCAACAGCGGCGGGTCAAATCAAGACCGGTTCACTGTGTCGCTCCGATCGGGTAGCAAAATACAACCGTCTGCTGCGTATCGAAGAAGAACTGGATGGCATGGCGAGCTATCGCGGTCGCGCCGAGATCAAGGGCCAATAACGGATTTTCCCGACTGCAGGGCGCACGGAGCGCGCCTTGTTGCCGGGCTGGGCCCGGGGATGTTTATCAGGTGAGGTTAGCGCTGTCTGGAGTATGAAAAGGTGGTTCTGGGTCTTCCTCGTGTTCATGTTAATGGCACTGCAGTATCGCCTTTGGGTGGGCGAAGGAAGTCTTGCCGAACTTTGGCAGCTCAAGGAAAAAGGGGTAGAACAGGAAGCTGTCAACGCCCAACTTCGTGAACGCAATGCATTGCTCAAGGCGGAGGTTACCGACCTCAAGCAGGGTCTGGATGCGATCGAGGAGCGCGCTCGCACTGATCTGGGAATGATCAAGGAGCACGAGTCCTTCTACCAACTTGCCGATCCGGAGCCCGCAGGTGCAACTTCCGATGAATAGCATCCAGTCATGAGCGTTCGATCATGAGTAAGCAGCCACCATTATGGGTGATGGTTCCTGCGGCGGGTGCGGGCAGCCGAATCGGCGCAGACCGGCCCAAGCAATACCTGGCCCTGGCCGGCACCAGCATCCTTGATATTACCCTCGCAAATTTACTGGATCATCCCCGTGTACAGGGTGTTGTTATTTCCCTCGCGGAAAATGATGGTTATTTCGGCCACAGTGCATTCGCAACCGACGCCCGGGTGGTGCGAGTCGCGGGTGGTGCTGAACGCTGTCATTCAGTGCTGAACGGGCTCAATCACCTGGCGACTTTCGTGGCGCCGCAGCAGTCGGTTCTGGTGCATGACGCGGCCCGGCCCTGCGTAAGTCATGTCGATATCGATAAACTGATCGACGTCGGGCTGGACTCCAGTGACGGCGCCGTGCTGGGGGCAAAGGTGAGGGACAGCATGAAGTCTGTCGATAGCGATGGGCGGATCCAGGACTCGGTGCCACGCGATCGGCTCTGGCACGCGTTTACCCCGCAGATGTTTCCCCTTGGCAAATTGATCGCTGCCCTCGCGAATTGTGATAATGAGGGCCTGGTCGTGACCGATGAATCCTCGGCAATGGAACGCTGTGGTTATCATCCGGCGATGGTCGCGGGGAGTAGCCATAACATCAAGATAACCTTTAGTGAGGACCTGGCGGTGGCGGAGAGTATTTTGTACGGACAAGGCAGGTTGGCGCGATGACGTTACGGATAGGCCATGGCTTCGATGTACATCGGTTTGACCTGGAAGCCAGCGGCCCCCAGTCGATCAAGCTTGGGGGCGTGGGTATTCCGAGTGATTACCCGGTCATTGCCCATTCTGATGGCGATGTGCTGATTCACGCGCTGTGTGATGCCCTGCTTGGCGCCCTGGGCCAGGGTGACATCGGCGAGCATTTTCCAGACACCGATGCCGCGTTTAAAGACGCCGATAGCCGCCAGTTGCTGCGCGAGGTGATGCAATTGGTCACTGATGCCGGCTGGCGGATCGGTAATATTGATATCACCGTCATCGCCCAGGCGCCGAAAGTGTCGCCTCACAAACAGCAGATGCGCGAGACTATCGCCCGGGACCTGCATTGCTCGTTGCAGCAATTGAACCTCAAGGCGACGACTACCGAAGGTCTTGGATATACCGGGCGTAGAGAGGGAATTGCCTGTCATGTCGTTGCGTTGCTCGAGCAGGATACGGAGCTCGCCGATGCTTGAACAGTGCAGTAAGCCCGCTGCAGTGACCACGCAACCATACTCGCTGGACTTTGCCTATGCCTATGGCAGGCCGCAGTGCAGCGCCGATATGCGCGCGCAACCGGCAGATTTCCGGGTCGATGAAATATCCGGATTTGAGTTCGCCGCTTCGGAACCGGCGCAACAGGGCGAGCATGTTTACCTGCAGATCGAGAAGACCCTGCAAAATACCCCGCAGCTGGCGTCGCGGATTGCGGTACTGGCGGGCGTCAAGCCCATGGACGTCGGCTATGCAGGCATGAAGGATCGCAACGCGATCACCCGGCAATGGTTCAGTGTTTATCTGCCCGGCCGTGATGAGCCGGATTGGCATGCCCTGGATGATGCCAATACCCGAGTTCTTGGAGTTAGCCGGCACACCCGTAAATTAAGGCGCGGTGAACATATCGGCAATCGGTTTGTGATTCGCCTGTCCCGGCTTGAAGGCGACCGTGCGGTGTTGGAAGAGCGTCTTGGCTGCTATGCCGAGCAGGGCGTACCCAATTATTTCGGCCCGCAACGCTTCGGCCGCGAGGGTTCCAACCTGGTCGCCGCAGATGACCTGTTTGTCCGCAGGCGGCGCATGCCAACCCGGACCTTGCGCGGGCTGGCGCTGTCTGCGGCACGATCTTTCCTGTTCAACAGGCTCGTATCCGAGCGGGTAAAGGCGGACAATTGGCGGCAACTCCAGGCCGGCGACGTGGCAAGTCGCGATGGTGTATCTCCAACCGGGCCGCTGTGGGGCAGGGGCCGACTCGTCTCCGAGGGTATGACTTACGACCTTGAGGAGAGCTCTACCGCCGAATTTTCTGCATGGCGCAATGGATTGGAGCATGTGGGTTTACAACAGGAGCGGCGCTCGTTATGTTTGTACCCGCAGGAATTCAGCTGGACCTTTATAGCCGACCAGGGCCGCGGCGAAGAACTGGAATTGTGTTTCGTGCTAGGCCCTGGTGAATTTGCGACCAGCATTCTGCGTGAGCTCGCAGCTGTCGAGGATCTACGGTGTCGCGCCGCCGCAACCGATAATTACAACAGAGAACAAGTTTGAACGAATTAAACCTTAGCGGAATTGGCATGACCTCGCGCCGCACCCGGGATCGACTTGTCGATCGCCTGCGCAGTGAGGGTATTACCAACGAAGCAGTGTTGGGGGTGATGGCTGGCACGCCGCGGCATATATTCCTGGATGAGGCGCTGGCGCACCGGGCCTACGAAGATACCGCCCTGCCAATCGGCTTTAACCAAACCCTGTCCCAGCCTTATATAGTCGCGCGGATGACCGAGGCCCTGTTGGCCGGAGGACCCCTCAAGCGGGTGTTGGAAATTGGTACGGGGTCAGGTTATCAAACGGCGATCCTGGCGCAGTTGGTTGGCCAGGTATTTAGCATGGAGCGAATTTTGCCGCTGCAGCAGCAGGCGCGTTCGCGGATCGATCAGCTGGGCCTGCGTAACGTCAAAATGAAACACGCGGATGGTGGCATCGGCTGGCCGGAAAAGGCGCCCTTTGATGCAATTATTGTAACGGCCGCTCCGCGTGAAGTGCCGCAGGAGTTGATAGCCCAGCTGGCGCCGCATGGGCGCCTGGTGATTCCGGTTGGCTCAGACCAAAAACAGGATCTGGCGCTGGTGACCTTTGAAGAGGGTGAAGTCAATCAGCAGATACTGGAGCCGGTGCGTTTTGTGCCGCTGCTCGGCGGTGCGATTAAATAGTGGCAGGCAGTCACACTAAAGCGGGGCTGTTTGTGCGCGGCATGGCGATGGGTGCCGCGGACGTTGTGCCCGGTGTATCCGGAGGTACGGTCGCATTTATTACCGGTATCTATGAAGAGTTGATTGAGTCTCTGGGCGCGGCGAATATGACCGCGGTGAAGCTCCTGCTGGGGCTGCGGATCAAGGATCTATGGCAACACCTGAACGGGAATTTCCTGGTGCTGGTGTTTGCCGGCATCCTGTTTAGTATTTTCTCCCTGGCGAAGCTAATATCATGGGCGCTCATTACGTTTCCCCATATTATCTGGGCTTACTTCTTCGGCTTGATCGCCGCCTCCGTGATCTACATCGCCCGTCACGCCGGACTCAGGGACGCCCGTAATTTAATTGCGCTGGTGCTCGGTGCGGCGGTGGCTTTTTCCCTGACCCAGCTTACCCAGGTCGCCGTGAATCCCTCCATCGGCTTTGTGTTTGTCGCCGGCGCGATTGCCATTTGCGCAATGATTCTGCCGGGTATTTCAGGCAGTTTTATCCTCGTGCTATTGGGTATGTACCAATACATTATTGCCGCCGTGAAAGAGCTGAATGGTGCTGTTCTGGTTGTATTCGCGCTGGGGTGCATCAGTGGACTGCTGACCTTTACCCACCTGCTGTCGTGGTTATTGCGCCGCTTCCATCAATTGACCCTCGCGGTGCTGACTGGCTTCATGGTCGGATCACTGGCCAAGGTATGGCCATGGAAGCACCTGCGTGATGACGGCAACGGTGCGCGGGAATTTAACGTGTGGCCCAATCAATATGAGCTGCTGCACCAGCAGGATGCGCAATTACTGCTCGTGCTACTCACCCTTTGCCTTGGCATCGCAACGGTCTATACCATAGATCGGTTTGGAAATGTGCGCAGCGGAAGTTAAACCCCGGCCCCGATTCCACTGGCCAACGCGGCTATTCCTGGTCCGCTCGTCACGCGGCCTGGCTGTTTTGGCGGCGTTATTGCTCAACGCCTGCGTCAGTCATAATTATGCGCCCGTCAGGGACCTTACGCGGCCGACGCCGGTCATGAGTGGCAGCCACCAGGTAATCCGTGGTGAAACCCTGTATTCCATCGCCTGGCGCTATGGCCGCGATTATCGTGACCTTGCCAGGATTAATAGCATTCGCTCCCCCTATGTCATCAAGCCGGGGCAGCGACTTTACTTGCAAGCGCAGCGTTCCGCCAAGCCTGCCGTTGCCGTCAAGGCGACCAAAGCGTCGTCAAACACTCGGCAACAGGCCCCGGCAAAGACCCCTCAGCGGTCGGTGGCGCAAGTGGCCGCAGGGTCACCCGAATGGCGGTGGCCGCTTAACGGCAAGCTGACCGGGCAATTTGCACGCAGCGGCGGCAGGGGCATTGATATCGAAGCGAGCCGCGCTACGGTGGTGCGGGCCGCAGCCGACGGTGTTGTGGTTTACGCGGGCGACGGCCTGATCGGTTATGGAAATCTGGTAATCATAAAGCACAATGAAACCTATCTCAGCGCCTATGCCCACAACCGCAAACTGCTGGTCAGTGAACAAAAAACCGTTAAAGTCGGGCAAAAAATTGCCGAAATAGGCTCTACGGGTAAAAAAAACCAGGCGTTGCACTTTGAGATTCGTAAGAACGGCAAGCCGGTTAATCCCTTAAGTTATTTACCGAAAGGCTGAAATGCTACAGAGTTCGGCGAATAAGTCTTATTGAACTTACTTTAACTCAATATTATAAGTTTGTGAAAATATGCGAGTTTTTACTATACTGATATCAATTAATTGTTCACATACGAATCCGGAACGATTAAGATCAACGCAATTAAAATTACAACCTGGGGCGTGGCAATGACCAAATCCGTAGTACAGACTGAGGAAGATGGTGTGTTGGAAAAGGCCAAGGATCTCAAAACTGCAGCCGACGATGCGGCTGACGATAAGGCGATCAAGACCGATCTCGACAATAAAAAGGCCCTTGATGCCACCCAGCTTTACCTGAACGAAATCGGCTTTTCCCCGTTATTGACGGCGGAAGAGGAAGTCTACTATGCGCGCCTCGCGCTTAGTGGCGATGACGCTGGTCGCAAGCGCATGATTGAAAGCAACCTGCGCCTGGTGGTGAAGATTGCGCGCCGCTACGTTAATCGTGGCCTGACCTTGCTTGACCTGATCGAAGAGGGCAACCTGGGCCTGATCCGCGCGGTCGAGAAATTTGATCCGGAACGTGGCTTCAGGTTTTCAACCTACGCCACCTGGTGGATTCGCCAGACCATCGAGCGCGCCCTGATGAACCAGACGCGTACGATTCGCTTGCCCATTCACGTGGTCAAGGAACTGAACGTATACCTGCGCGCGGCACGTGAGCTTACCCAGAAGCTGGATCACGAACCTACCGCTGAAGAAATCGCGGAAATGCTCGATCGACCGGTGCAGGATGTCAAGCGCATGCTGAGCCTCAACGAGCGGGTCACTTCCGTTGACGTGCCCATGGGGCCGGATTCGGACCGTTCCGTGGTGGAGAACATCACTGGCGACAAAGTTACCGACCCTTCCGAGCTACTACAGAATTCCAATTTGCACGGCAACCTGACAGGCTGGTTAACCGAGTTGTCAGAGAAACAGCGTGAAGTCGTGGCACGCCGGTTTGGCTTGCTGGGTTATGAAATGAGTACCCTGGAAGAAGTAGGGCTGGAGATTGGCCTGACCCGGGAACGAGTTCGGCAAATCCAGGTTGAAGCACTTAAACGACTGCGCAGCATTATGGAGAAAGAGGGCCTGTCCCTCGAGACGATCTTCGGGTAATGCAGGGAGCAGGCCGTACCGGGGTAGAACAGCCTCAAAAGGAACAACAAAAAAGGGTGGCTTAATAAGCCACCCTTTTTTTATTAGCAGGCGTGCCCCGATTAGCGTTCGAGTTCTGCCAGTTTTCCTTCCTTGCCATCCCATTCTTCGGCATCAGCCGGCGCGTCTTTGCGCTCGGTGATGTTCGGCCAGACTTCCGCGAGGTCTGCGTTCAGTTCCAGGAATTCCTCCTGGCCGTCGGGGACTTCATCCTCGGAGACGATCGCTCCGGCCGGGCATTCCGGCTCGCACAGTGCGCAGTCAATACATTCATCGGGGTGAATGACCAGCATGTTAGGCCCCTCGTAGAAACAGTCCACCGGACAAACTTCCACGCAATCCGTGTATTTGCACTTGATGCAGTTTTCGATGACTACGAACGTCATATTTGGTGTTCTCCCATGCGAGCGATATAAAGGCGACATTGTAGTTTCCAGCCGGTGCCAACACAAGGGCCACGTTAGGCTTCAATGTCGATGTGGCGGGTATAATATAGTGATCGCGACTGGAATAGCCGGTGACCGAATTCGCCGCTGTGGCACGATGGAGGTTTAGTCGAGGTTTTGCTTTAGGTCATACAGTAATTGCAGCGCCTGCAGCGGCGCCAGTTTATCCAGTTCCAGCGCCTTGAGTTGCGTTACGACGGGATGTGGCGCCATGCGGGTGAATAAATCCGGCTGGATATCTTCTTGCTCCGACCGGTGCTGTTGCACCAGGCTGTCGCCCTTTTCCATTGCCATCAGCTTTTGCTTGGCTTCGCGTATCACTTGATACGGAACCCCGGCGAGTTGGGCAACCTGGAGTCCGTAACTTTGGCTCGCGGGGCCATCCTGGACCGCGTGCAGGAACACGATATGATCGTCATATTCGGTCGCGTCCAGATGCACGTTGCAGGCCGCCGATACCTTTTCCGGCAGTGTCGTGAGCTCAAAGTAGTGGGTTGCGAATAATGTAAACGCGCGAATGTTGCGGCTCAGGTGATCGGCGCAGGCCCATGCCAGTGACAGGCCGTCAAAGGTGCTGGTGCCGCGTCCTACTTCGTCCATGAGCACCAGGCTGTGTTGTGTCGCATTGTTGAGAATGTTCGCCGTTTCGGTCATTTCTACCATAAAGGTTGAACGCCCGCCGGCTAAATCGTCGGATGATCCCATGCGGGTAAATATTCGGTCGATGGGCCCGATGGTTGCGCTTAGCGCGGGCACGAAACTGCCGACATGGGCCAGCAATGCAATCAACGCGTTCTGGCGCATATAGGTCGATTTTCCGCCCATGTTGGGGCCAGTAATGATCAGCATGCTGCGTTGTTCATGCAGGTTCAGGTCGTTGGGTACAAAGGGCGCGTCCTGGACCTGCTCGACCACCAGGTGGCGGCCCTGGCTGATCGCGATGCCTGGTGTGTCCGGCAGTTCCGGCGGAACCATGTTGAGGGTTTCCGCCCGCTCCGCCAGGTTGGTCAGCACGTCGAGTTCGGCGATTGCGGCCGCCGACTCCTGCAACGGCTCGAGGTGTTCGGCGAGTATCTCCAGCAGTTGCTCATAGAGTGCCTTCTCCCGTGCCAGGGCGCGACTCTTGCTACTGAGCGCCTTGTCCTCGAATTCCTTGAGCTCCGGGGTAATATAGCGCTCGGCATTCTTCAGGGTCTGGCGGCGGATGTATTCGGCGGGCGCATTGTCCGCCTGGCCACGGCTGATCTCGATAAAGTAACCGTGCACGCGGTTATAGCCAACCTTGAGCGTGGCGATGCCGGTCCGTTCTTTTTCCCGTGTTTCCAGATCCACCAGGAACTGGCCGGCGTTCTCGCTGATGGCGCGCAGTTCGTCCAGTTCACTGTCATAACCGGTAGCGATCACGCCGCCATCGCGCAGTACTACCGGTGGATTTTCGACAACGGCGGCCTGCAGCAGGGGTTCGAGTTCCGGAAACTCGCCGAGCTGATGTTTAAGTTGTCCCAGCAAACCATCCTGAAGATTCGCCAGCAAGCGGTGCAGTTCCGGCAACCGGGCGAATGCTTCACGGATCTTGATTAAATCGCGCGGTCGCGCAGAGCGCAAAGCGACGCGCGTATAGACCCGCTCGATATCCCCGATCTGTGCCAGCACTGCCTGCAGCGCTTCGTACCGGTATTGCTCGAGCAGTTGACCGATGCCGCCCTGGCGCTGCAGCAACAGCGGTCGGCTGCGCAGTGGTCGGTTCAGCCAGCGCAGCAGCATGCGGCTGCCCATCGCGGTCATGGTGTTGTCTATGATCGACGCGAGGGTCTTGTCGCGCCCCCCGGAAAGATTACTCTCCAACTCCAGGTTACGCCTCGTTGCGGCATCGATAATAACGCTATCGGCGTGATGCTGGACGCCAAGGGTGCGAATATGGGGCAAGGTGGTGCGTTGGGTATCTCGGGCATACTGCAGCAAGCAGCCTGCGGCCTGGATCGCCAGGGGCATATCATCACAGCCGAATCCGGATAAATCCCTGGTGCGCAACTGCCGGGTTAGCAACAGCACGGCGCTGTCCAGTTGGAAATGCCAGGGCGGTTGCTTGCGTAACCCTCTGCGCCCGGCTATCCCGGCAGGCAAATCAACTTCGTCGCAGACCAGCAGTTCCGCGGGATTAAGTCGTTCGAGCTCGCTTAGCAGCGCTTCGGGATCGGTTACCTGCAGGACAAAAAAACGACCGCTGGAAATATCCAGCACGGCCAGGCCGAATTCATTCTCCCGGGCTTGCAGCGCCACCAGCAAATTATCCCGCCGTTCGTCCAGGAAGGCTTCGTCGGTGAGGGTGCCGGGCGTCACGACGCGCATGACCTTGCGCTCTACCGGCCCCTTGGAGGTCGCCGGATCACCGATCTGCTCACAGATAGCGACGGATTCGCCGGCCCTGACTATCTTGCTGATATAGCCGTCGGCGGCATGATAGGGTATTCCAGCCATGGGGATGGGTTGTCCCGCGGACTTGCCACGTGCGGTGAGGGTAATGTCCAGTAGCCGCGAGGCCTTCTTGGCATCCTCAAAGAACAACTCGTAGAAATCACCCATGCGGTAAAACAGCAGCTCGTCGGGATGCTCAGCCTTGATGCGCAGGAACTGCTGCATCATGGGTGTGTGATTGCCGGTTTTATCCTTGGTTGCTGTCACGATTTCGATTTAAACTAGAGCGGGCCGAAAAAAACCGATTGTACGTTATTCCGGACCTGCTAAACCACCTGATAATTCAGGATTGGCGAGTTACCCACCCACTTTTGCTTCGGAGGCAAGCGACAATGACTGTGGCGCTGGATAAAACAATCAGGGCGGTAAGCAAGTTGCTGCGCGAAAGGCAGTTGCGGATGGCGACCGCCGAATCGTGCACCGGCGGCTGGATCGCGCAGCAGGCGACCCGTTTTCCCGGCAGCTCCGATTGGTTCGACTGCGGCTTTGTGACCTATTCCAATGATGCCAAGCAGCGTTTGCTGGACGTTAAGCCTGCTACCCTGGAAGCCCATGGCGCGGTGAGTGAAAGAGTGGTGCGTGAGATGGTTGCCGGTGCAATCAGCAAATCATCCGCCCGGGTTGCGGTTGCCGTCAGCGGCGTGGCGGGGCCGGGTGGCGGCACGCAGGCTAAACCGGTTGGCCTGGTCTGGTTAGCCTGGGGTATCCAGGCGGAATCCAATTCACCGATGCGTATCAGCGCAGAACGCTTTCAGTTTAATGGTACGCGTCAGGGCATTCGACGCCTGAGTGTCGACGCCGCGTTTGCCGGTTTGCTGACGTTGCTAAAAAAATCCTGATTTGGGGTAGGCGGTTGAAAAGAAGTATGAAATAATACTGTTCATACATACAGTACACTGCACAGGCAAGATAGAGCGAAATATGAAGGCTTGCCGGATGGGTGGGCAAGATGTGAAGTCACCCGGGGACCCACGGAGACCGGCAAGTACGCACTAAAGCGCAGCGCAAACACACGATAGCAAAAACCATATAGTACACGATAAAACAGACGAAAGAGGCGAACTGATGGACGATAACAAGCAACGAGCACTCGATATGGCGTTGTCGCAAATTGAGCGACAATTTGGCAAAGGATCTGTCATGCGAATGGGCGACCAGGAGAGGGTCAATATCCCCTCAATATCAACGGGTTCACTGGGGCTGGATGTCGCATTGGGTATCGGCGGCCTGCCCAGGGGGCGTATCGTTGAGATCTATGGTCCGGAATCATCGGGCAAGACTACGCTGACCTTGCAGGTTATCGCTGAGGCGCAGAAGGCCGGCGGCACGGCCGCATTCATCGATGCGGAACATGCCCTCGATCCGGGCTACGCGGAGAAAATAGGCGTCAATGTTGATGATTTGCTAATGTCTCAGCCGGATACCGGTGAGCAGGCGCTGGAGATCGCGGATATGCTGGTGCGCTCGGGTGCCGTTGATATCCTGGTGATAGACTCGGTAGCAGCCCTGACCCCCAAGGCGGAGATCGAGGGTGATATGGGCGACTCCCACATGGGCCTGCAGGCGCGGTTAATGTCGCAGGCGCTGCGTAAAATTACCGGTAATGTAAAACGCTCCAATTGCATGGTGATCTTTATTAACCAGATTCGAATGAAGATCGGCGTTATGTTTGGTAGCCCGGAAACCACGACTGGCGGTAACGCGCTGAAGTTCTATGCCTCGGTCCGCCTCGACATTCGACGCATCGGTGCCATCAAGGAAGGTGATGAGATCGTGGGTAATGAGACTCGCGTAAAAGTGGTCAAGAACAAAATGGCGCCGCCCTTTAAGCAGGCGGAATTCCAGATTATTTATGGCAAGGGGATCTTTCAGCTCGGTGAAGTAGTGGATCTCGGTGTTAAACAGGGACTCATTGGGAAGGCCGGTGCGTGGTATAGCTACAAGGGCGACAAAATCGGCCAGGGCAAGGCCAATGCCGCGAAATTTTTGCAGGAGAACCCCGGGATCGCAGAGGAAATTGAGCAGCAGATACGCACCCAGTTGCTAGGCGATTCGACACCTCACCTGGAGGCCGTTCCCGATGAAACGGTTGCAGAGATCTGAACGGACGTAATTTGGTACTCTGTCAGGGTAGTAATGATGTATTCAGCGAGTCGAGAAGCAAGCGGCCACTAGGCGCGGCTCGCAGGTAATGACCAGTCCTTGCCAAGAGGCGCAACAACGTGACGATTGCTTATCGGCTCGCCCACAGGGAGCTTTCCAGGTGATCCAATACAGCGTTGCAGCCCTTGAAAAGGACACGCCATTCTCTACGGCCTGCGCCTTGTCTTGAATCACCTGGAAAGCTCTGCATGCATCATTGCTACCCTGAAAGAGTACTGGAAACGCCAGCCGATGTTCGGCGCGCCGCAATGGATTTGCTGGCGCGCCGCGAACATTCCCGTCTCGAAATAGCGCGTAAGTTGAGTGCCAGGGTAGAGAGTGCTGAAACCCTGAAGCAAGTACTTGATCGGCTGATCGAAGATACGTTGTTAAGCAACGAACGGTTTTGCGAGGCGTTTATTCGCTCCCGGGTCAACAGAGGCCAGGGACCACGACGTATTAGCATGGAGCTTCGCAAACGAGGCGTTGAAGACGTCCTGGTGCATCGCTACCTGGATCCCCATGCCAGCCTTTGGCTGGAAAGTCTGATTGATCTCATCACCCGAAAATACGGTCCCGTGCCTGATACCAGTCCGGTGGCCCTCGCCAAGCAGCAGCGCTTTCTTCAGCACAGGGGTTTTACCTTTGAGCAAATCAGGGTAGCCTTTGATCGCCTGGCCGAGATGCAGTCGGTGGTCTGTTAACCTCGCTGGCTGTATCTTTCGTTCAATTGTAATCTGGATTATTTGAGAGGATTATCGCATGCGGGTTACCTTCCTGGGGCTCGGGGTAATGGGTTATCCAATGGCCGGGCATCTCACGGAGGCCGGTCACCAGGTAACCGTGTACAACCGAACCCGGCAAAAGGCACTGGACTGGTGTGAACAGTATCCCGGCGATTTGGCCACTGTGCCGGCGCAGGCTGTGCAAGGCGCTGATTTCATATTTTCCTGTGTTGGAAATGATGATGACCTGCGAGAGGTAACCCTCGGTCAGGAGGGTGCTTTTCAAGGTATTAAATCGGGTGCGGTGTTTGTGGACCATACCACCACGTCGGCAAAGATCGCGCGGGAGTTGAATGAACTCGCGCTACAGGCTGGTTTCGGCTACCTGGATGCCCCTGTTTCGGGAGGCCAGCCGGGGGCGGAAGCAGGCAAGCTAACGATTATGGTGGGCGGTGATGAGGCCTGTTTTAAAACTGCAGGACCGGTGATGGGCTGTTATGCAAAAGTGCTAAAGCTGATGGGGCCGTCAGGAAGTGGGCAACTCACCAAGATGGTTAACCAGATTTGCGTCGCGGGTCTTTTACAGGGTTTGGCGGAAGGTCTAAATTTCGCGCGGCGGGTCGGCCTTGATGGCGAGGCCGTGGTTGATGCCATCTCCAGGGGCGCGGCGCAATCCTGGCAGATGGAAAATCGTTACCAGGCCATGCTGGGCGGGGATTTCGATTTTGGCTTTGCTGTGGACTGGATGCGCAAGGATCTCGATATCGCTATGGAAGAAGCCGGTGCGCATGGTGTTGCGATCCCGGTGACAGAGTTGGTGGACAGCTTTTACGCAGAGGTCCAGGCCATGGGTGGTGGTCGCTGGGATACATCCAGCTTGATCACCCGCCTGGGATAGCTGATCTGTCCAGTGTTATAGTTATTTAACCACCTGATAACTTAGTATTCAGGCTGTAAGAGTACCCGTTAGCCACGCCCATAAATTTTTCCAGGAGCCGCCGTTATTCCCGTCAAGGCAGCACAGCGTACCCAGGCCATTACCAGCGAACCCATCCGGCCTCTAATGATTCGCCTCACCATGCCCATGGTGTTCGGTATTATTTCCATGATGTTGTTAGGTGTGGCCGATGCGTTCTTCATTGGCATGTTGGGTACAACCGAACTGGCGGCGGTGAGCTTCGCGCTTCCTATCACCCAGATTGTTATCAATATCGCATTGGGTGTGGGCATGGCTATTTCCGTTCTTACCTCGCGTTTGGTGGGAGAGGGTCGTCACTCGGAAGCGGCCCGCCTGATCACCGATGGTAAAATTCTGGGCCTCGTGGTTTCCGTACTGATTATTGGCGTCGGTTTGGCAACTATCGACCCGTTGTTCAATGCGATGGGGGCGACCGAAGAGGTTATGCCACTCATCAGGGGCTATATGACTATATGGTTGCTTGGCGCGCCGTTCCTGATGTTGTCTATTAGTGGCAGTACTGCGTTGCGAGCGATCGGCGATATAAGATCCTCGGCGTTGCTGCTCGCACTGCTGTCCGTAATTAACGTTATTCTCGATCCGTTGCTTATTTTTGGCGTCGGTCCGTTTCCTCGCCTTGGTGTGTCCGGCGCAGCACTGGCGACGGTTATCTCGGGCTTTATCACCTGGATCTGTTTGTGCCTCGTGCTGTTCTATCGGGAGAAAATGCTGGATTTAAGTATGCCAAGGGCGGCGCACCTGGTGCCAAACGGACGGGCGTTATTGAATATTGGTATTCCCGCAGTGGCTGCCAATATCATGACCCCATTTGCAGCGGCGGTTATGACCAGCATGATTGCCATGCACGGGCCGGCCGCCGTTGCCGGTTTTGGCGTCGGCGCACGGCTGGAAGCCTTGGCGTTGATTATCGTATTTGCGCTGTCTTCAACCTTGCCGATGTTCATCGGCCAGAATGTGGGCGCGGGTAAAGAACATCGCGCCTATCACGCATTGATGGGTAGCTTGCGGTTTAGTGTATTCTTCCAGGCTGGTGTTTACCTGCTGTTGTTGCTGTTATCGCCCGTCATTGCGGGTGCGTTTAGCGATGATCCCGAGGTGCTGAGGATTATCAGGATGTTTTTGCTGATTATTCCGTTGACCTATGGGGCCCAGGCCATCGTCATTTTATGCATGGTTTCCCTTAATGTGCTCAAGCGTCCGCGCACGGCGTTGCTGATTGCGGCAATTCGTTTGGCCGTGCTTTACCTGCCATTGGCGTGGCTGGGCGCCCATTTCGCTGGTATCACCGGACTGTTTGTCGGTGCCGCCTGCGGCAATGTGCTGGCGAGTTTGGTTGCATACCGGATAATCCGTCAGGTCTGTCGCGAGCAGGAGATCAAACCATTATCCTAAAAGCCTCAGTTGGATCATGAAAGTATGCACAACCTCTTGACGCACCTGGAAAATTTGAAAAAGCTCTCATCACCGATAAGGTGACGATGAGTTTTTCAAATTCCCCATGCACATCAATGTGTTGCACATCTTTTTCACGCTCAACTGAGGTTTCTAGGATTACCTGAATCCGCGCCGGCTTAGCCCGCTGTACGGGTTTAATAGATGCCCGCTTCAAGCCCGGCGGCGACGGTCATGCCCAGCGTTTCGCTTTGGGCGACAAACTCGGCGGTAAACTCACCCCGGAAAATGAGTGGCGCCTGTACTCGGTGCCATTTGAGTCCGGCCACGATACGCTCGATGCCCGTGCGAGTGCCTTCACCGTCATTGCCGGCGCGGATATAGAGGGTGTAGGGCAAACCCTGGGTCTGTTCCAGGCAGGGCAAGTACTCTAACCACCTGATAACTTAGGATGCAGAGCTTACCAGATGATTCAAGACAAGACGCAGCCTGCAGATAATGGCCAGCCCTTTTCAAGGGTTGCAACGCCGTATTGGATCATCTGGCAAGCTCCCGTAGGGCGAGCCGATAAGCGGTCACCCGCGTTGTTCCGATTCTTGGCAAGGGCTAGCCATTTCCTGCGAATCGCGCCTAGCGGGCAACCGCTTCTCGGCTCGCTGAATC
>CAXMOT010000185.1:0-8572 GCA_964195105.1 uncultured Gemmatimonadales bacterium | reverse complement strand
TTGCGCGGATAAGGTTTTCGATGCAGGCCGGGAGCACCCCGGGGCGTAATATCCTGCGCGGAACGGGTTATTCCTGGCTGCAGGTTAAAACTCTTTATCGGAAAAGCGTGAATACTGCAGGGTATCTGCAACTTCCTGTGCTTTTGACTTGGAGCTCATTAGGCTGAGAAGCTTTAGCGCCGCCTGGTAGCTCACCAGACTGCCGTTAGAAGTAATAATATTGCCATCAACAACAAAATTTCTGTTCTCCTGTACATTCACTTTCGGGTAGTGCTTCTGCAGGTCTGCTTCGCCGCCAGACCAGGTTGTTGCCTGTTTGCCATCTAGCAGACCGGCTTCTGCGAGTAAGTAGGCGCCGGAACAGTTGCTGGCCATCCAAGTCGATTTAATGGAAGTCGCTTTGATAAAGCTAATTAATTGACTGTTTCCAATAAGCGGGTCCATGTCGTAACTGGAGGTTACGATCAGGGCATCCAGATCTGTCGCATTCCCGATCCAGGCATCAACCCCGATTTCCAGGCCTTCTTCTGTGGTTATGGTGTCTTGCTTTGTTACTGAAATGGTGACCGGCTCATAGTCGCTGAACCAGGTGAGGCGACTTGCTATGCCAAAAACTTCCAGGGGTGCGGTAACATCCGACGTGAGAACGCCATCGTAGACTAGTATGCCAATACGCTTATCGGCTGCGTGGCTGGGAGCAGCTATTGCGAAGCAGAGAATCAGGATTGTAAGCAGTGAGTGAGCGGGGGCTTTTAGCCAGTTAATAGTCATAGTTTATCCTTAATGTAGGTATTTAGAAGAAGATGCTACCCATTGTAGTGATCTGGATTGATGATTAAATAGGTATTTTGTATTATCTGTAGTGAATTAAATTCACTAACAACCAATTCCTGATGCTATGGATAAGATTCGATCTTTGCGGTTTTTTGTCGCCACACTTGATGGTGGTAGTTTTGCGGCGGCTGCCAGGGCTTTTGGTACTGATCCGTCAACGGTAAGTAAGGCAATAGTTCGCCTGGAAAATGACTTGGGGGTTCAGTTGCTGCTGCGCTCCACGCGGCAGTTAACAATAACGCCTGCCGGGCAGCAATACGCGACGACTGCCCGCCGGATACTGGAGGACCTGACGGCTTGTGAAGAAAGGCTGAAAAACCAGAACGAAGATCCATCAGGTACTCTGAAGTTGAGTGTGCCTGTCTCCTATGGACGGCTGTATATCCGTCCGATGCTGCGAGAGTTTTGCCAGCGTTACCCTAATATCAGTATCGATATTCGGTTTGACGATGCCTATGTGGATATCATCGAGCAGGGTGTTGATATTGCGATACGATCCGGGTCTGTCCAGGATAGTCAGTTAATCGTTCGCCAGCTTAGCCCGATAGATTTTATTGTCTGTGGCAGCAAGTCTTATCTGGAGAAGTACGGAACGCCGACAGGCCCAGATGATTTTGAGCAGCATTCCTGGATCCGCTTCCGGTTTAAGCAAACGGGTAAGCTGTTACCTGTGATGATGCCGGGAAGGGACCCCGAATTTGATCCGGGTCGACAATTCATCGTTAATGATGGCGAGGCGATGGCCGAAATGTGCGTGCAAGGACTTGGGCTGGCCCAGGTGCCGCATTTTATCGCACGCAACTGGTTGGCATCCGGCGAATTACTTCCAATATTCAAGAGTATGCGCCAGGCCGGGGCCGGGGTGTACCTCTTATATGCTAAAAGAGATTACTTGCCTCTCAGGGTTAAGCTGTTTAATGAATTTATCAGTGCAACACTGGAGGCGCAGGGGGAAACTCCACGCAGTACCTGGGCGGAAACTATTCTTTAGGTTGTAAATCTAACTAGGCTTTGTCGGTGTATAGATCGCGTGCATGTTCCTGCAGCCTGGCGCAGGATTGCACTGAAAATGCCGGACGGGAAGGGGCAGTACAGAATGGAAAAAGCCCGCATAAGCGGGCTTTTTCTGCGTGGTGTCTGGTACGTCGCCGCGGATTTAAAACTGGTAGCGGACGTCTACCCTGATGGTGTCTGCTTCGGAATCTTCGGTCGTCTCAAAATTGGCGCCGAGAGACATTTGGTCGATGGGATGGAAGCGCAGCCCCGCACCGAACCTGAATCCACCGTCGCCGGCAAGATCACTGACATCCGAATGGAAGACCTGGTCATAGCCGATGGTACCATTGAGTTCCAGCTGCTTGACAATCAGGTAGCGCAGGCCGATCAGGGCGCCCCAGTAATCGGCATCAATGCCGTCGATACGCAATATTGTCTCACCATCAACCTCAAAATCTCCCGACAGGCTTTCAGTTCCGGCGCTCATGCCAAGAACAAAATCGAGGGTGTGGGTCAGGGGTGCATGGCCGCCGATGCCGATGGAGTAGCCATCCGTCTCGACGTTCATTATTGCAGTATCGACTCCGCTTATGGTGCCTGAATAGTCGTCAAACTCGACATCGATGTAGCTTGCCGTGATAACAACATTTCCGCCCAGGTCTTTTGAAACGTCGATCTGGAAGCCATCCGCTTCAGCATCGAACCCCAAGCCGAGGTCTGCTTCAAAATCGACATAGGATGTGGACACGTAATCGTAGCTGAATTCAGCGAGTAGCTGAGTTGAAAAGAGCGTAAACACACACGCAAGTAATGCTTTCATTCCGTTGTTCATGGTTCTGTATTCCTTTTTTATTATGGTCCCTAGTCAGTAAATACTACCCATTTCAATTACGGCAGACAATGAGTAATTGGCACATATTGGAGCTTTTTTATGCTCTACAGGACCTGGATCAAGTTTTTTACCAGCTATTCCTCAGTTCGCGTAGCTTGAGGAACACCGTCTTGGGGTCCGGGTTGTCGGGAAGATCCGGGAATTCATCACGCAGTCGGGCGATAATCGTCGGATTGTCCAGCCGGAAAAAGGTGTTTATTTCCTTTTCCAGGGCGAGCGTGGTGATCAGTGCTGCATTCGGATCCTGGGCACTGATCTCATCGAGCAGCGCCTGCGCCCGGGAATTGTCCGGTTCGCGGTTGAGCGTAAACTCCAGGTTGTTGATGATGTAGTCATGGCCCGGGAAAATGCGGGTGCGTTCGTCCAGCGTTGCCAGTTGGGTGGCGAAGGTGTGGTATAGCTCGTTCGGGTGGCCGCCGTTGTGGCAATTGCCGGCGCCGGCATTAAACAGCGTGTCGCCGCAAAACAGCGCGGGTTCATCGGTTTTCGACAGCAGGCATATATGGGTCATGGTGTGTCCGGGCGTGTCGAGGGCGAGCAGCTGGACACTGCTACCAACCTTAACGACGTATCCACCGGTTAGCCCAATGTCGACCCCCTGTATGGTCGCGTTCTGGTGCGCCAACAGCTTCGCGCCAGTGGCGGCGATAATGGGCTGATTACCGCCGGTATGATCACCGTGCTCATGGGTGTTGAGTACCTGCGTAATGCGCCAGCCGCGCTGTGCCGCAACCGCCAGGCATTTTTCATGGTCGAGTGGGTCAATGGCCAGCGCTTCTCCGCTTTCAGGGCAGGCTACGACGTAGTTGAAGTTGCGATATGGATTACCGGTCCAGATTTGTTCGATGATCATAATCAGGGTTTCTTGTGTGACTTTTAGACCAATTGTTATTCGACAACACTATAAGTGTCATTGCGAGCGAAGCGAAGCAATCTGGATAACTATAATAGTTAGGAGGTTGCGATCCCTGCCTCATCAATTTCTCCCGCATTGCTCTAACTTAAGCAACGTCCATGTAGTGATATGCCGGAAGGACGGTAGTTTAAACTCACTTTCTGTATTACTGCCCCTCCGGGTTACCCGCACTAACAATCCCGCCGGCGGTCAGTTTGGCGGGATCCAGCAGTTCTTCCAGTTCTTCCTGGCTCAGGTTGGTTTGCTCCATCGCGACATCGATTATCGGCCGACCGCTGGCGTAGGCGAGCTTGGCGATTTCGGCGGCTTGCTGGTAACCGATTATCGGGTTAAGCGCGGTCACCAGAATCGGGTTGCGGGCCAGCGTTTCGGTTAGCTTATCCTGTTTGACGGTAAAAGTGGCGATTGCCTTGTCGGCGAGGTGAGTAGCGCTGTTGGCGAGCAGATCGATACTTTGCAGCAGGTTATAGGCGATCACCGGCAGCATCACATTTAGCTCGAAATTACCGGATTGCCCGGCGAGGGTGATGGTGGCGTCGTTACCAATGACCTGGGCGGATGCCATCGCGACCGCTTCGGGGATTACCGGATTAACCTTTCCCGGCATAATGGATGAACCCGGTTGCAGGGGTTCCAGTTCGATCTCACCCAGTCCTGCGAGGGGGCCGGAATTCATCCAACGCAGGTCATTGGCGATCTTCATCAGGCTAACCGCGATGGTTTTGAGCTGGCCCGACAATGCCACCGCGGTGTCCTGGCTGCCCATGCTGGCAAAGTAATTGTCGCTCGGGCGCAGGTCCAGCCCGGTAACCTGGCTTAACTTGACGGCAAACAAGCCGGCGAAGTCGGCGTGGGCATTGATGCCGGTGCCGACAGCGGTGCCACCCTGTGCCAATGCGTGTAGGCGTGGCTGCAGCGTTTCGAGTTCGGTGATTCCGGCGCTGACCTGGGCTGCCCAGCCATCCAGTTGTTGGCTCATTCGAATTGGCATGGCATCCATGAGGTGGGTGCGGCCGGTTTTAACGTACTTGTCTACCTTGGTGGCTTTTTCAAGCAGCGCTTGCTGCAAGTGGCATAGCGCCGGGACCAACGCGTTGGCCAGCAGGGTTGCCGCACTAAGGTGGATCGCGGTGGGCACCACATCATTGCTGCTTTGGCACATGTTGACATGATCGTTGGGATTAACCGGCGCGCCCAGGGTCTCGCCTGCCAGTGCCGCGATAACCTCGTTGGCGTTCATGTTGGAGCTGGTGCCGGAGCCGGTCTGGAACACGTCGATGGGGAATTCGCCGTGATAATCGCCGCCAGCGATGGCCTGGCTGGCTTTGATGATGGCGTCGGCGATACGGGGGTCGAGCAGGCCGAGCTCTGAATTGGTCATGGCTGCGGCAAGTTTAATTTGCGCCAGTGCCGTGATAAAGGCCGCCGGCATGACCAGGCCGCTGATCACAAAGTTGTTTACGGCACGTTGGGTCTGGGCTCCATAACGTGCGTCGAGCGGCACATCGACACTGCCCATGCTGTCGGTTTCAGTTCTGAATGCGGTCATTGCGAGTGTCTCCTTGTTTCGCTGTGGATGCGCTTAAGGTTGCTGGTTAAGCGTCGATACGCAGGTCCCTGGCCATGCGCAGGGCGGCGGTGTTATTGCGGTAATAACCCGGGATGCGGGTCACCCGTTGATAACCCAGGCCTTCATAGAAGCGCCGCGCAGAGGCGTTGCTAGCAACCAGTTCGAGTGATACGGCAAAGGTGCCGGCGGTGCGCGCGGTTTCTTCAAGCCACCGAATCAAGTAGCTGCCCAGGCCCTGGTCTCGATAAGCCGGCCTTACGGCAAGCAGGTTCAGATGCGCCCTGCCTTGCCCGAAGCGCATGATGGCAAAGCCGGCGATCGTGTGACCTGCCTTAGCCAATGAAACTACGGTTTCCGGGTCCTTGACCGATTCGCCCACCCGGGATGCTGTCCAAGACCAGCCCAGCCCTGCCTCGATGTAATCCCGCGACATGAGCGCGATTTCGCTGGCATCGGCGAGCGTTGCGAGATCGATGGTGATATCACGATCAATGTTCATGTGAATACCTGGATTACGGCGATCGGCGCAATTGCGCCATTTACTATGTTGTCCTTATTATCCGCTTGTTGGCGGCGATTGCCAATTTGGGGATTACGGCGGATTATGGGGCTGCAAAGGAAAATAATCAGTTGTTTTGATGATTGACTGGTCGCATAAAAAACTCTTTCGGCGTTATAATCGGTGCAGTGCAGCTGGTGTTGCGTACTAAATGTTTGCGCACAAGCCTGCCTACACACATACCTATAATTATAGTTAATGGCTGTCAAGCCGAGGAAGCGCAGTGAGCATATCTATTCAATCTCTTTTAAAAGACGACGCCGAATATTTATTGGGCCACACAAGCAACACCGTGCCGCGGGATACGTTACATCTCCCGGGTCCGGATTTCATTGAGCGCGTTGCGGTCCATGGTGATCGTTCAAACGCGACGTTACGTAATCTCCAGGCACTCTATAGTCATGGCCGTTTAGCCGGCACGGGTTATGTTTCTATCTTGCCCGTTGACCAGGGTATCGAACATTCGGCCGGCGCGTCGTTTGCGCCCAATCCGATCTATTTTGACCCGGCAAATATTTGCGAGCTGGCGATAGAGGGTGGCTGTAACGCGGTAGCTTCTACCTTCGGCGTATTCGGTACCGTAGCCAGGAAGTACGCCCATAAAATACCCCTTATCGTAAAGATCAATCACAACGAAATCCTGTCTTACCCTAATATGTATGACCAGACCATGTTTGCCAGTGTCGAGCAGGCGTTTGACCAGGGCGCGGTTGCGGTGGGGGCGACTATCTATTACGGGTCGGAGGAATCACGGCGCCAGATCCAGGAAGTCAGCGAAGCCTTCGCACGTGCCCACGAGTTGGGTATGGTGACGATACTGTGGGCGTATTTGCGTAACAGCGGATTCAAAAAAGACGGGGTTGATTACCATACTTCGGCTGACCTGACCGGCCAGGCGAATCACCTGGCGGCCACTATTGGCGCCGATATCGTCAAGCAAAAAATGGCTGAAAATAATGGCGGCTATAACGCCATCAAGTTTGGCAAGACCCATCCCAAGGTTTATAGCGAGCTCAGCTCTGATCACCCCATCGACCTGGTTAGGTACCAGGTACTGAACTGCTTTTCCGGACGCATCGGGCTGATCAATTCGGGCGGCGCTTCAGGAGAGAATGACCTGGAAGAGGCGGTGCGCACAGCGGTCATCAACAAGCGCGCTGGCGGTATGGGCCTCATTTCCGGACGTAAGTCATTCCAGCGGCCGATGGGTGAAGGTGTCGAACTGCTCAACGCTATTCAGGATGTATACCTGGACGACTCTGTCACGATTGCCTGACAGTATCGGCTAACTCAATAACACCTCGGCGGGCGCGACAGCGCCCGCCGTTGGTTTTAAATATCCTGCACAAAGGGCAAGGTGCGACTATCCGCACAATCCGCCTGATAAATTACCGGGTTTTAATATGAACGATCAGCCGAAAATCCGCTGGGGCATTATCGGGGCGGGTATCATCGCCCATAAACTGGCTAAGGCCGTGGCGCTGGATTCCGATAGCGAACTGGTATCGGTGGCATCGCGCACGCCGGGGAAAGCCGCCGCGTTTGCATCCGAATTTGGTATCACCGCGGCAGCCGATTACGAGGCCCTGCTGGGCGACCCGGCTATTGATGTCGTTTATATCGCCACGACCCACAATCTCCACCATGAGAACGCGCTGCTGGCGTTAAGTTTTGGTAAGAACCTGCTGATCGAGAAGCCGTTCACAGTCAATGCCGAGCAAGCCCGGGAACTAGTTGAACTGGCCAGGGAAAAGGGTTGCTTCATGATGGAGGCGATCTGGACCCGGTTTCTTCCGAGCATGCTTGCCCTTAAGGAAACCCTTGCCAGTGGTTGTATTGGTGATTTGAAGCACCTGCGCCTCGACTTCGGCGGGATCGTTCCTCCGCACTACAGGGCCCGCCTGGTCACGCCCGAATTGGCGGGCGGCGTCACGCTGGACATGGGTATCTATCCTATTACGTTTGTGTGCTACGTGCTGGGGCAACTTCCCAGCGAAATAAAATCCATGGCGCGCTTCAGCGATACCGGCGTTGATGAGTTCGCTACCTACCAGTTCAAGTTTCCATCCGGGTGCAGTGCGGTAATTGCGACCAGCTATAACCTGGCGATGAAACCCGAGGCGATGCTGTATGGCAGCATGGGCCATATAGACTATCCGCGTTTTCAGGACGGCCAGGAGTTCAGCGTTGCCATTCACGACGGCACCGGCAAGATCACCTCCACCGAATCAGTGGTGGCTGAGAATGCCAGTAACGGGTTTACCTACCAGGTAGCGGAAGTCGTGACTTGCCTGCGGGCCGGCAAACTCGAGAGTGACATCATTCCCCTGGATGAAACGGTGGCGATTATGGCCATCATGGATAGCATGCGGGCGGAGTGGGACTTTAAATACCCCTTCGAATAACCGGGCTTATCCTGACGCGGCGCGTGATGGTCTTTACACCGTCCTGGCGCGCTTTGGCTACCGGTCGTCGCAGCGCTCTTCATATAGTAAATAATTCTGGTATGGTTGTGCCCTGGCAAAATGTGGGCAGGAAAAAGTGCTGCTGCAGCGCGGCGAGAAGCACTTGAATCATCTATTAGATCTGATCAAATAATAAGAGGTGTTACATCCATGACGGGTTCTTTTTTGGGGATCGGCATTCGCGCCATAATGGCGATTATTGTTAGCGTTGTTATCGGGGCAGGCTGTTCAAAGGAATCCGCTACAGGCGATTTGGCACATAGCGCTACATCGGTTGAGCACGGCAAGATCACGCATGCGGCGGACCCGAGTGAAGCGGGTTGGCAGTTGATCTGGCAGG
>CAXMOT010000184.1:0-4908 GCA_964195105.1 uncultured Gemmatimonadales bacterium | reverse complement strand
GCCACCGGGCACAAAACCCCAATTGCTTGAGCCAGATCAATTCCTCTGTGGGTGATAGTCGTATGCTAATTGGCAATGCTGAGTATTAACCCGCCCCGGCCCTTTATGTAAACCTGCCGCGGCGCTATGTTCGATAGGAGGACAATATGAAGAAGTTATTGCTGGTGTTTATGGCGTTGGCATTTGGAGCGATCATCGGCTGCGATACTGGACCTGCATCTCCCCGGGGTTTCAGTTTGCCAGTGGGGAACGTCGAAGCGGGAAAAATTGCATTTACCGCGTTGAACTGCAATGCCTGCCACACGATTGGCGATATCGCACAGCAAGCGAGCGAGCCTGCTCCCGAAATCACCGTCAGGCTGGGTGGCACAACCTCTAAAAGTAAAACCTATGCCGAGCTGGTGACCGCAGTGATCAATCCATCCCATCGCCTGGTAAAAGGTTATCCCAGTGAGATGATCCAGAGCGAGGGTCAATCCAGGATGCCGAATTACAATTCACTGATGACCGTCAGCCAGCTCATCGACCTGGTAACGTTCCTGGAGTCTAACTATAAACTGCAGGTCTATGTGCCGACGCCATACCCGGCTGTGTACTAACCCTGCAAAAGCAGAGGGTCCTGGCATATCTGCAGGTGAATGTTGGCGCGTTCTCGCCTATCATAGCGCTCTATGATTTTGGTTCTCCGTTCCTTTCTTCAAGGCCTGTGTCTGGCGTTGTCGCTGTGCATGCTAAGCGCCTGCGCGCCGGCTGGTCCGCGCTCCTATAACGTCGATTACACGGTTGAGTTGCAACCGCTAAAGGATCGGGCCCAGGTCTCTATCGAGATCGAGCCCGCCGGGCTGCTAACCCAACTCAAGTTTACTATCGATCCCGAAATCCATAGCGAGATAACCGCCAATGGCGAGTTGGTAATCGACGCTGGTCAAGCGACCTGGATACCTCCGCCTGAGAATGCGCGCATGAGCCTGGTCGCAAAAATCACCCACGTACGTGACGATGGCGAATTCGATGCCCGTATGACACCTGACTGGGCACTCTTTCGTGGCGACGACCTGGTGCCGCCGGTGGCCGCGACCGCGGTCAGGGGAGCAACTGCAAAGGCAACGTTGGCGGTTAAGTTGCCGGCCTCCTGGACCTCCGTGGTCACCGGTTGGCCCAGCGACCGCGCCAGTAACAATGGCGGGAATCACAGCGGCAGGGTCCGTCATTTCCTGATTGATAATCCGGAACGGGGTTTTGATCGTCCTACTGGCTGGATCCTTGCCGGAAAACTAGGGCTGCGACGTAATAAAGTGGGCGCATCAGAGCTTATCGTTGGCGCACCGCGAGGCGATAGCCTGCGCCGCATGGACAGACTCGTTTTTCTAACGCTGCTGTGGCCACAAGTAGAGAAGGCCTTCGGCCAGGTCCCTGAAAAGTTGCTGGTGGTCGGCGCGGACGATCCGATGTGGCGGGGTGGCCTGTCCGCTTCGAACTCGCTGTACCTGCATTCTGATCGTCCACTGGTAAGCGAAAATGGCACCAGTTCGCTGGCCCATGAGGTTATCCATGTGGTTACCCGCCTGCGGGCCAGCGGCAATGACGACTGGATTGTGGAAGGGCTCGCGGAATTTTATTCCTTTGAACTGTTATATCGAGCGGGCGGGATTACCGCCAATCGACGGACCCGGGTGCTTGACGGGTTAGCTGACTGGGGCAAAGCGGTAACAACCTTGCGCACTGCTAGCTCCAATGGCACAACGACGGCCCGGGCAGCAGTGCTGTTCGCCGAACTCGACCAGGAAATTCGCCGCCGCACCGGTAACGCAAAGACGATTGACGACGTGGCGCGGCGCCTGATGGAAGCGCGAGAAGTGTCGTTAGTCGAATTGCGCGATATCTGCACCCGGCTTACCGGCGTAGAACTTAAAGTTTTGCAATCCAGGCTGCTGGATTAGAGGCCGTTCGTAAAAACAATTTCACAAATTTTATGTTCAGGTATGATGCGCCCCTGCGGATCAGTCGTTCTCTTGCTGCGGGCATAATTCATTGCGCGTGCAGGGCGCGATTGCAGCGAATTTGGCCATATTATTTTATTTTAAGGTACTGCATGGATTTTTCAGTTGGGCAGCGTTGGGTTAGCCACACAGAAACAGATTTAGGGTTAGGCATTATTGCGGATATTGACGGGCGCCTGGTGAGCATCAGTTTTCCCGCCGCCGGTGAGCAACGCACTTATGCCAACGACAACGCGCCGCTCTCACGCATCGAATACAAGCCCGGTGATACCATTAATACCAGCGACGACCTGGTGTGCGTAGTCGACGAGGTTATTCCATACGCCGGCCGGCTGTTGTACCAGTGCCATGATGCCGACAGCAACAGTCAGCGCGTTGATGAGCTGGACTTGAACTGTTTTATCGAGCTGGCAACGCCCAAGCAACGCCTGACCAGCGGTCAGTTGGACGATCTCAAAGCGTACCAGCTGCGCTGTGAAACACTCGAACACCTGAATCGCCTGCAGCAATCTCCGGCACGCGGCCTGCTCGGTACGCGCACCAGCTTTTTGCCGCACCAGATCTATATTGCCTACGAGGTTGCGCAGCGTTTTGCGCCCCGGGTGTTGCTAGCTGACGAAGTCGGCCTGGGCAAGACGATTGAGGCGGGCATGATCCTGCACTACCAGTTGCACACCGGGATGGCGAGCAGGGTATTGATCATCGTGCCCGATACGCTGGTACATCAATGGCTGGTGGAGATGCTGCGGCGTTTCAATCTGCGCTTTGCCCTGTTTAACGAAGACCGGCTTGCCGCGCTGTCAGAGGACGATACTAACCCCTTTGAAAGTGAACAGCTGATTATCTGTAGCCAGGACATCCTCACCGGCCAGGCGGATGTGTTGGCCCAAGCCGTAGCGGCGGACTGGGACATGGTCGTGGTGGACGAAGCGCATCACCTGCATTGGCATGAGGCTAACGATGCCGCGGACCAGGATGAACGGTACCATGATTACCGATGTATTGAAGCGCTCGCCCTGAAGAGCCGTGGACTGTTGCTGTTAACTGCGACTCCGGAGCAAGTGGGTGCCGAGAGTCACTTTGCACGACTGCGCTTGCTGGATCCGGCGCGGTTCCACAGTTTTGCGGACTTTATGAACGAGGAGCAAGGCTACCACGCGCTGAATGATACGCTGCGCAACCTGCTGGATGGTTCGGGTGAACTCTCCGCGACGATGCAGGAGCAACTGGCGACCTACCTGGGCGCAGATGCACCGGAATCTGCCGACCTGAATCAGCAGGAAATCGATAAGCTGGTGGCCAAGCTGCTTGATCGCCACGGCACGGGACGCGTGTTCCTGCGCAATACCCGGGCGGCCATCAAGGGATTTCCCGAGCGCAAATTGACCACGTACCCGCTTGCCTTGCCGGTGCTTTATGAAACCCCGGGTGGCGCGGATGCGTTATGCCCGGAACTTGCCGTCGAAGATAGCGAATGGTTGGCACAGGACCCGCGGGTAAAATGCCTGATCGACCTGTTGAATAAACTCAAGCCGGAAAAGGTGTTGGTGATCTGTGCCAATGCCTCAACCGCGACGGCGCTGGAGCAGCATCTGCACCTGCGTGTTGGGATTCGCAGCGCGGCATTTTATGAAGGTCTCAGTATTATCGAACGGGACCGCGCGGCCGCCTATTTTGCGGATGACGAAATGGGCGCGCAGGTGCTGGTCTGCTCCGAAATCGGCAGCGAGGGACGTAACTTCCAGTTCGCGCATCACCTGGTGTTGTTTGACCTGCCCCTCAACCCTGATTTGCTGGAGCAACGTATCGGTCGACTCGATCGTATCGGGCAGACCGAAGCGGTCAATATCCATGTGCCGTATATAGAAGATTCCGCACAGCAGGTGTTGCTGGAATGGTACAACCACGGCCTGAATATCTTTGCTGAAAGTTGTTCGGCCGCTTATGCGATTTATGAACAGTTTGCGAGCCGTCTCGACGTTGCTTTGCACAACCCGACCGGTGAGCACTCGAGCCTGGTTGCGGACACCGCGGAACACACCCTGGCGGTCAAGCACGCGATGGAGGAGGGGCGTGATCGCCTGATCGAATTAAACTCCTGCAACAAGGCCGTTGCCCAAGACGTGATAACGTTGATCCAGGCGGAAGAAAACCCGACCCTGTTGGCCGGATACCTGGGCCGGATGCTGGATACCTATGGCGTCGATCATGAGGAACATTCTGCCCACGCCTGGGTGCTGCACCCCACCGACCATATGCGTACCAGCTATTTTCCGGGATTGGGGGACGAGAGCACCACCGTATGCTTTGATCGTGAAACTGCGCTATCCCGCGAAGACATGGAGTTTGTCAGCTGGGAACACCCGATGTTAGCCGAAGCCATGGCGATGACACTTGAAAGCGAAGTGGGCAACGCTACGGTCGCGACGCTCAAACTGCCCGGTGTGCAGCCCGGCACCCTGTTACTGGAGGCGTTCTTCAGCATCGCCTATGTTGCGCCGAAGTTCCTGCAGGTGGATCGTTATTTGCCAATCACACCGTTCCGGACCTTGGTTAATATTGGCGGCAAGGACCTTTCGGGGATTCTCAAGCAGCGGAAGCTGGATGAGCTATGCCAACGGGTCAAACGCCAGACTGCCCAGAGTATCGTGAAACAGGTGCGCAACGACATCGAGCGGCTGGTGGGACATGCACAGGGGTTTAGTGAGCAGGCACTACCCAAAGTTCTGGATACAGCCCGGCAACGCGTACAACAAATGTTAGGTGCGGAGGTTGACCGCTTGCGCCAGTTGCAGGTCAATAACGCCAGCATCCGCAACGCGGAGATTGAGCACTTGGAGCACCAGTTGGGCGCCTGCCAACAGGCGATATCCGACGCACGATTCGAGCTGCAGGCTCTGCGCCTGGT
>CAXMOT010000183.1:0-6386 GCA_964195105.1 uncultured Gemmatimonadales bacterium | reverse complement strand
CATCGTAAACGAAACAAACCGCGCGCACCCGCTCGTCCAGGAGGGTACCGTCGGGACGCATCGCAACCGGTATGCTCCCGGCTATCACCCAGGTACCCAATTCGCTCGCAAGCTGGCTGGCGAAACTGCGCATCGGCCCTTTGGCAGTGCGCTCCGCAACGCCTGCGGGATAGAGCTTTTGCGCCGCCAACAGGGCAAAATTTTCTGGCAGCAGGATGAGCCTGGCTCCGTCGGTGACAGCGCGTTCGGCAAGGCGTCTGGCAGACCGCAGGTTTTCTGCAATATCGGCGCCGCTCACCATTTGAATCGCGGCCACTCTGGTCATAGATAACTCCCTGAAATAGCTACCGACTTACGGATGAGGTTTAATGTTATCCTGCAAACCGCAGTTAGATCACGTCCTCGGTACGGATCAAACGCCAGCCGTGATGCGTCAGGCATGCGAGAAAATATCATGGATCAGGCCCCGCATCCGGAGCGGCTGGCGCGGGACTCTCGGACTCAATTGCACCATCAACCGCAGCCTTGGCTTCACTGATGCGCTTTTCGTAACGGGCGGTGGTCTCGATCAGCGGGTCGGCAATGGGACCTGTCACCCGGTACTCGACACTCTGGAAAGCATCAAACATATTACCGAAGGCCTTGTTCAACAGCCACAGGGGGATGCCAACCTGCGGAGCACCCAGGACAGTCGCCGCGATTGGGATATTTTCACTTAGCGGTATCACTGCCACCAGCTTCTGGTCAAACTCCTCATTGATCAGGTCGGTGGTGCCGTCCAGTTTAAGCTTGGCCGAAGGACCATTAATAATGAGTGACTCCCGTGTCGAGACAATACCTTCGGAAAACATCAGCTCCGCATTGATGGTATCAAAACTAAAACCTTTCTTTGTAATATCGGAAAAATCCAGGCGGATGCGACGTGCGATAGCACTCAGATTGAAGAGGCCAACCATTTTTAGCCCCTCCGGCGCTGAATCCAAATCTGTGAAGCGCCCCTCACCCGCTGCAATGCTCATCGGTCCGGAAACGCGCTCTGGCGCAACCTGGACGGGCGAGCCCGGCCAGGTGAGGTCGGCGTTGATATTCAGGGATTTGCCTTTCATCGTGTGCGGATAACCCCAGGCAGTCATCATTTTATCTAGATTCCTGCTGTGTGCGGTACCGCTAAATCCTGCACCATGCTTTGCATCGACATAGTCCCAGGTCAATTCACCAACCAGCTGCAAGCCTTTGACATCGGCAATCAACTGTTCCATGCGCGCACCCGTCGATGAGGGGCGGTAATTGAAAATCCATTTGCCATAGTCTTCCTCACCCAACCACACCGAGTCGGCAGAAAAATCAAATGCGGGAATATCCTGCGGCACAATATCGACCAGGAAATCTTCCTCTTCAGCCTCACTGTCACCCCCCGGCAAACGCAGATACTCGAACTCGAGAATGGCAGGCTTACTGGTATCGGCAAAGAAACGTACCCGGCCCTTGATGGCTTCATTTTCCAAATGCGCCCACCAGTCCTGCTCTATTTGCTCCATCTGGAGAATCAGGTTCTCGAAGCGCTGTTGGCCGAAGAGGAAGTGATCGACGGTAATTTCGATCTCTTTGAGCCGCGACACCAGGGACTGCGGTGCACTCGCGACCGGCTCATCAGGTTGACCTGAATCAGCCGCCGGCTTCCCGGCTTCAGTTGCTGCCGTAACCGGCAATTCGACCTCACTAGCCACGGGCTGCTCGGCAACGGGCCCCTGCTCCACAGGCGCCCCAGCCGGTCCGGCGTCGAGGCTATCAAGCTCGGCGAAAAAGTCCCACCAGTCCAGCAGCCTCAGTTCACCCACCGTGCCCCTGACCGAGATGCCTGGCACATCCTCAAAGATGGCCGGCTCTGCACCGAGGCGTACTTCGCCGCGATCATAACTACCGTCTTCCAGAACCAGTGCGGTCTGCAGCAAATCAGCATAGCCCAGGCGGTGAATCTGCACATCTGCCAGCTCAATTTCATAACGCAGGGCGATATTTTCCGCCGCCACCTTTCCAAATGGCGCCGGAGCGTCAAACGTAATCCCCTCCAGATCACTGGTGACGGTAAATTTGTCAGTTCCCGAGTCGGAGACAGCCAACACCGCTTCGTAACTTGTCTTGCCATAGAACCGAGTGAATATCGGCAGGGGTTCCCAGGAATATAAAGACGCCGCGTCAATCTCTCCGCGCATGACCATCCTGGTACTGTATCGATTCGGATCGCGTGAGGGCTCGCCGTCTTCATCCGGGGATTCCGGTGCAGAGCTGACCTCAATCGTCACGGGACGATCAAACAAGCTCGCGCTGGCGCGCTTGCTGCTAATGCCCAACTCGGTCTGGTAATCAAATTGACCGCTGATATCGACAAACGCGAGTCCCAGGGAGGGAATTTCCAGCTGCATGTCGTTAGTCAGCAGAGATAAGTTTACCCGAGGTTGCTGCGCATCGCTGATCGGGATTTCCAGGTCAATATCGGCCTCGATTAAGCCGGTGACGGCAAAGTCATCAATCAAGTCAAACAATGCGTCCCTAACAGGCGTATCAGTTAGCAGGCTTATCCCGTCCGCCGCAGCACCACGTACGTGCGACTGGATATTCACAACATTGGTTTTGTCCTGGTTACCCCAGCTTGCATCGAGGCGATCAAATTCAAGATCCAGTAGTCGACCCACTGTGGCATGGATTTCCGCCGACTCCTGGGTGACGTCAATATCCGCCGTAAGCCCGGTCAAAGCGGGCCAATCACTGTGATACGCCAGCTCCACGTCTTCTACTTCCAGCAGCAACTGCATACTGCTCAGCTCTCTCGGTGCTCCTTTGAGCGTGCTCCCGCTGTACAGAAAGCGGCCTTGATTGGCTCGACCACTGACGATACCTTCGTTCAACCAGCGCACGAGTCCTTTGTCGATACTTTGATCCGGCACCAGCCCCAGGGTCTCCCGCACCTCAGCGTCGCGCAGCGCCAATAGCATTTCAAACCTTGGTTCCGCACCGTCACGCGGTGTAGCCGAGCTAAAATGCCCTTCAACCGTGCCCATCGATCCGACCAGGCTAATCAGGCCACTTTCCAACCATACCCCGCGGCCCTTATTGCGCCAGTTGACCAGACCGGTGGCCTGGTCAAATTCCATGGGCCTGGAATAGAAACGCGGAAAGTGCATCGTCAGTCCGGTCGACCTGAAATCAACCAGGCCGCCATTGGGCGTGACGCGAATATATCCGTCGACGCCATTCCCCGCTGGCACATTGCGCCAGGCCGAAACCCCAACATCTTCAAGTTCGGCTTCCAATTGTACATCTGGCGGGGCATCTTCCCGGTCGGCACTGCCCAGCACATAGGTGACATGGGCATTCGCCAATCGTCCGTGGGGACTGAGTGTGGCTAATACGCTGCGAATTTTCTGCGGCAATTGCTGGATCGCCAACAAGGTATTATTAGTGAACGCCAGATCAAGCGAATCGGCTACAACATGCAGGCGCCGCACGCCATCCTCGCCCGACATCGACCACCGCTGTTGCGCCGGTTCGAATAGCTCCTCTTTCCACTTGAACGTAAAGTCGTTCAACCATAGCGACCACAATTCATTGGCGCGACCGGAATTTTTTTGCCATACAAAGTCGCTGCTGATGTACTGAACCGGATCGAGTTGCTCTCCCCCCGGCGTCAATTTGAGTTCTGACGAGGACAACGATCCGCGAATATCCGTTGCCGCATCGCCTTCCCAGGTGAGCCAGACCTTACCCCCCAGTTGAAAGCGCTCCCAACTGAAATTAATCGGCGTATCCAGATTCAGCAACGGCACCCACTTTTCCAGCCGCAGGGGCTCCAGCTCCAGGAACGCCTCCAGCTTAAAATCCTCACCCTCGCCAAAATCAGACAGGTTCATGGAAATCAGAAGTTGGGATTGCTGCTCTTCCTCGAACCGGATCCTGCCAACGCTGGAACAGAATTCCTCCACACAATCGAATGTCCAGTCATCGATCTGCACGGTCTGTGATTCATCGCCGATGGCAAGCTGCAACTTCGACTTGCGCACTACAATATGTCCCTGGCTGAGCAGCAGGTCTAGTCCCCTGCCCAGCGCGAGCAGCGGATCGGTGTCGGATGACGCGCGCTGCGCTAACAGCCCACCGAACGACCATCCACCCTGCTCATCCTGTGTGGCGGTGATGTCAATACCCTCGATCACCAGCGCCGTAAACACCGGCTGCCATGCAAACAGGCTGCTAAATACATCCAGTTGCAGGTGAATGCTGCTGACAACATAGGGTTCGGCGAAATCGGGCGGACTGAGGGTGACACCATACAAGTCAATGATCGGCTGGAAATTATCCCAGCTACCGGTCATGGAACCGACGCCCACACGACTGCCGAGACGATCACTTATATAGTCTTCGATATATTGTTGGTATTGGGGCAGGCGGGGCAACATAACCCGCCCGAGGCTTTGATAACTCGCGGCAACAAGGATCACCAGGATCACAATCACCCAGATTATTCGAACTATTTTAGCGAGCAGTTTTTTTACAGCCATCGCGGTCAACGGGTTTCAATTAGCCTTTGTTATCCTGGAAACCTCAGTTGAGCGCGAAAAAAGATGTGCAACATATTGGTGTGCATGGGGGGTTTGAAAAACTCATGGTCACCTAACTGGTGATGAGAGCTTTTTCAAATTCTCCAGGTGCGTCAAGAGGTTGTGCATACTTTCGTGATCCAACTGAGATTTCCAGGATTATCGCATGGTGCAGCTTAACTGCGGCTGAACGGGCGTCAATCCCATGCACCCGACGCTACGCTGCGTGTGGTTTAGCAAACACAGCATAGACTAACGGAACACCACATCAAATTCCTCCTGGGAGTACAGTGGCTCGGCCTGTATCGTAATACTGCGATTGATGAATGCTTCGAGATCCGCCAGGCTGGAAGATTCCTCATCCATCAGGTAATTGGCAATTGGTTGCGAGGCCAGCACCGTAAAACTGCTCGAGCTGTAAGCCCTGGCCTGGCGTAGAATTTCGCGAAAGATCTCGAAGGACACTGTTTCCGGTGTCTTTACCGAGCCCCTGCCGTCACATTCGGGACAGGTATTACATAGCACCTGTTCCAGGCTCTCGCGGGTGCGTTTACGGGTCATTTCCACTAGGCCGAGCTCCGACATTCCGATAATATTGCTCTTCGCATTATCACGTTCGAGCAGTTTTTCCAGCAGCCGCATGACCTGGCGCTGATGCTCCGGATCGGCCATGTCGATAAAATCAATAATGATAATACCGCCCAGGTTGCGCAACCGCAGTTGCCTGCCAATTGCGATGGTCGCTTCCATATTGGTTTTGAACAGGGTCTCTTCCAGATTCCTGTGCCCGACAAATGCACCCGTATTAATATCGATGGTAGTCATCGCTTCGGTCTGGTCGAATATGAGATAACCGCCTGATTTTAAAGGCACTTTCCTGCCGAGCGCCTTCTGGATTTCGTCCTCGGCATTATACAGGTCAAAAATCGGGCGCTCGCCTGTGTATAACTCGACGCGACCCTTGAGCTCCGGTACGAAGGAATCCACGAAGGATACCAGCTTATGGTAAGACTCCTGGGAATCGATCCGGATTTTTTCCAGACCCGGGCGGACAAAATCCCTGATCGCGCGAATGTACAGCGGCAGTTCCTCATACACACTGCCCGGCACCGGAGCATCCTTGTTATTTTTTTCCACCGAAAGCCACAGGCGTTTAAGGAATTTGATATCGGCGAGAATCTCTTCCTTTCCCACACCCTCTGCGACCGTACGCAACACAAAGCCGCTATTGGGGGGCAATTCCTGCTCTTCCATGCACTCCTGGACAAGGGTGCGCAATCGCTCCCGCTCGTCTTCATCCTCAATGCGCTGGGACACACCGATGTGCTGGGTGCGGGGCATATAGACCAGGTAACGCGAGGGTAGCGAAAGATGGGTTGTCATCCGCGCGCCCTTGGTGCCGATCGCATCCTTCACGACCTGAACGGTAATCGTCTCTCCCTCGCGCAGCAACGACTGGATAGTATCGCCACCATTGTGCCGTTCCTCGACACCATCCTCATTGATCGAGACGATATCGGCGGTATGAATGAAGGCCGATCTTTGCAGGCCGACGTTAACGAATGCAGCCTGCATCCCGGGCAGCACCCGATCAACCTTGCCCTTGTAGATATTGCCGACCAGGCCGAGCTTGCTGGAGCGTTCGACATAGATCTCCTGGAGCATCCCGTTCTCCAGAATACCTACGCGGGTTTCCATGGGGGACACGTTAATCAATATTTCTTCACTCACACGGCGTCCTCTCTGATTAGTTTGTTTAATGTCAGCGTGTCATACAAGGTTTCTGGCCAG
>CAXMOT010000182.1:0-7747 GCA_964195105.1 uncultured Gemmatimonadales bacterium | reverse complement strand
TTTGTGAGCGGCCCTGGTCACATTCTTTTCCTGCAGCAGGACATCGAAATAGACCAGCAGGTTGAGATCGATACGGGATATATTCATAGTATAAATACTGCTAACTAAAGCTATAGATTAGCTAAATCATCCCATAGATCGCGCATTTTGACACTCCCTATTTTGTAGAATTATTATTGCCAGTAATGACAAACAGCCCTGCAGGCATGCCAGCCGGGCAAAGGCTGTATGAGGTTGTTTTAACGCGCAACAGCACGGCCTCAAACATGACTGGCTTGCGCCACCATTCAGGTGCCAGAAAATAGCCAGGATCTGGCCCGCAGACCCAATAGGTTTGGACATTTATCGGCAGGAGTTTTATGCTTGCCGCACTCAAAAGTAATAGGAAACGTCATGCCCACCAACCAAACCATTTACTACACGCATACCGACGAAGCCCCTGCCCTGGCCACTAGCTCGCTGGTACCGATTATAAGGACGTTCACCGCCGCGGCGGACATCGAGATCAAGATCACAGATATCTCGCTTGCGGCGCGAATCCTGTCAGCCTTTCCGGAGCAGCTTACTGAAGACCAGCGTGTGGAAGATGGCTTGGCCTTCCTGGGCGAACTGACCCAGGACCCCAGTGCGAATATCATCAAGCTGCCTAATATCAGCGCGTCCGTGCCACAGCTCAAAGTCTGCATCGCCGAGTTGCAGAGCCAGGGCTATGACATCCCTGACTACCCTGAAGCGCCGCAGGACGAAGCAGCCAAGTCTATTCAACTACGCTACGGCAAGATTGTGGGCAGCGCTGTAAACCCGGTGCTGCGTGAAGGTAATTCCGATCGCCGCGCACCGGCTGCGGTTAAGGCTTATGTCCGTAACAACCCTCACTCCATGGGTGAATGGAGCATGGCATCACGCTCCCATGCGGCATATATGAAAGGCGGGGATTTTTTCTCCAGCGAGAAGTCTATCACCACCGATAAGGAAACCGATGTGCGCATCGAGTTCGTCGCTAAAGATGGCTCTGTGACGGTCAAGAAAGAACTCCCGCTTGAAGCCGGCGAAGTGCTCGATGGCATGTTCATGAGTTCAGCAAAACTGCGTGAATTCTTCGAGGCAAGCCTCGAAGATGCCAAGAAAACCGGTGTGATGTGGTCACTGCACGTAAAGGCCACCATGATGAAGGTATCCCACCCGATCGTGTTCGGGCACGCGGTAACGGTTTTCTACAAGGACCTGTTCGATAAATACGGCGAACTGTTCGACCAGTTGGGCGTTAACCCCAACAACGGCCTGGGTAGCGTATACGACAAGATTTCCGGCCTGCCGTCGTCGCAGCGCGAGGAAATCGAGCGGGACATACAAGCCTGTTATGCCATGCGCCCGGAACTGGCGATGGTTGACTCGGTCAAGGGTATTTCGAACCTGCATGTGCCAAGCGATGTGATCGTCGATGCGTCCATGCCCGCAATGATTCGCAGTTCCGGCAAGATGTGGGGTCCGGACGGCAAGCTGAAGGACAACAAGGCGGTAATGCCGGAAAGCACCTACGCCCGCATCTACCAGGAAGTAATCAACTTCTGTAAAACCCACGGCGCCTTCGACCCGACCACCATGGGTACGGTGCCGAACGTTGGCTTGATGGCCAAGAAAGCCGAAGAATATGGTTCGCACGACAAGACCTTCGAGATGACCGAAGACGGCACCATGCGGGTAGTCGACGCGGACGGCACAGTATTGATTCAACATGAAGTTGAAAAAGGCGATATCTGGCGTGCCTGCCAAACCAAAGACGCGCCGGTGCGGGACTGGGTCAAGCTAGGCGTTACCCGGGCCCGCCAGTCCGCCACCCCGGCCATATTCTGGCTGGACCCGGAACGTGAGCATGATATGCAGCTGGCCAAAAAAGTAAAAAAATACCTGCAGGAGCACGACACGACTGGCCTGGATATCCGCATCATGTCCTATGATGAGGCAATTCGTTTGTCCATGGAGCGGCAGATCCGCGGGCTCGATACTATCTCGGTGACCGGCAACGTGTTACGTGACTACCTGACCGACCTGTTCCCGATCCTGGAACTGGGCACCTCTGCCAAGATGTTGTCCATCGTACCGATGTTGTCGGGTGGCGGCATGTACGAAACGGGTGCCGGCGGATCCGCTCCCAAACACGTCCACCAACTCGCGGAAGAGAATCACCTGCGTTGGGATTCACTGGGTGAATTCATGGCCCTGGCAGTCTCCCTGGAAGACGTTGGATTCAAGAACCACAACGAGCGCGCCAGTATTCTCGCCAAGACCCTGGATGAAGCGACAGGCAAGCTGTTGGACAACCACAAATCGCCCTCGCGCAAGACCGGCGAACTGGATAACCGCTGCAGCCATTTCTACCTGGCGATGTACTGGGCACAAGCACTGGCAGCGCAAACCGAAGATGCCGAACTGGCGGCCAAGTTCAAGCCGCTGGCAGAATCACTGGCGGAAAAGGAAGCGGATATTGTTAGCGAGCTTAACTCTGTGCAGGGCAGCCCTGCCGAGTTAGGCGGTTATTACCATGCCGACCCGGAAAGAGTTAATGCCGTGATGCGCGCAAGCAGCACATTCAATTCGATACTGGCTGCGGTGAACGCCTGATCTGTTAAGCCGGCAGAGCAAGACTCTGCCGGCTTGCCTTCGGTTTCCCACGGGGGCAGCGCCCAAGTGCGCTTATAGTCGGCCAGAATCCAACGCCAGGGTCGGCGGTCGATCAAATTTCCCATGTTGCAGGAAGTGAATAACCTGTTGAATAGCCTCGGGATTTTTCATGATGAAAGCATGATTGGCGGGCACTTCAATAAAGTCCGCCATACCCTCGAGTTTACTGCTTTCGATGCTGACGGTGCCATCATCCCTGCCCGGAATAAGCAACGAACCTACCGGATTGATGCTTCTGGTCCCCATCACAATGCCGAGCTCAAATTCAGCCGCGCCCAGACCGTTCGGTTTGCTTTTCGAATCCGTACCCAATTCGTTCCCTGCGGGCCCCAGGAAAAGGTCAAACAGCCAATATTTGGATAACTTGTCGACCAACTCACTGCCCTCGTTGGGCGGGCTCAACATCACCACTCGATGCACGTTCTCCACCAGCTCGTATTTAATCAGCTCGCGCACGATAATGCCGCCCAGAGAGTGGGTTACGAACGAGATCTGGCCATTTGTATCGTCCTGGCAGGCTTTGATGTCGGGCACCACATTATCCCGAGCCAATGCTGAGATCGTCGTGGTAGTGGAGGGATAATCGATATTACAGACCTGGTAGCCGCGCGCAGCGAGGTTCTCTGCCAGCTCGTCCATAGAGCCCGCTGAACGACCAAGTCCGTGCAGCAGGATTACATGCCCCGGCTTTGCCGGTTCGGCGGGCTGCAAGATTGGCTTCGGTTGCAGGGCTGATGACGGCTGGGCCAGCATGACCTCGCTCAATAATATCAACCCGCTGGCCCGTATTAGCCAACCCAATTTAGATCGCTTATTGATCATGGGCTTTGCTCAGGCCTCCCCATCGATTTTGATTGCCGTTTAATTCCCGCCGCTTTTTCGCTGCGCCGTTTGCAGTGCCGGCAGCAGAAAAATGTCGCTACAACTACTCCGGCATTGCCAGCGGCTCTGCGGCGACTATCACACCATTATTGTCCGCATAGACATACTCGCCCGGTACAAACGTCACGCCGCCGAACGTAACCGGTATATCGATATCACCCAGATCGCGTTTATCGGTTTTCAGCGGAATCGAGCCCAGCGCCTGTACGCCCAAATCCACCAGCGCCAGGGCGTCGACGTCACGCACACAGCCGTAGATGATAATGCCTTCCCAGCCGTTAGTTACTGCGCTGTCAGCCACCATGTCGCCCAGCAGCGCCCGGCGCATGGAACCGCCACCGTCTATGACCATCACCTTGCCCGTGCCAGGCGTGGCGGCCAGCGCCTTAACCTTGGAATTGTCCTCGTGGCACTTAACGGTCACTATTTGGCCGCCGAAGGATTCCCGACCGCCAAAATTCGCCAGCATGGGTTCCATGACGCGCACCAGCTCGGGGTACGCGTCGCATAGATCTGGTGTTATAATTTCCATCTAATACCTTGTATTACAGGTTTTTACTAAGCGTGCTCTTTGGCTAGGAACAGCCACGTATCCAGCACGGAGTCAGGATTCAACGAAACACTGTCGATACCCTCGTCCATCAGCCACTTTGCGAGATCCGGGTGATCCGAGGGTCCCTGCCCGCAGATGCCGATATACTTTCCGGCCCGATTACAGGCCTGTATCGCCATGCTCATTAACGCCTTGACGGCGTCATTGCGTTCGTCAAACAGCTCGGCAATAATGCCCGAATCCCGGTCCAGGCCAAGAGTCAATTGGGTGAGGTCGTTGGAACCGATTGAAAAACCGTCGAAGTATTGGAGGAACTCATCCGCGAGCAACGCATTGACCGGTAATTCACACATCATGATCACCCTGAGGCCGTTCTCGCCGCGTTTAAGGCCATTTGCCTCCAGCAGGTCATGTACCGCCCTCGCCTCATCGACCGTACGGACAAACGGCACCATGACTTCAACGTTGGTGAGGCCCATATCATTGCGCACCCGTTTCATTGCCTGGCATTCCAGTTCGAAGCAATCAGCGAATTCCTCCGCCACGTAGCGCGACGCGCCACGGAAGCCAAGCATGGGATTCTCTTCCTCCGGCTCGTAAAGCTCACCTCCGATCAGGTTGGCATATTCATTGGATTTGAAATCCGACAGGCGCACTATAACCGGTGCCGGCGCGAAAGCGGCCCCGAGCGTTGCAATACCTTCCACCAACCGCTGCACGTAGAACTCGACCGGGTCGGAATAGCCCGCCATGCTGCGATCAACGTCGCTTTTCACGTCTGCTGGCAGGCTGTCATAGTTCAGCAACGCCTTGGGGTGCACGCCAATCATGCGATTGATGATGAACTCGAGTCGCGCCAGGCCAATCCCTGCGTTCGGGAGGCTCGCGAAATCGAAGGCGCGGTCCGGATTACCCACATTCATCATTATCTTGAATGGCAGCTCTGGCATTGTACCTACATCGGTACGGTTGATCTCAAAGGGTATCAGACCGTTGTATACGTTGCCGGTGTCGCCTTCAGCGCAAGATACCGTCACCTCGGCCACATCCACCAGGCGTCTGGTCGCGTCGCCACAGCCAACCACAGCAGGAATACCCAATTCGCGTGCGATAATCGCTGCATGGCAGGTACGTCCACCCCGATTAGTGACAATAGCCGAGGCCCGTTTCATGATCGGCTCCCAATCGGGATCGGTCATTTCGGTGACCAGTACATCGCCTTCCAGAATCTGGTCCATCTGGGCGATGTCCGAGATAATTTTTACCGCACCAGATCCGATCCGGTGGCCAATTGAGCGCCCTTCTACCAGCACTTCACCCTTTTTCTCCAGCAAATATCGCTCAACCAGCGCGCCGCTGCGGCTCTGCACCGTTTCCGGACGCGCCTGGACAATGTACAGTTTGCCGCTGTCTCCGTCCTTGGCCCACTCGATATCCATGGGTCTCTGGTAATGCTGTTCGATAATCAGTGACTGGCGCGCGAGTTCCTCAACTTCAGCGTCAGTAATCGAAAAGCGATTCCTATCGGCTTCAGGGACATCCACCGTTTCAACAGAGCGCCCGGTTTCCCCGGACGCACCGTAAATCATTTTGATGGCCTTGCTACCGATATTACGCCGCAGCACGGCCTGCTTGCCTTGCTTCAACGCCGGTTTAAAGACATAGAACTCGTCCGGGTTAACAGAACCCTGCACAACAGTTTCACCCAGGCCATAGGACGATGTAATGAATACGACATTCTCAAACCCGGTCTCGGTATCAAGGGTAAACAGGACACCACTGGCAGCTGTTTCAGAACGTACCATCTGCTGAATGCCCGCGGAGAGAGCGATCAAGCTGTGCTCAAAGCCCTGGTGAACCCGATAGGCGATGGCGCGATCATTAAACAGCGATGCAAATACTTCCTTGATCGCAAGCAACACGTTGTCGATGCCGCGAATATTCAGGAACGTCTCTTGTTGGCCGGCGAAAGAGGCATCCGGTAAATCTTCGGCGGTGGCGGACGACCTGACCGCAACTGTCATGTTGGTATTGCCGTCCTGCATGTCCGCAAAACTGCTTCTGATCTGCGTTTCAAACTCCGGTTCGAAAGGCGCATCGATTATCCACTGCCGAATGGCGGCGCCGGCCTTCGCCAGTGCATTGACATCATCGACATCCAGCGTTTCCAACTGTGCGGCAATACGTTCGGTTAACTGATTGATGTGCAGGAAATCACGATAGGCCTCAGCTGTGGTAGCAAATCCGCCGGGTACCGAGACCCCGAGTTCGGACAGGTTGCTTATCATCTCTCCAAGCGACGCGTTCTTGCCACCCACGCGCTCAACATCGCCCATACCTACTTTATTTAGTAAAACCACACAATCTTTCACACTCACCCTCCAGCGTTATTGTGAATAATAATTTTTCGCTAAAAACGCTCGCAATGATACTAAAGATTGAGTTTAAATTCGTTAAATTTCCCGAACTTTGGGATACTTAATCAGGCTGTTAACCGAAAGAGCTATTTGGGAAGGAATATGAGTAACAGACGCACCGCTTTTTTTATCTCCGACGGTACCGGTTTGACGGTTGAAAGCCTGGGCAGCAGCCTGCTGGCCCAGTTCGAAGATACCCAGTTTGACCGGGTGACCATACCTTATGTTGATACTGTGGCCAAAGCCTATGGCGTGGTCGAGAAAGTAGCTGCCGTAAAACAACAGGACGGTTTGAATCCGCTGCTATTCGATACCATCGTGAACCAGGATATCCGGAACATTGTCGCCAACTGTGATGCCTTTAAAATCGATGTATTCGAGTCATTTATACGACCCCTGGAAAACGAATTAGGCCTCGAATCGTCGCGCTCGGTAGGCAAGCAGCACTCAATCGAACGCAATGTAGCGTATCACAGCAGAATTGACGCAATGCATTACGCGCTGGACAATGATGACGGCGCGATCACACGCGATTACGACAAGGCGGACATTATCCTGGTCGGCGTGTCACGCAGCGGCAAAACTCCCACCTGCTTGTACATGGCCCTGCAGTTTGGCGTGAGGGCGGCGAACTACCCTATTACCGAGGACGACCTCGATGAGATGGATTTGCCCAAGGTGTTGCGGCCGTTCAAAAAGAAAATCTATGGCCTGACCATTAACCCGAGACACTTGCAGGCGATTCGTCAGGAACGCAAGCCCGACAGCCGCTACGCAGCGGCGCGCACCTGCGATAATGAAATACGTGGTGTGGAGAGCATTTTAAGGCGCGCAGGAATACCCTTCGTGGATACGACCCACTACTCTATCGAAGAGATTTCTACCCGTATCCTGGCAGATAAGGGACTGCGTAATTAGCCAGCCGCTGCTCGGCAATTTATGCCTTGTCTGCGCTGCCACGAAACCGTTTTTCAACGATCCGCTAGCAGGTGAACCCCTGGTGCAGCCTTATGCCGCCGAATGGTGCAGCCTCTTCCTGAAGTTGGTCGAGAAATCGCACATTGCATAGAATGGGCAGTGAGCAGCAATGCCCGTAATCAGGGGAAACGCCCCGATCAGACCCCAAAGCGATTGCGGGCCTACGAAAAGAAATGACAATATGATCGTGCCACAGATGATTCTCACCCAACGATCAAATGATCCAATATTAACC
>CAXMOT010000181.1:0-6522 GCA_964195105.1 uncultured Gemmatimonadales bacterium | reverse complement strand
TCATTGAGGATGAGGCGGACATTTCTCAATTGATCAAATTGCACCTTCAATCAGATACGACGGTGATTGAGGCCGAAGCCGACGGCCGCCAGGGTTTAAAACGGGCAATGCAGGAGAAATGGGATTTAATCGTTCTCGATTTGCACCTGCCAGGTATGGATGGGCTGGAAATTTGCCGTCAGTTACGTGCCAACAGTAATTACCTTCCAATCCTTATGTTGACGGCACGGTCGAGCGAGCTGGACCGCGTATTGGGCCTGGAGCTCGGGGCTGATGATTATCTCACCAAGCCCTTCAGCGTGATCGAATTACAGGCGCGTATCAAAGCCTTGATACGTCGGGTCGAGATGCTAAAAAATGATTCCCGTGCCTCCGCGGAAATTATCATATGGGGTGATTTGCGGCTGGACAAGGGCAGCCGTACACTGACGATTAATGACTCGGTTGTAGAATTGACTGCCAAGGAATTTGATCTGCTGTGGTTTTTTGCTTTATCCCCGGGCAAAGCGTTTACGCGCCTGGAATTACTGCAAGAGGTCTGGGGCTACGGCCACGAGGGCTATGAGCATACCGTTAACTCTCATATCAATCGACTGCGTGCGAAGATTGAAAAAGACCCCGCACATCCAACCATAATTCATACTATCTGGGGCGTTGGCTATCGATTTGACGCCGCGCAAGGATAAAGACCTCGGCATGATAAAACGACTTCCTCTATACATAAAGCTATCAGGGCTGGTCTTTATATTGCTGGCCATAAGTACTATTTGTATTGTGGCCCTGGCAGCATGGGCCAATAACCAATATCACAACGAAGTGACACAGCGACTCAATCGGGAGCTTGCCGCTTATATCCTCGATCATCACGACCCGTTAATGAGCCAGGACGGAGAGCTACTCGAGAAGGCCCTGACCAGTGTTGCCATGCATGTAATGATGATTAATCCATTGGTGGAGGTTTACCTGCTCGACGCTGATGGACATATCCTGGGCCATGCGCTGGATGCGAAAACTATCGAACGAACGGCCGTCGATCCTCTGGTTATTAAACGTTTCTTACAAGGTGACAACAAAGGCCCACTGTATGGGGATGACCCAAGGTCCCTGGGCTCCCAAAAAATATTTTCAGCGGCGCCAATTCGAATTGACGAAAGTGTAGCGGGCTATTTATATGTAGTTTTATCGAGTCACATCGAGCAGTCGATAGCCGACCAGTTGAGCGGCAGCTATATAGTGAAAGTAAGCAGCTGGATGTTGATGGCTTTAATTGCCGCCGTTTTCCTGAGCGTGGTGTTAGGATTCAAGCAAATTACCAGGCCCCTGCGGCGGTTGACCCGGCAGGCGTGGAATTTTCGCAACGAGGAATTTGCTCTCGACGGTATTGGCTCGAATGGCGACCAGCCACATCCAGGTGACGAATTGTTAGCGTTAAACGAGTCCTTTGTGCTGATGCAAGACAGGATTCAATCTCAAATTAGAACCATGCAACAAAATGAAAGCTTGCGCAGGGAACTGGTTTCCAATATATCCCATGACCTGCGCACGCCACTGGCTTCGATTCAGGGTTATATCGAAACGGTATTGCTTAAACTGGATCAGCTCAGTTCCGATGAAAAGAAACACTATTTGGATATAGCGCTGAAACACAGCAAGCGTCTGGGAGAATTAGTGGCAGAGCTTTTCGAGCTGTCCCGGCTGGAAACCGACAGCACAAAAGTGGTCAAAGAGGTGTTTTCATTGGCCGAGCTAATACACGATATTGTTCAAGAGTTCGAGCTGCCCGCCACCAAAAAATCGATTGATATTTCTGTTCAATACAACGGTGGTAATGCGCTGGTATTCGGCGACCTTAGCCTGTTGGCGCGCGTGTTTCAAAACCTGATTGATAATGCACTACGACACACGCCAACAGGTGGAAATATCGTCGTCAGCTTAACCAATAGCGACGACTCCATTTTAGTTGAGGTAAAGGATTCCGGTTCAGGGATCAAGAAGGAAGAGTTGCCATATATATTTGATCGTTACTATTGCTCTGGAGGAAACGCGAATGTCGATTCCCAGGAAGCTGATGTCAATGATAGCCCCCAGAAGCAGGGCACGGGTTTAGGGCTCGCTATTGTAAAACGTATACTGGAGTTACATGAAATCCCGATCAAGGTTATATCCAGTCCCAATCAAGGCGCATCTTTCGTGTTCCCGTTGCCGTTAGCTGCCGCTGCCGGTCACGCCCAATCAGGGTCTGGCTGCTGAGAGTCCATACAATACGCTGTATATATAGATTGCGCGCTGGTACCGGGGATTAATGATATAGGTCAACATTCTTCACAACAGGACAAATTGATGCGGGGCCCCTTCGGTAGTCGAGCGAAAAAGCAGGTAAAATAGCAGACCAAACTCGCTGACGAGCACGTATCTCCAGCCGGGGGATGGAGTGCGAGAGGAGGTTTAGATGGCAAGAGAGACTAGTTCATCGGGCGCTAACATCGAATATTACGAATTTAGGAAGGATCTGTATTTTTATAATCTGGTGTCCTGTTTTTCAGTTTCACTGTGTGGCTGCCCCGTCATTTTTGATCAGGAAATTGAAATGTTCTTGCCACCGAATCGTAGTCTCAGTTTTACCGGTAGGTTTACGTCAAACAAAGATATGGCACCGCACGCCTTGCGCGCGATGGCGGCGCGTGGCTCTATCAATAAAGCCGACCATATCGTATCGTGCTGCGTGATGCTGGCGAATTCGGCGTATGAGTCAGTCAGGCAGTTCAATGATGGGTCGGAGACCTTCGAGTTTTTTCGGCATATTCGTAATGCCTCCTCGCACTCAAACGTATTCCAGTTTATTCATAAGGAGCCAGTCCATCCTGCGCGCTGGCGCGGTGCGGTTCTCGATCATCAGCGCAAAGGTGAGAATAATCCGCTCTACGGGCACGCCTGCTTTGGGCATTTTCTTGGTGTCGCGGATATTCTTGAACTGCTAATGGATGTGGAGCAAATTATTGTGAAGCAACTCGAGTCGCAAAAAACACCACTGGAATAAGTAGGGTATTTGGTGGCAGCGTAAAAACCTGGAAGGCGCCTGTAATTGAAAGAGCCAGAGTCTTTTTCCAGTACCGATTAAAATGATTTTTGGCTCAGGTTATAAAAGGGGCAATAAAAAAGCCCTGTTAATAAGGGCTTTCAGGCCATTGCTGGCTAACTACAGACTTGGATATGGTACCAGTGGGCGGACTCGAACCGCCACTCCCAGAGGGAACCAGATTTTGAATCTAGCGTGTCTACCAATTTCACCACACTGGCATTACTAAAACTTTACTCTTTTTTCAACGGGATACAAAATCGCTTGAGAATTTTGTATCCATCGTGATTACCTGTTTCACCACTCTGGCGCTTTACCCTTATCTTACCGGGGACGCCTGGCGAAGGCCGCTCATTATAGCGAATGGGCTTTTTAGGTCAATCAAATAACCCAACTGATTGGGGCGATCGGTGAAGTGCGGGGGAGAATACGGCTAGCTCTATATGCACTGCGAAAAAACCTGCCGCTTTGGCTGGCGATGCGTTACAATCCGCGCCGTTAAGTTGTAGAATCATTGCGCTCTAAGCAAGCGTTAAAATTATCAGATTACCCCGCGGAGCCGTTATTTTGCGTATCTTGAAGAAGTACCCTAATCGTAGGTTATACGATACCCAGGAAAGCCGATTTGTGACGTTGGAAGACGTTAAGCAGCTTGTTCTGCAGCACGAAAACTTTGGGGTGCAGGATTCCAAAACCGGTGCGGATTTAACCAGCGGGGTGCTGCTGCAGATCATTATTGAGATGGAAGAAGCCGGTCATGAGTCGCTGTTGACCAATAAACTCCTCCAGCACTTGATTCGTTTTTATGGCAGCGATATGCAAGGCGTATTGAGCCAGTACCTCGAACAGAGCATCAGCAGCTTCCTCGACCAGCAAGGGAGCGTGCAGCGCCAGATTAAGCAATTAATCGACGCGAACCCGATTAATATCATGAAGAAGATGACCGATAAGAACCTCGGTATGTTGAAGGCCTTCACTAAACCAGGTGATATAGCCCCTGACTCGGATAACGGATCGGACAATTCTTCCGGATCTTGACCACCCGCTTGCCGATAAGCACCTGGCTGGAAAAAACGCCAAGCTGGTGTCTGAGCTGGTGAGCAAGCAGGCTGCTTACGTTGAAGCCCTGAAGGCGACAACAAAGAACAACGCTGCGATGTTTGCCAGTGCCGTTGAAGCCAACGTGAACCTTGTTAAGGGTGCGTACGAAGCGGCGAAAGTTTAAGCGTATTTAGCAACTCACACAGCAATACAAATTGGGCGGTAGGCTTACCGGCCAATTTTTTTGTCCGGCATTGCGGTGGCTCTCGCCAGCCATTTCCGCTACCCTTAGCGCCCCCTTTTATTCACGTACCACCCATGAAGTTAAGTGATTTCGATTACGCATTGCCGGAGGAGCTAATTGCGCTCTATCCGCAGGCGCGGCGCAGCGCGAGCCGCCTGCTGTGCCTGGCCGCGAACGAAGGCAGTATTGCGCATCGCGAGTTCGTTGATTTTCCGGAATTACTCAGGGCGGGTGATTTGCTGGTGTTCAATAATACCCGGGTCATTCCCGCTCGCCTGACCGGCCGCAAGGAAACCGGTGGCAAGGTCGAGGTTCTCGTTGAACGTATTACCGGTGACGCAAGCGCGCTGTGCCAGGTGCGTGCCAGCAAGAGCCCCAAGTCGGGCTCATTCATCATTATTGATGGCGAGGATGATTGCCGGGCCGAAGTGACAGGCCGTGAGGGTGAATTTTTCCAGCTGCAGTTTAATACCGGGCACTTGCCTGACCTGCTGGAGCGGATCGGTCATATGCCATTGCCTCCTTATATAGAGCGGGAGGACGAACAGCTCGACCGTGAACGCTACCAGACTATATATGCGCAGACTCCCGGCGCTGTAGCTGCACCTACGGCGGGACTGCATTTTGATGCGGGCGTCATGGAGCGGCTTGCTGAGTGCGGGATTGAATCCACGTTTGTGACCCTGCATGTCGGTGCCGGCACTTTCCAGCCGGTGCGGGTGGATGATATTGCCGAGCATCGGATGCACTCCGAGTATATTGAAGTAAGCCAGGAGGTCTGCGACCGGGTTACGGCGGCGCGTGCGCGCGGCGGCCGGGTGATTGCTGTCGGTACGACGAGCGTGCGCAGCCTCGAAACCGCTGCCCGGGCGGCAGGCGATGCGCTTATTGCGCCCTATAACGGCGATACCGATATCTTTATTTATCCGGGCTATGAGTTTGGTTGTGTGGACGCAATGCTGACCAATTTCCATTTGCCGAAATCGACGCTGTTGATGCTGGTCAGTGCTTTTGCCGGGGCTGGCAATATTCGCCGTGCCTACGCGCAGGCGATCGAAGAGCGCTATCGATTTTTCAGTTATGGCGATGCCATGTTTTTGCACAAAGACGCTGTTTGATGCTTTGGGTTACCAGATAGGACTGCTATGAAATACACATTGAAAGCCACCGACGGGGCGGCCCGGCGCGGTGAATTGAGTTTTGCGCGGGGCACCGTCCAGACGCCCGCCTTTATGCCGGTAGGCACCTATGGCACGGTTAAGGCCATGTTGCCGAGGGATATAGAAGCCAGTGGCGCGGAGATAATGCTCGGCAATACCTTCCACCTGATGCTGCGGCCGGGCGACGAGATCGTCCGCGACCAGGGTGGCTTGCACCCGTTTATTGGCTGGGAACGCCCAATCCTGACCGATTCGGGAGGCTTTCAGGTATTCAGTCTGGGTAATTTGCGCAAGATCAGCGAAGCCGGAGTGGTGTTTAAATCCCCGGTGGACGGCTCGGTGGTGAACCTGACGCCCGAGATATCGATGCGAGTGCAGGCCAATCTCGATTCCGACATTGTGATGATCTTTGACGAGTGTACGCCATACCCGGCCACTGAAAAGGAAGCGCGCGAGTCGATGCAACTGTCGCTGCGCTGGGCGCAGCGCAGCAAGCAGGCGCACCTTGAGGTGCAGGGTGATGATCCGGCGGCGCTGTTTGGTATCGTCCAGGGCGGCATGTACGATACGCTGCGCCGGGAGTCCCTCGCCGGTTTGCTCGATATCGGGTTTGATGGTTACGCTATCGGCGGCCTTTCAGTCGGTGAGCCGAAGGACGAAATGATGGCGGTGCTGGAAGGTATTACGCCGCATATGCCCGCCGCAAAGCCGCGCTACCTGATGGGCGTCGGCAAGCCCGAGGATCTGGTGGCCGGGGTGGAGCGCGGAGTGGATATGTTCGATTGTGTCATGCCCACGCGCAATGCCAGGAACGGCTATATGTTCGTCACCGAGGGCGTATTGAAGATCAGGAATGCGCGCTTCAAGAATGATCCGCTGCCCCTGGATGCGGCCTGCGACTGCTATACCTGCAAGCACTTCAGCCGCGCCTATTTGCACCACCTGGATAAGTGCAAGGAAATGCTGTTCTCGCAGTTGGCCACCATTCACAATTTACGCTA
>CAXMOT010000180.1:0-8298 GCA_964195105.1 uncultured Gemmatimonadales bacterium | reverse complement strand
GCCCTTCGGGGCTTACAGGTTGCCCCGCACTCTACGTTGTCTTTTTTCGGCAGGCCCAGGCATGACTTCAAAAAGACGCCTTGATTGCAAGGCAACCTGTAAGCCAGAGCGCGCATTCCATTATTCAGAGGTGCCCTAGGTCACATATACATGCCGCCATTGACATGAATTGTCTCTCCCGTCACATAAGCCGCAGCATCGCTCGCCAGGAAAGCAACCACCGCCGCAATGTCTTCCGGATTTCCTAACCGGTTAGCCGGAATCTGCTGTTTCAACATGTCGCGCTGGGCTTCAGGAAGATCCCTGGTCATGTCCGTATCGATAAAACCCGGAGCAACCGAGTTGACGGTAATGTTCCGCGAGGCGATTTCGCGTGCCAGTGCGCGGCTAAAACCTTCGATGCCTGCTTTGGCAGCCGCATAGTTAGCCTGGCCTGCATTACCCATCGAACCGACCACTGAACTGATGTTGATGATGCGTCCCCAACGTGCCTTGGTCATCGGCCTGAGTGCCGCTTTCACAACCCGGTAGATGGAGCTCAGATTGGTATTAATAACATCATCCCATTCGTCTTCTTTCATACGTAACATGATGTTATCACGGGTAATTCCGGCGTTATTCACCAAAATCATGGGTGCACCGAACTGTTCGGTTATCGCCGCAATGACCTCGTCTACCGACTCTTTGGAAGACACATCCAGCACCACACCCTGGCCGGCATTGCCGACACCCTTGAGGGTTTCGCTGATGCTTGCTGCGCCACCTTCGGAGGTCGCTGTACCAACCACCGTGCACCCGGCATCTGCCAGCGCCAATGCAATGGCCTTACCGATTCCCCGGGTTGCGCCTGTAACCAGCGCTACTTTACCTTCTATAGTCATATCTATTCCCCTATCAAGTTCCATGCTAGTACTCTAATCACCTGCATCAACCAACTGCATCCTAAGTTATCAGGTGGTTAGGGTAGGAGTGCTTTCGCTAATCCGGCGGCATCGCCGATCGAGCCAACCTGGAGCTGCTTATTGATGCGCTTATTCAAGCCGCTTAATACCTTACCCGGCCCGCATTCAATAGCCTGCGACACTCCCTGGGCCATCATGAAATTCACACAATCGACCCAAAGTACCGGCCGATATAATTGTTCAACCAGATTACGACGCAACTCTTCCGCGGAAGCCGGTGCAGCGGCACTGACATTCTGAATAACGGGAATAGTTGGCATCGAGACTTCGATTGTCTCAAGTTCCGCTGCTAATTGCTCGGCTGCAGGCTGCATCAGGGCACAGTGCGATGGCACGCTTACTGCGAGGCGCAGGGCGCGTTTGGCACCCGCTTCCTGGCACGCTGCCATGGCCCGGTCTACTGCCGCGGACTGCCCCGCGATCACTACCTGTCCCGGCGAGTTGTAGTTTACCGCGGACACCACATCACCCTGCGCAGCAGCGGCGCAGGCATTCTCTATAACCGCGTCATCCAGCCCCAGGATAGCTGCCATTGCGCCCTCGCCTGCCGGCACAGCCTGCTGCATAAACTGACCACGCAAATTAACCAGCCTCACCGCATCGGCAAAGTCCAGTGCGCCAGCGCAGACCAGGGCACTGTACTCACCCAGGCTATGCCCTGCCAACCAGGCCGGCTGCGTGCCATTGTTGTCATTCCAGACGCGCCACAACGCAACACTCGCCGCAAGCAGTGCCGGCTGGGTAATATCAGTCTGGTTAAGTTTTTCTTCTGGTCCATCGCTCACTAACTGCCAAAGATCGATACCCAGGACGCTGGACGCCTGTGCAAAAGTCTCGGCAACCAGCGCATGTTCGCTGGCCAGGTCGGCAAGCATGCCGACGGATTGGGAGCCCTGTCCCGGAAACACAAACGCCAAGGAATTACTCATCGGTGATCACCCAAATAGTTATTATTAGTATTAGAGCCCTTCTCAACTACTACGCTCGCTACATTGTGCCAAGAGCACAATATGGAACTTATTATTCTCTGGTTATCTGTATCTTTGCAATATTATCGCTGATCAATGCCGGCACATTTTTCTCAATTTCGAGCGCGGCGCGCTTGATCGCCTGCTTAAAACTGGCCTTGTCCGCGTTGCCATGACTCTTGACGACAATCCCCTCCAGACCCAGCATACTCGCTCCATTATGCCTCTTTGGATCAATTTGGGTAACAACTTTTGCAAGAATTGGCGCCGCAAGCACTCCCACCATACGGGAGACAATGTTCTGGTTAAATACCTGGCGCAAAAACCGGTTGATCATCCGCGCCAGGCCTTCGCTGGTTTTTAACGCGACATTTCCGACAAATCCATCACAGACGATAACGTCCGCTTCATCAGAAAAAATATGATCGCCCTCGACGAAACCGATGTAATTTAGATCGCCCTGGGTGGACAACAAATTCGCCGCTAACCTAACCTGATCATTGCCCTTTATTTCTTCCTTGCCGACATTGAGCAAGCCAACACGAGGTCGCGGGTTATCATCGACGGCCTGCGCTACGATCGAGCCCATAATGGCAAACTGGTACAGGTGTTCGGCATCACAATTGACGTTGGCGCCCAGGTCCAGTACATGACAGTGTCCGTTCATGGTGGGGATTTCAGCCATAAATGCCGGGCGGCCAATACCCTCCTGCATGCCCAGAAGGGCCCTGCTCAGCACCATTAGGGCGCCAGTATTACCTGCGCTCAGGCAAGCCTGCGCGCGGCCCGATTTAACGGCCTCGATCGCAAGCGCCATGGAAGAGTCGCGCCTGCTACGTAACGCGGCAGCCGGTGTGTCGTTCATGCTAATGGTTTTGTCGCTATGAAGAATTTCAAAGCGTGAGGCAAGATCCACTCCCGCGGAAGGAAGCGCTTGCTCTATCGTGGGCTGGTCGCCCACCAGGATAAATTGCAGATCTGTAAGCTCGGCAAGGCATTCGATCGCTGCCGGAACGGTAACACAGGGACCAAAGTCCCCGCCCATCGTATCTATCGCTATTTTAATGCCGGACAAGGGGTGGCCCTTGAGGGCAGTATTACTCGTCGTCGTTGGTTTCGACTACTTTACGACCGCGGTAAAAGCCATCCGGCGTCACGTTATGACGAAGATGAACTTCACCCGTGGTTGCATCGGTAGACAATGTTGCACTGCTAAGTGCGTCGTGCGAGCGACGCATGCCACGCCGTGAGCGTGTCTTTTTGTTCTTCTGAACAGCCATTTCGTTAACTCCGGTTCACAATTTGCTATCTTTCAATTTTTCCAGCGCTGCAAAGGGATTAGTCTTCTCGGCGTCCGGGTTTGTCCGGTACTGTGCATCAATAGTGCACAATCCGTTTGAATGACTGGCGACAATCGGCAGGTTAAGAATGATTTCTTCTTCAACCAGGCCCCAAAGGTCCAGCTCAAAATCCTCCAGCAACAGAGGGTCGTAATACCGCGGCAGTAATGCTGCTGCCCTGTCGTTCTTGACGATCCCAAACTTTAGTTCGGAATCCACTATCACTGGCACAGGCTCCAGGCATCGCTGGCATTGCATGACCACCCCGGCCTCCAGTTTCCCGGTCAATACCGAAATCCCTTCATTATCCTTGCCGAATACCAATTCGACCCTCGCAACGCCTTCGCTGGCCGTGGCCAACTCATTGAGTCGCACCAATTGCTTGAGGTCGATATCGCCGCTCAGAGTGACTCGTTGCTCGACAAGTTTCAGCGGCTCGATGATTCTGGGTAGGGGTGCTGCTGACATAGGCGCGCAATAATAGGGTCAGATCCCTGATATGTCAAAGAAAATCAATGCTATTTAAGCGCTGATTCCGGTCCCGTGACGACCGGTATTTCAATGCGTCCCAGGATGACCGGACAGTGGTGGTTAGAGTACTAGTAATATGCCTGCGTTTTATCTGTATGATCGGTGGCATCCTTGATGCCTCCCAACTCGGGAATTCTCTCCATCAAGGTTTTCTGGACACCCTCTTTAAGGGTCATATCAACCGCGCTGCAACCTTGGCAACCGCCCCCAAACTTCAGGATCGCGACATTTTCCTCAATGATTTCCAGCAGGCTGACTTCGCCGCCATGCGCCGCCAGCATGGGATTTACCTCAGTCCACAGGTAGTAACTGATTTTCTCCTCCAGCGGGCTGTCCTCATGGACCTTGGGCAACTTGGAGTTGGGCGCCTTGATCGTTAGCTGACCACCCATCTTATCCTCGGAAAAATCGATTACCGCGTCGTCGAGGAACGCCAGGCTGGGCTGGTCAAGGTAAGCAGGGAATGGCATACCCTCGACGAGCATGTCGGTTTCCTGCTCCTCGCCGGGCCGGCAGTATGCCAGGCAGGTTTCCGCATAGGGCGTCCCAGGCTGCTGCACGAATACTCGCACGCCGATATTATCGGCATCCTGCTTGACCAGCAGGTCTGCCAGGTATTCCTGTGCCTGGGAGGTGATCTCGATGGGTTTACTCATTACAATTTTCCAGATAATAGTCCAAGTTCAATGGCATCATTGTACGCGATGCCCTGACGCTAATATATGGGCTAATGCGAAACATAAAACGATACGAATATAACCAAATATACTATCCGTTCGGCATTTAAATAAACAAATACATGACCATCTTTACCTTTCTGCTAAAATGCCGCGTTTTCCCGACACATTAGTGCAGGCTCAATTTGGCGACCCGGTTCGCTGCCAGCCCGCTTGATTAACCCAACCGATAGATAAACTGCAGAAGTTAATGAACAATAGATCCCTACGCATAGAACAGCTCAAGCGCGCACTACAGGAACGCATCCTCATCATTGATGGCGCGATGGGCACTATGATCCAGGAAGAAGGCCTGCGTGAAGGCGATTATCGCGGCGAGCGCTTCAAGGACTACCCCCGTGACCTGAAGGGCAACAATGACCTGCTGAGCTTCACGCGACCGGATATTATTCGCAAAATTCACGCTGCGTTCCTGGATGCCGGCGCGGACATTATCGAGACTAATACCTTCAACGCCAACTATGCGGCACAGCAGGATTACGGACTCGGCAGTATCTCCGAAGAGCTGAGCCGCACCGGCGCCCAGTTAGCGCGGGAAGCCGCCGATGCCGCCACAGCGGCCAATCCGGACAAGCCCCGTTTTGTTGCAGGCGTATTAGGCCCTACACCCCGCACCGCGTCGATCTCGCCGGACGTGAATGATCCCGCCGCGCGGAATATTGATTTCGACACGCTGGTTGAAGGCTATATCGAGGCGACCCGCGGTTTGGTAGACGGCGGTGCCGACTTCCTCATGATCGAGACGATATTCGACACGCTCAATGCGAAAGCCGCTATTTTTGCAGCGCAGGAATATTTTGAATCGAGCGGTATCGAGTTGCCCCTGATGATTTCGGTCACCTTTCCGGACATGAGCGGACGCAACCTGTCGGGCCAAACACCGACGGCGTTCTGGAATTCCATCGCCCATGCCAAGCCATTAATAGTAGGCAGCAATTGCGGGCGACGCTTTAAGGAAATACGCCCCTTCGTCGAGGAACTGGCGGACGCCGCCGAATGTTATTTCAGTGGTCACTTCAATGCCGGCTTGCCCAACGCCTTCGGCGATTATGATGAAACCCCCGGGGATATGCACGACGACCTGGCAGACTTCGCCGCACGTGGCTATCTCAACCTGGCCGGCGGCTGTTGCGGGACGACCCCGGCGCATATCCGTGCGATTGCCGATGCAGTTGCGCCCGGTACGCCGAGAAAGCTTCCCGAGCCGGAAATCAAATGCCAGCTGAGCGGCCTGGAGCCCTTTAGCATTTCGGCCGATTCGCTGTTCGTTAACGTCGGCGAGCGCACCAATGTCACCGGCTCCGCCAAGTTCAAGCGCCTGATACTCAATGGCGACCTTGCCGAGGCTCTCGATGTAGCACGGGAGCAGGTCGAAAACGGCGCGCAGATTATCGACATCAACATGGATGAAGGCATGCTCGACGCCAAGGCGGCGATGGGCACCTTCCTGAACCTGATCGCCTCGGAACCGGATATCTCCCGGGTGCCGATCATGATCGATTCGTCCAAGTGGGACATTATCGAAGAGGGCCTGAAGCGGGTCCAGGGCAAATCGGTGGTCAATTCGATCAGCCTCAAAGAAGGCGAAGAGCCATTCATCGCCCAGGCGACGCTGTGCCGACGCTATGGTGCGGCGGTAATCGTGATGGCCTTCGATGAAGACGGCCAGGCCGATACCGCACAGCGCAAGATCGAGATCTGCCAGCGCTGCTACGACATCCTCGTAAACAAGGTCGGCTTCCCGCCGCAGGACATTATCTTCGACCCCAATGTGTTTGCGGTCGCGACCGGTATTGAAGAACACAACAACTATGCCGTCGACTTCATCGAAGCGACCGCCTGGATCACCAATAACCTGCCCCATGCCAAAGTGTCGGGCGGCGTCAGTAATGTGTCGTTCTCATTTCGCGGCAATAATGCCGTCCGCGAGGCCATTCACACGGTATTCCTGTATCACGCGATTCAGGCGGGCATGACTATGGGTATCGTCAATGCCGGCCAACTGGCGGTCTATGATGACCTGGCGCCCGACCTGAAAGAGGCGGTCGAAGACGTCATCCTTAACCGCACCCCCGATGCAACCGAGAACCTGCTGGAGATTGCCGACAAATACCGCGGCGACGGCGTCCAACAGAAGGAACAAAACCTCGAATGGCGCGAGTGGCCGGTCACCAAGCGCCTCGAGCATGCGCTGGTCAAGGGCATTACCACCTACATCATCGAGGACACAGAACTGGCACGGCAGGAAGCCGATCGCCCCATCAGGGTGATCGAAGGCGCGCTGATGGATGGCATGAATGTGGTCGGCGACCTGTTCGGTGCCGGCAAGATGTTCCTTCCCCAGGTCGTCAAGAGCGCCCGCGTCATGAAACAGGCGGTTGCCTACCTGCTGCCTTATATAGAGGAAGGCAAAGAGGAAGGCGAATCACGCTCCAATGGCAAGATCCTGATGGCGACGGTCAAGGGCGACGTCCATGATATCGGCAAGAATATTGTCGGTGTTGTCCTGCAATGTAATAACTTCGAGGTGATTGACCTGGGCGTCATGGTGCCCGCGGAGAAAATCCTCCAGGTCGCGAAAGATGAGCAGGTGGACATTATCGGGCTGAGCGGATTGATCACCCCGTCACTGGACGAAATGGTGCATGTCGCCAGCGAAATGCAACGCCTGGATTACCAGGTACCCCTGCTGATCGGCGGCGCAACCACCTCCAAGGCCCACACGGCGGTGAAGATCGAACCCCGTTTCCAGAACAACAGCACCATCTATGTGCCGGATGCATCGCGCAGTGTCGGCGTGGCCACCAGCCTGATGAGCGCGGATTTACGCGCCGACTTTGTCGAGCAGCGCCGCAGCGAATACCAGAAAGTGCGTGACCGCCATGCTGGCAGAGACCAGGCCAGCAAGCTGATCAGCTACGCGGATGCCTGCGCCAACGCCCCGCAGATAGACTGGGCAGGCTACGCTGCGCCCGCACCGGCGTTTACCGGGGTCAAGGTATTCAACGATTTCCCACTCGAGACACTGGTCGATTACATCGACTGGACGCCGTTCTTTATGACCTGGGAACTGGTCGGCAAATATCCGGCGATCCTGGATAACCCGACGGTGGGCAGCCAGGCGCGCGAGTTGTTTGCCGACGCCCGGGCGCTGTTAAAGTCGATCGTCAAGGATGCCTCGCTGACGGCCAATGGAGTGATTGGCTTCTGGCCGGCGAATCGGGTCGGCAGCGATGACATCGAACTCTATACCGACGACTCACGTAGCGAGGCGCTGACGACGCTGCATCACCTGCGCCAACAGAAAATCGCGGTGGACGACAAGCCGAATTACTCACTTGCCGACTTTGTCGCGCCAAAGGATTCCGGCGTGGCTGACTACGTGGGTGGTTTCGCCGTCACCACGGGGATTGGCGACCAGGCGCTGGTTGATCACTTTGAAGCCAATCATGATGACTACAACAGCATCATGGTGAAAGCATTAGCCGATCGACTCGCCGAGGCGTTTGCTGAATACATGCACCAGCAGGTGAGGCAGAACTATTGGGGTTATGCCGAAGACGAAGCGCTCAGCAGCGAGCAGCTTATCCGCGAGGCCTATAACGGCATTCGGCCGGCACCGGGTTATCCCGCCTGCCCGGACCACACCGAAAAGGCCACCCTGTTTGAACTGCTCGATGCGCCCGCCAATGCCGGCATTGAACTGAGCGACAGCTTCGCCATGATGCCTGCCGCGTCGGTGAGTGGCTGGTATTTCGCG
>CAXMOT010000179.1:0-10008 GCA_964195105.1 uncultured Gemmatimonadales bacterium | reverse complement strand
TGAACACTATTCCGGGCTTCGAGGGATTGGCGCCCGACAGTTATACCACGGAGAGGCTGGGTGGCTTAACCAACCTGGTATTTCGCATTGATTGCGGGGATGACCGCTACGTACTGCGTATCCCCGGTAAGGGAACCGAGCAATATATCGACCGCGCCGTCGAGATTCACAACGCCAGAGTCGCTGCCAGGGCGGGTGTCTCCGCCGAGGTGATCTATGCGGACACCGAAACTGGCGTCATGCTGACCCGCCACATTGATGGCATTGTAACCATGACCCCGGATAAGTTCAGTATCCGCGACGGGGCGGCAGCACGCGCTGGCAATGCATTGAAACAAATGCATGACTGTAGCGAGGCATTCCAGTTTCGCTTCGAGCTTTTCGCCATGATCGATGACTACCTGGCCATCCTGGACGAGCGTCAGGCCGAGCTGCCGGAGGGATACGCCGACGTGGTCAAGGCGGCTCATCCGGTGCGCGAGGCCCTGGATCGTAACCCGGCAGACCTGAGGCCCTGTCATTGTGATCCGCTGTGTGAGAACTTCCTTGATTCTGGAGAGCGCATGTGGATTGTGGACTGGGAGTACTCCGGCATGAACGATCCGCTGTGGGATCTCGGCGATCTTTCGGTAGAGGCGGGTTTCACTGATGCGCAAGACCTCGAACTAATGCGCGCCTACTGTGGCGGCGAGCCGACTAATGCCGAAACCGGGCGCATGGTGATTTATAAAGCCATGTGTGACCTGCTGTGGACGCTCTGGGGGTTGATTCAGCATAGCGAAGGTAACCCGGCGGAAGATTTCTGGGCTTATTCGATAGGGCGCTTCGAACGCTGCAAGTCGCTGATGGCAACTCCGGCATTTGAGCAGCACGTGAAAGCCGTTGGAGATTAGCAGAGCAACAGCGGTCGTACCCATCGATCGCCGATAGAATCCCACCACGCATATGTCGCCAGTTGCGCTTGCCGTTAATACACGTTGACATCGTGGGGGAAATTTGCGAAAAAGAACTGGACATACAATAAAAACTAACCCCAGTACGCAACCAAGAGAGAGGATATAACATGAACAAGAACTATAATTTCGTATCACTTAAGGCCCTGCTTATCGGTACTTTGATAACCATGGCAGTACCGGCGGGCGCCGCGGTGGAATCGAAGGATCCGATAAAACTAACCATTCATGACTGGACCGGGCAGTATCTTACTACCCACATTATGGGAGAGGTGCTAAAGAAAGCAGGATACAACATTGAATATATCCAGGCAGATTACATTGCGCAGTTTGCCGGGCTAGAATCCGGAGACCTGCACGTAGCCATGGAAATGTGGGAGACCACTGGTAAACAGGCGATGGACGAATCGCTGAAAACGGGTAAAACCGTGGACCTGGGTGAAACCGGGATGGATGCCAAGGAAGAATGGTGGTATCCGATGTACATGAAAGAGCGCTGCCCCGGATTACCCGACTGGAAAGCGTTGAACAAATGTGCGAAAGCTTTTTCTACCGCTGAAACAGCCCCGAAAGGACGCTACCTGGGCGGACCGGTCACCTGGGCTGGATTTGACGACGAGCGTGTCGAGGCATTGGAACTCGACTACGAGGTTGTTCACGCCGGTACCGACGCAGCCCTGTTCGCCGAACTGGAATCAGCCATTCAACGCAAGGCACCGGTTTTACTGTGGATTTACGCACCCCATTGGGCGGTCGCAAAATATGACGGTGAGTGGGTCGAGTTTCCCGAATATACCGATGCCTGTTACGAAGATCCGAGTTGGGGAATGAATCCAGATATGGCCTATGACTGCGGCAAGCCATTTGGCTGGATTAAAAAAGTTGGCTGGAAGGATGGCGAAAAGAAGTGGCCTGGCGCCTATAAGGCGGTACGTAATTTCCATATAGACAACAAGGCGATGGGCCAGATGATCGTCGAGGTTGATCTGGAGGGTAAGTCAGTAGATGACACCGTGGCTAAATGGATGGAAAGTAACAAGTCCATCTGGGGTGCCTGGATCAAGTAAAGTGTACTAACACCGAGTGGTGGGCCGGGTATTTTATCCTGGCCCACCACTGATTATTAATCTGCAATACTTCTATTTACCCCGTGGGAAGTCCACATGTCACACGCTTCGGCGCAACAAGATAAACATTCCGATTCTATTAAACCATCGGTCAAATTGAGCTGCCAACACGTGTGGAAGGTGTTCGGCAGTGATGTGCCCTCATTGTTCAACGTCGACGGCGGAATAGACCAGGCTTCACTCGACAGCGGGGACTACATCAGTGCGGTTCGTAATGCCAGCTTCGATGTTTTCGAAGGCGAAATCTTTATTATTATGGGGTTGTCAGGGTCGGGTAAATCTACCTTGCTGCGCTGCATGACAAGGCTGATTGAACCCAGTGCCGGGGCGATTCAGTTCGATTCGCAGGACTTGATGAAGGCCAGCGAAAAAGAATTAATCGACTTGCGCCGCCATAAGATGGGCATGGTATTCCAGAATTTCGCGCTATTGCCCAACCGTACAGTGCTCGGAAACGTGGCGCTACCGCTGGAGGTCCAGGGCATCGCGAAGGCAACACGCGAGCAGCGTGCGCTGGAGGTAATCAAGCTGGTGGGGCTGGATGGTCGCGAGCGCTATTACCCGTATGAACTCTCCGGTGGTCAGCAACAACGAGTCGGTATTGCGCGTTCACTGGCTGCCGAGCCCGATGTCTGGTTTCTCGATGAACCCTTCTCGGCGCTTGACCCGTTGATACGGCGCGAGATGCAAGACGAGTTTTTGCGCCTGCAAAACGTATTGCACAAGTCCATCGTTTTTATCACCCATGACTTTGATGAGGCGGTTCGACTCGCTGATCGCATTGCCATCATGAAGGATGGCGCCATCATTCAGATTGGCACGCCGGAACAACTGGTGCTAAACCCTGCTACTGATTATGTTGAGGAGTTCACCCGCGGCATTCCACGAGCCAAGGTACTAAGCGCCGAATCGCTGATGCGGGATGTCGACTCTGACACGTTTGCCGGAATCGTGGCGGCGAAGTCGCCCATCGACACACAGCTAAATAGTATTCTGAGCGCTGATCGAGACGCTGTATTCGCGGTACACAACGAGCAAGGTGAAACTATCGGGGCGCTGGCGCGCGAAGTCGTGGTAGACCTGCTGTCGCCACCGCAAGCAAAGGCATGAGCAACGCCGTATACGCGGCAACTACGCCACTGCGCGTACCTTTCAATCGATGGATGGCACTGTGGCTGGCAGTCATCGCTGGCACAATCCTGCTTCTGGTTTTCAAGGAATCGATGCCGCTGGCATTTAAATATCCGCGGGCCTGGGAAATACCATTAAGCGGCTGGATTTCCACCTTCATGAAGTGGCTGATCAACAGTTTCGATCTTGGCCTGTTTACCTTTAAGGAATTCACTCGATCCATCGCATGGATGATCGAACAACCTTACCGTCTGGTCAAAAGCCTGTTATCTACCGGCTTCCTGAGCGGGGTCGGCAGTTATGCCGAGCAAGTGTTCCCGCGTATCTCCTGGGTGGCTTTGATTGCCGGACTGATGTTGCTGGGTCACTATGTGCGGGACTGGAAACTATCGCTTCTGGTCGGAGCCTGCTTTTCCTATTTGGTGGTATTTGGGCAATGGGACAGCGCCATGATAACGCTTAGCTCGATTATTATCGCTGTTCCGATCGGCATCGTAGGCGGCTTATTGCTGGGTATCGTCGGTTACCGTTCACCACGATTCCGCCTGGTGCTCATACCCATCCTGGATTTAATGCAAACCGTGCCGGTATTTGCTTACCTGGTTCCGGTTTTGCTGCTGTTTGGTTTCAGCCCGGTGTCGGCGATGATCGCGACAATTATTTATGCAATGCCGCCAATGGTAAGAGTTACCCTGCTGGCGCTTAGCCAGGTCAGTGCAGAGGTGGTCGAGGCCGGCTCAATGGCAGGTTGCTCGCCTCGGCAGTCACTGTGGAAGGTATTATTGCCATCGGCCAAACGCTCGCTCATGGTGGGCGTAAACCAGGTGGTGATGCTGTCTTTGAATATGGTCATCATTGCCTCGATGATAGGCGCTGGTGGCCTGGGTTACGATGTACTAACAGCGCTCAGGCGCCTCAAGATCGGCGAAGGCGTAGAGGCAGGCGTGGCCATTACGCTATTGGCAATTGCGCTCGACCGGCTAAGCCAGGCATACGCCAATCGCCCTCCCCCTTCGCATATCAATGTGCAGCAAAGTCTGTGGGAGCAACACCCGCATAAAATTATGTTTGCCGCTATTGTCGGTGTTACCTGGTTGCTGGGTATCTATTTTCCGGTACTGAATACCTATCCGGAAAGCTGGCAAATTACCACCGGGTCATTTTGGGGAGACCTGGTGCGTTACATTAATGTCAATTTCTTCGACGTGCTGGAAAACTTCAAAAATTTTCTGCTGCTCAATATCATGATACCGTTCAAGCGTTTTTTACTGGCCCTGCCCTGGGTTGGCGTGGTGGCCCTGGTCGGTCTCGGTGGCCTGCAACTGGGCGGCTGGCGCCTGGGCCTGTTGACCGCATCGCTCACCAGCTTCATCGCGGTGGTTGGCCTGTGGAGCAAGGCTATGGTAACCCTGTATTTGTGTGGTCTGTCTGTCTTCATCGCCTGCATCATTGGTATTCCGGTTGGCATTATTGCCGCCCGAAATGACCGTGTGCACCGCACGGTTAGTGTGGTTATCGATACGCTACAGACACTTCCCAGCTTCGTCTATCTGATGCCAGTGGTAATGCTTTTTCGAGTCGGTGATTTCGCTGCCATGCTGGCCGTGATTGCCTATGCGGTAACGCCTGTAATCCGCTATACCGACCATGGTATTCGGCAAGTAGCGCCCGATCTGATCGAGGCAGCACGGCAGGCAGGTTGTACGCGTAACCAGTTGCTACGCAAGGTGCAGTTGCCGCTGGCCTTGCCACACATCATGTTGGGGGTTAACCAGACCATCATGATGGCACTGTCGATGTTGGTTATCACGGCACTGGTCGGTACCCGCGAACTGGGCCAGGAGGTATACATAGCGCTGACCAAAGCTGACAGCGGCAGGGGCATAATTGCGGGAGTATGTGTCGCCTTCATCGCAATAATTGCGGATCGAATGATTGGCGCCTGGGCATCGCGACGCAAACGTGAATATGGACTTGAATAGAAAAAATCGTCATTTCGGCCTCCGAACCGAAATGACCGCCAGGGATACCCACCAAAAGTAGGCGCTTTAGGCGAAGCGTTCGCGATACTCACGGGGCAGGCTCTGGTGGAAATGCAATAAGGTTGTATCGTTTTACTGCTTTACCGGCGTCCTCACATTATTCGTTTAGCCTGGCCTGGCCCTGCTTCCGGCACGGGTGAGGGCGGTATACCAACCGCTACAACCGAATGCCTATGCCGACACTAAAACCGGTCCTGGTTTGATTGCTTGCTGGTGGCCACAAATGTAGTTGCCCGGCGTTGATAACCGGGTAGATATAGGTGTTCTCACCGACGTTACCGCTTTGGCTTTCGCCGACACTGCCGACGACGCTGATTAGTCGTCCCTGGCTATAGGTAGCCGGTTCAAGGTAGCCCTGCTGATGGATGATGAATCGTCCTAACGGTTTACTGCCCAGTAGCGGTCGCTGTGACGAATCGAGCGGGTAAGCCAGGACTTCTAATCGAGTAGAATCTTTCAGGTTGCGAGTATCCAGTATGGTGCCACCCCATAGCGCGGTTTTACCCCGGCTGTCCGCCGGCTCGGCAATGACACTTTGGGGTGTCAACGACTTCACCACCGTTGAAGTATCAAATACAGGGGTGCTGGCACAGCCACTCAACAAGCTGACCAGGAGTGCTAACAACAGTATTTTTCCTGGCTTCATTTTTTCACATCAGTGGTGTCTATGGCCTGGGTATCTATACGGGTAACGCCAGGGATAACTCGGATAGTACCAGGGGTCATATCTCCAATAAGGTGGGTAGTCGACGTAGTGCGGTACCTGCTTTACGGGCCATAAATAATAATGTTCCACATCGATAACCGGATACAGGTACGGATACTCCCCTACCTTTAGCATTTCAGTTTTAGAGAAGCTACCTTTTACCGTGATTAAGCGATCACGACCGTATACCAGGGGTTCCAGAAACTCATCGACCCTGGCGATAAATCGTCCGGGACTTCGTGCCGAAGTCTGCGGTTCGCCACGGTCCGACAGCGGGAAAGCAATAATCGTCAACCAGCTTGAATTTTGTTTGTTTTCTGTTTCCAGAATCATGCCGCCCCAGCGAACCTGTTGCGACAGATAGCTATCCGGTTGCCCACGCACCTGCGCCACACCGGGGGCGTTAACCAGTGTCTGCCGGATTTCAACGGGAATAGACGAGCTACAGGCGGCCATCAACAATATTAAAACTAACCAGCCTGAACGGATTGTGGTGTTAATAAGCATCATACTCATTGGAAAAGTTAACCTCAGTATGGTTCCCTGTTTCTTTCCCGGGGTTAAATATTATATACCTTTCGGTATAACATTGTGATGATTGCGACAACACAGGGTTAGGCTATGCGCTGTCGATGGACCAGGACGCCGCTGCCTGTGAACTCAACCAGAAAGGCCTGGGTTCTATTCGGCACCAGCAAGGGGTGCTAATGGGTAGGGATCGTCCAGTTGCGGATTAGTTTGCTGTCCGGGTATCGCCACTGGCTATTTAAACTTTATCGTCCTTGTCTGATATCGGGTCTGATTTCGACGCGGGGAACCTGGCGGAACCGTATCTCACCACCAGGTTTGCGAAAGCTAAAAGCAGGATTGACCCGGTGATGTAAAGAATCCCCAGGTCTGGCTCGTGGTTGGCCTGTATGTCGCCTATCAGCATCCGCGTTAAGGCGGTGATTGCGACGTAGATCAGGAATCGGACCGGCATGTGATTGGTCTTGAAGTATATGCCTACCATCGCGCCGAGCTCCAGGTAGATAAACAGCAGCAGGATATCCTCGATCGACGCGTGCCCTTTCGCGCCCATGTCTATGAATGCGGCTGCGGCCGACCATACGATCGAACCACCGATCGCGAATAACGCCACGTAATGGAACAGGTCAACCAGCAGGTCTCCGGCCGAGTCGGAAAACTGGTGAAGCTTCTCGTTCATAACCGATGCTTTCTGGGATTTGGCCACGCAACTATCCTCAATATGATTGGCTTCTCTGCCTGGGTGGCCTTGCTTTCATTACCCACCAGACCCTTGTCGAAGTGTCACCCCGAACCCTGTTTGCCAGCCTACTAACCGCCCGCGACCGGCAGGATGAAATTGGCGTTTTGCACTATAAAATTTAAACCGCTTATTTATCCTCAGGACTTTAGATCATTCAAGTCTCAATATCAATTCGGTTAATTTGACAGGCATGACCCGGTGACAGGCGTCCAGGCCGGCCGATATTTTCAATATTTATTTTAATTATTATTCCGCTGTATTAAAATATCGCTACTGGTTTTTGCTTTGGTGCCAGCAAATAAAGAAGGCACTGAATGGTGCACGCGATTATGGGACGTATGCATAAAGAAAGTGAAAAGGACCAAGTAAGTCCTCCGACAGATCCGGCCTCGCCCGGTCATAGCGATAACCTTCGAGTCGGCCGGGACCTCGTCAATGCAACCGTGCCCTACGCTGCAGAATATGTTGCCAGGAGCTGGTGGCACGTAGGCTCTACTTTTATCCTGATGATCGCCGCACTGATTGGCGCAGGCATGCTGCCATGGTGGCCAGCGCGCCTGGTGCTGTCCCTGCTCGGGGCTCTGCTGATGGTACGTGCCTTTATTACCTACCATGACTATATGCACGGCGCGATTCTGCGCAATTCACGTGTCGCCTGGTTGCTGTATCGTTTGTACGCGGCCTTCGCGTTGACGCCGCCTCGTTCCTGGCGCGGCAGCCACAATTATCATCACGGTCATGTCGGTAAAATTTGCGCCTCGAGTATCGGCGCCTTTCCGGTGATAACCACGAAAATGTGGCGCGAGGCCTCTTTCGCGGAACGTGCGTCGTATCGCTTTCAACGCCATCCACTGGTGGTGCTGCTTGGTTATATCACGATTTTCGCCACCACCATCTGCGTGATACCGCTGCTGCGCGACCCGGTAAAATACTGGGACTCCGCCCTGGTATTGCTTGCCCACGGCGCTCTGATTAGCCTGTTATGGGTATTCGGCGGTTTTGATACAGCCTTCTTCGCCATGTTGCTACCCATGACCATTGCTTCAGCACTTGGCAGTTATTTATTTTTCGCCCAGCACAGCTTTAAACACATGCACATTATTCCGCTCGATTCATGGTCTTACTTCCAGGCCGCACTCAAGTCTTCAAGCTATATGCGGCTCAACAAGCTGATGCAGTGGTTTACCGGCAATATCGGTTTTCATCACGTTCATCACCTCAATGTCCGTATTCCGTTTTATCGTCTACCGGAAACCATGGCGGCCCTGCCCGAACTGCAGTCACCGGTAACAATAACGCTGACACTACGCGATATTGTTGACTGCTTCAAAGCGGCCCTGTGGGACGAAGAGCTTCAGCGTATGGTGTCTTATCGCGAGGCGAGTAAGCTGGCCTGAAGCTATTTATTAGCAAGGCCGTAGTAAATCGCTGGCCGCTAAAACGCATTTGCTTATTCAATGCTTCAGTAAAGCAATTAAATAAACTTAAAAAAGCCCGTCATTCCATATTAGTTACCTAAAATGTATCGAGGCTGTGCATTTTGTTGCATCTGGATTTTTACCGACAGTAGGATTATTCTTCGACGTTGGGAAAAAAATAAGGACAGACTACGTCTGTTTTAACACCTGGAGGAGAAATAATGGAACGCAAAAAAGCCAGTGATTACGATCAAGAACTGCTCGACCTGTATGACCGCTATGCACATAGCCAAATGAATCGCAGGGAATTTTTCGATAAGGCAGCGAAGTTTGCGGTCGGCGGTGTCACCGTCGCAGCACTACTTGAAGGCCTGATGCCCAATTACGCACTTGCCAGTCAGGTTGACGATAAAGACCCACGCATCAAGACCGAATTTATCGAATATGACTCGCCCAGGGGTCATGGGAAAATCCGTGGTTACCTCGCCCGCCCCGCCGGGGCCTCCGGAAAACTTTCGGGCGTTGTGGTTGTGCATGAAAACCGGGGGCTAAATCCTTATATTGAAGATGTTGCCCGGCGTGTGGCGGTGGCAGGATTTGTTGCGCTGGCGCCTGATGGCCTTACCCCGTTAGGTGGTTACCCGGGGACCGACGATGAAGGCAAGGTAATGCAAAAAACTCTCGATAAAGGCAAGCTCACGCAAGACTTCATTGCCGCTTACACGCATCTGAAGTCCGATGCTAACTCGACTGGCAAAATCGGCGTGGTCGGTTTTTGCTACGGTGGTGGAGTGTCAAACGCGATGGCGGTACGCCTGCCGGATCTCGCGGCCGCGGTGCCTTTTTATGGCCGTCAGCCAACTACCGAGGATGTTGTTAACATCAAGGCACCTTTGTTGTTGCATTACGCCGGACTCGACAAACGGGTTAATAAAGGCTGGCCCGATTACGAAAAGGCGTTGAAAGCAAACAATAAAGAATATACCGCGCACGTATATCCAGAGGTTAATCACGGTTTTCATAACGACACCACAGCCCGTTATGACGAAGCCGCGGCAAAACTTGCCTGGAGCCGGACTATTGATTTTTTTAACGAGAAGCTTGGTTAAATTATATCGCCAGGGCCGAATTTATTCGGCCGTACGGATTGGGGCGGTAATTAGTTGTAGGGCCGAATTTATTCGGCCATGTAGAGTTGGGTACATACCGTTGGATTGGTTGGTAGAGTCGATGACTGGCGCGGTTGCCACAGATCTGGGGAGTAGCTGTTACCAGACGCTTTCGCGCAAGCACTGGTGCCTCAGTCCAGACCATAACCCCGTTTCCAGTCACCGCTCGTCGCACCGGACGTGCGGATCTCC
>CAXMOT010000178.1:0-4715 GCA_964195105.1 uncultured Gemmatimonadales bacterium | reverse complement strand
CCATTCGACACCCACCGGCCCGGGGACCGGGACCAGCTCATCATAGTAGTGCTCGTCCAGGGCTTCCTGTAACACATAGGGAATAAAGTCGGGTGTCCAGCCCTGGATAAGGTGTGGCTCGAACGCCGAGTGACTGACCGCGGGTGAATTATCCGCGCCGCGTTCCTGCGCCACTCCACTTCCCACGAGTTGGGCATTTTCGGGCTCGCTGAGGACAATCTTCGTATTCGGGCGCTCTTTGCGCAGCACCCGCGCCACACCCGTTACCGTACCGCCGGTGCCATAACCGGTGACCCAATAATCCAGCCGGTCGCCTTCGAAATCAGCAATAATCTCGCGCGCGGTGGTGTTCTCATGGATCTTGGCATTGTCGTCAGTCTCAAACTGTCGGGCCTGGAACCAGCCATTAGCCTCCGCCAGCTCTTTCGCCTTCTGGTACATGCCAAAGCCCTTTTGTGCTCGGGGCGTCAGCACTACCTTGGCCCCGAAAAAGCGCATCAGCTTGCGCCGCTCGATGGAGAAACTGTCGGCCATCGTGACGACCAGGGGATAACCCTTCGCGGCACAGACCATCGCCAGGCCGATGCCGGTATTACCACTGGTAGCTTCTACGACGGTCTGGCCCGGCTGCAAATCACCACGGCGTTCGGCTTCCTCGATAATACTGATCGCAAGACGGTCTTTCACCGAACCGGCGGGATTAAAAAACTCCGCCTTCACATACAGGCGAACGTGATCGGGCGCCAGGTTATTGATGCGCACACAGGGCGTATCGCCGATGGTCTCAACAATGCTGTCATATAGTTGGCCGCGGCCGTTGGTAGTCCTTGAATCCTGGGAAGTCATCGTGTCTCTCCTTGGTTTTGATAATGAATCGCCTTGGTGAGCAATTCACACTATGGCCAGGCCCTACGGCCCGCCTGGTTTAATACGTTCTTTAGGTCGCCGACCTGGTCCCGCCATGCCTCGACGATCATGACCATCGCCAGCGTATCCAGTTCGCAATACTTGAGCAGCGCGGTGCGAAGCTGCTCTCGTTCGTAATCGCTCATCTCGGTAAACTGCATTTTCGCATAAGCCGTCAATGCTGCGCCACCGTTAGTAAGACTATCACTGGCAGAAAGCAACTCATCCAGGTTATCCGGCGCCTCGTCAAACACCTTTGGCAACAACTGGTATGGATCAACCACCCTGTCCCCGTCAAAGGTCACCCAGGTCCAATCGCTGAAATTCTTGCTCGGGATGCCGCCCGCGCTGCCATAAACCGGCTGCAAGTATTTCTGCTTAATGAAGTCCGAACCGTTCAGGATTGCCGGCAACACATACTTCAGGGAGGTCGAGCCATTCGTTGCGGGATCATAATAGAAGCGTTTCACCAGGTCCCACAGATCGACCATATCGCGCTCGCCTTTCCAGCTGACACTGGAATTACCAGTTGAATGGGTAATAGATTGAATGAATCCCGCGAGTTCTTCCACTTCCTGCGCCGGCAGGCCACAGCCATTAGTCAACTGCCAGTAGATAGTGTTCAGGTAGGTATTTTCATGGTTCGTGTACTTGAATATCGTGCCGTGATCCAATTCCAGTTGCTGTTTCAGTGCGCGAACAAAATCAAAGTTAGGGAAGTGACCAACAGTCGTATTCAGGAACTCGCCGGCATGCTCGATCCGCCCGTCCTCGTGCATGACATGATGCGAAAACTGGAAAGCGATGCCCTCGTAGGGATGGCGGCCCTCAGTAAACGGCAGGGCAACCGAGGTCGTCTCGAAATCAATAAAATGCAGGGGATATGTCCACAACGACATGTGCCCGGCAAGCGCTTCGATATCCAGGTACGCAGAGGTGTCTTGCTGCTGTACTTTCTCCACCTGCAGCCACTGCCGCTCGCTGGTTGTAAGCCCACAAGGATCGCCTGTTTTAACCTTGATATCGCCCTCAACCAGATCCGTGAGTTTGAACTTACCTGCTTGCATCAGTTTGTCTGCCGACCGGAAATTCCAGATATCCATCACCAACGGCGTAGCGAAATCCGCATCCGACCAACCGAGGGATGTTTTCCAGCATTCCTTATAACCGCTGAATTTTCCGGCCTCCTCCTCTTCCACCGAACACCTGAACTCACAGCTTTTGCAAAGCTTGCCGACAGGTCCCTGTGCACGCTCATCTTGTTCGTAAAGCGCCGCCAAATACTGGATTTGGCTCGCAAAATTTCGCTCGCCGAAGCGCTCCTGCTGGCACACATAATCCAGTTCGTCATTTACATTAATAGCCCCCAGCAGGCCGGGGGTAATATCCTGCTCGGTGAGCGAATCGGCTACAACAACGCGAGTACGATTATTGCCCGCGTCGGTAATCCTGAATTTTGTGTTCAGGCCATCGCTGCTCGCGACGACGTTTTTGTTCACCAACATCAGGTACGGATCAATCTGCGCCTCCGGAAACGCCTTGGCCAGTACATGGCGCTGGAACGCCACATCATGGATATAGGGCGCCCAGCCGGCCAACAACCCCTTCCCGTTCCTGGCCATAAAGCGTGTCGAATCAGGATCAAAGGATTTCGCCTTCACCTCGATCAGGTCAAAGTGCGCGCCATCCTTAACCAGGATATCAATACGGATAAACAGGTTGTTGTAGCGAATCGCGGCCTCATAGATAACCACCTTGTCCTGCTCAAGCAGTTCAGCGGTCTGTTGCAGCGCCTCCTCGTAGTTCAGCGAGGTAATATCGTGGCCGCCGGGGTAATAGTGTTTGGCGAGCTCACCGACCTGGTAACCCCCCTGCGCAAGCGCTTCCATGAACGAATCTTCCAGGCTTTGGTTGGGATACTGCGGTTTGCGGGTATAAAACAGCTTGGTCGGGCATTCCAGCCCGATCTTGAAACGGGACTTGGTGAGGTAACGGGGGTTTGTATCGGCGCTCAACATGAGAAGTATGGGTTCAATTGGTCGAACAAAGTCAGTGATACAGCAAATTCGAAGCGCGTGCAACGCGCTCGGGTTAGATCGAGTTACTATGCCTCGGTTCTACTGCGCCCTGGGCTTCCAGCCTTCGCGCCTGTCCAGTTCCTTACGGGTGATACCCATTTGCGATGCGCGTCGATTGCGAAGATGCTCCAGTGCTTTTTCTTCCTCAGAACGTCCTCGCCGTTCGTTGATGGCGTTTTCCTCCATCTCCCTGAGCCTATATTCATAGAGCTGCCTCTCGCTGGGCGTTTCCAGCACCGGCTCCTTGCGCGTCTTGGTCTCAATCGGCGTCGCTGTAGCTGAGGTATCACAAACCGCCTGCTGGAAGGTGACCTCCCCGCTTGCCGACACGCACTTGTATGCCGTCCCGGCGAACGAGGCCGAAGCTGAAGCCAGCAACGCTGAAGCCATCAATATTGAGAAGGGTCTATTCATGAATTAATACCCGTCGCTCCCACTATTGCGCAGTGGATTATACCGCACAGGATAGCCCAGCCCAGGCTTACAGTCTGCAGCCAAATGCCTAAAATATTGCCAGCCAAACGGGATTATAGCTCAGTAATAATGACCAACGGTTTCATAAGCGATTTTCTGCAGAGCAGTTGCAGCCCCCGAATCCAGGCCAGCGGTGTATCCCAGACCTTCAGGCGATTGGCCAAACAGGGATGCGTAAACCACACAAGCGGCGAGATAGGTGCCGGCCATACTGGGGTGCTTGATAACCTTTTTGTGAACCGGGCTGGCATTGACGCCCTCCCCGATAAAACTATCGATATCCTTGCTGTAGAGGTCTATTTCCGGGTGCGTCTGGATCGCCCGCTGAAAGGCCAACCCAACGGGCATTACCAGGGCATTTACGCTATTACCCGCAGCGGTATAGGCATCCCGCAAACTGGCAGTCATTTCCGGTGAGCCCTGGTACTGCCAGGTCATCAGCAGCACCGGTTCGGCCCCCTGGTCACGAATATATTCGCTCAAGTCCACCACCGCATCCGTGAACTGACCGGACGTCTCGGTAGCGATTGGCTCATTGCTATGGCCCTGCATGATGACCACATCGTAACCCCCGGTGGGCAACAGCATCTCAAGGCCGCCCCTGTGTTCATAAAGCCGCGAACCGGATAGGGTCATCAAACGCAGGTGTGTCTTGCCCCGCTCAAATTTGCCAGCCGCGCGCAGCAAATTGCTAACGTGATTAGCCATGCCGTTATTAAAGTAGGAAAAACTATTACCCACAAATAGCACCCTTTCGGGCGCGGTGATGGCATTGTCATCTTTGGCTCGACTGCCAAACAGGACAATGCCATAACCGTCAACAAGGCAGTCACGACAAGCTTTATTATTCTCATGAAAAAACCCACTGTTTTGACGCTAACCAATTACACCAACTACGACCATACACAAATAGTAATAGTAACGGCGAAATAATTCGACTGGCCCGGTAATCTTGTGAGGGTGTACAGCCTGGCAACATGGTCACTGTTTCATATCAAGAACGCAGCCCGGTATCGACCAGACAACGGCCCCTACCTAACACTCTTTCCCGTGCCGCTCAGATAGCCCTGGGAAGTATTGGCACCGCAAAAACAAAGATGAGTGAAACGATTGTTATGCCGACCATGTTGAGTCCGAACCCGGCCTTTGCCATTTGGGAAATGATGATTTTTTCGGAACTATAGACGATGGCATTGGGCGCCGTGGCAACCTGCACTAACAATGGTTATTGGGCAGTTCTGTCTCTTACAATACTCC
>CAXMOT010000177.1:0-7074 GCA_964195105.1 uncultured Gemmatimonadales bacterium | reverse complement strand
AACGGTAATGGCTTCTTTATCCTGAGCAACCAGGGTGCGACGCAGTTTACCCGGGCCGGACTGTTTGGCGTCGATGCAGACGGGTTTGTGGTGAACAACACCGGTTCCAACCTGCAAGGCTTTGCCGCATCTGCCAGCGGGGCTATTTCAGGCCAGTTGAGTGATTTGCAGGTCAGAACCGATAGCCTGTCGCCCCTGCAAACCAGTCAGGCCTCAGCGGTGTTGAACCTGGACGCACGTGAGACGCAACCGCTGGTGCCGGTGTTCAATCCGACCGACCAGGATACCTACAACCACGCGACTTCGCTGACGGTATTCGACAGTCAGGGTAACTCCCACATTATGAGTGCGTTTTTCGTCAAGGAAGCCGCCGTTAACGAATGGACCATGAACTTGCAGATCGACGGCGAGGATATTGGCCAGCCAGCTCCCTCGGTCGCCTCCTATTCTGTGACCTTCAACGATGACGGCACCCTGAATTCGACCGTGCCGGACCCGATGCTGATCGATGGCTGGGAGCCGCTGGACGCGAATGGCGTGCGCAATGGTGCCGCCGGCAGTGTGGCCGGAGATCTTCCAGCCGATCCGCCCACCACCTCTAACTTTGTGTTTGACCTCGTCGGCACCACCCAGTTTGGTAGTGACTTCGCGGTAAATGACATCAACCAGAACGGTTTCGCGACCGGCCTGCTAGCCGGTGTGGATATTTCCAGCGAGGGCTTCTTGTTTGCGCGTTACACCAATGGCCAGACTCGCGTGCTGGGCCAGGTCGCCCTGGCGAATTTTCGAAACGTTGAGGCGCTGTCTCCACAGGGTGATTCGTCGTGGGCAGAGACCTTCGATTCGGGTAACCCGATCGTCGGGACCCCCGGTACCTCATCGCTGGGTGTCGTGCAGTCGGGTGCGCTGGAGGAGTCCAATGTGGATCTGTCCCAGGAGCTGGTGGACCTGATTATCGCGCAGCGTAACTACCAGGCCAACGCCCGGTCGATCGAGACCGAGAGCACGGTCACCCAGGCCCTGCTGCAAATTCGTTAACGGATAGCAGTTTAACCGCCAACCACTGATTAGGGTTCAAGTATGGATAAGTCACTTTACATAGCGATGACCGGCGCCAAGCAAAATATGATTGCGATGGGGGTCAATGCGAATAACCTGGCCAACGTCACGACCACCGGTTTTCGCGCAGACTTCCAGCAGGCACGGGCAATGCCGGTGTTTGGCGAAACCCATCCATCACGTGTCTATGCCATGACCGAAAGTCCCGGCACCGATTTTAAATCCGGCGCAATGATGGAAACGGGTCGTAACCTTGATGTCGCGGTAAAGGGTGAAGGGTTTATTGCGGTGCAAGCGCCGGATGGCAGTGAGGCCTATACCCGCGCAGGTGACCTGCAGATTGATATCAATGGTGTACTGCGAACCGGTAACGGTTTGCCGGTACTCGGCAACGGTGCGCCGATTTCGTTGCCGCCTGCAGAGACAATCACGATTGGAATCGACGGCACTATCTCAATTCGTGAATTGGGTGCCGAAGCGCAGGCGGTGGCAGAGGTCGATCGGATCAAGCTGGTAAACCCCGAGAAGAGCAACCTTTACAAGGGCGAGGATGGCCTCGTACGTACCCGGGATGGCGTGCCAGCTGTGGCGGACGCGGGGGTAAATGTGCACACCGGGATGCTGGAAAGCAGCAACGTGAACTCCGTGGAAGTGCTCACGGATATCATCGAGCTGTCTCGCCAGTTTGAGATGCACATCAAGATGATGAGCAACATAGAAGAGAATTCCCAGGCGACGGCACGACTCTTGCAGTTCTCCTAGAGAGTCCTAGAGAGACCTAGTGAGTATTGGTAAGCAAGACAGCAAAGCCGCAATGAAATTAATGATCGGAGAACGATAATGCTAGCTTCACTTTGGATCAGCAAAACCGGACTGAGTGCCCAAGACACCGCGTTGGCGACCATATCCAACAACCTCGCGAATGTCAGCACCACCGGCTTCAAACGGGATCGCGCGGTATTCCAGGATTTGTTCTACCAGGTCCAGCGCCAGCCCGGCGCGCAGTCATCGCAGGCCGATGAGCTTCCTTCGGGTTTGCAACTGGGTACCGGTGTACGCACCATTGCCACCCAAAAGGTGCATACGGAAGGCAACATGGAAGTGACCGAGCAGCCGCTGGATCTTGCGGTCAATGGCCGCGGGTTCTTCCAGATCCAGCAACCCGATGGCACGGCCGCCTATACCCGCGATGGTCAGTTCCAGATCAATTCCGACGGTGAGATCGTGACCTCGCAGGGTTTGCCGCTGGATCCTGCAATTACAGTCCCCGCAGACACCGTGCAGATCACCATCGGCTCGGACGGGGTGGTGAGTGCCACGATTGCCGGCCAGACAACACCCAGCCAGATCGGCGATATCCAGTTGGTGGATTTTATTAACCCGTCCGGACTCGAGGCACGCGGTGGCAATATGTTTGCCGAGACCCAGGCCAGTGGCACGCCGCAAACCGGCACTCCCGGACTGGCAGGCCTGGGTACGGTAGAGCAGGGCGTATTGGAGCAGTCCAATGTCAGCGTAGTTGAGGAGCTGGTGGCGTTGATCACGACGCAACGCGCCTACGAGATGAATACCAAGGTCATCTCCGCGTCCGACCAGATGCTGCAATTTGTCGGCCAAACCCTGTAACGCATCAGCCTCGGGAGATAACACCATGTTGGAACAGTTGCTGAAATTCGCGTTGAGTAGCATCGTCACGGTGATGGTTGGCTGTAGTGCGTTGCCGCCAACTATCCAGCGCGATGATCCCGACTACGCGCCGGTCATCCAGTCAAGCCTGCAGCCGCCGCGAGCAATCACCGGTGCGATTTACCAGGCCCAGACCAGTAACTTCTTCTTCGCGGATCGCAAGGCGAGCCGGGTTGGCGATATCCTCACAGTGACACTCGCGGAAAGCACCATCGCGATCAAGGAATCGGAAACCGAGATAGCCAAGGATAGCCAGACCACCCTCGCCGAACCCACGTTATTTGAAAAAAACAACATCGGTATAGCGACCAACCTGAGTAGCTCGACCGAGTTTATCGGCACCGGTGACAGCGATCTTAAAAACAGCCTGCGCGGCAGCATCAGTGTCACCGTCACCGAGGTGCTGCCCGGCGGCGCGCTGCGGATCAAGGGCGAGAAGTGGATGACCCTCAATCGCGGTGATGAATATATTCGGCTCAGCGGGCTAGTAAGGCCCGAGGATATCGGTCCGGAGAACACCATTAATTCCACCAAGGTAGCGGACGCGCGCATCGCCTATAGCCAGACCGGCGAGTTGGCGGATGCGAACCGCATTGGCTGGATGTCGAGATTCTTTACTGGCCGCTTGTGGCCGTTCTAGTCAGCGTGCAGTCGGTTTACACAAGATTCAGCAGCAGGAATTGAATATGAAGTCATTCACAATGAATCGAATTTCCGGAATCGGGTTAGCGTTATTGCTATCGGTCATCACCAGTACCGGATATGCCGAGCGCCTCAAGGACCTGGCCTCCGTGGCGGGTGTGCGTACTAACCAATTGGTGGGCTATGGGCTGGTCGTAGGCCTGAATGGCACCGGCGACAAGACGCCGTTTACCAAGCAGACGTTCCGCAACATGATGGCCGAGTTCGGCGTCATCATTCCATTTAATGTCGATCCAAAATCCAAGAATGTGGCCGCCGTGTCGGTGCATGCGGAATTAGCTTCGTTCGCGAAACCCGGCCAGACCATGGACATCACCGTTTCATCGCTGGGAGATTCCAGCAGCCTGCGCGGCGGCACGTTGCTGATCACGCCACTCAAGGGCCTGGATGGCCAGGTGTATGCGATCGCCCAGGGTAATATGGTGGTGGGCGGATTTGGTGTGGGTGGCGCAGACGGCTCCAGAATTACGGTAAATGTACCCAGCGTCGGGCGCATCCCGAGCGGCGCGACGGTAGAGCGCACCGTACCCAACGCGTTTGCCAGGGGTGACAGCCTGACCTTTAACCTGAATACGCCGGATTTCACTACCGCGAAACGGGTGGCGGATCGTATCAACCTGCTGTTAGGCCCCGAGTCCGCCTGGGCGCTGGATGCCGCCTCGGTGGAAGTGTCGGCTCCTAAAAACAGCTCGCAGCGCGTCTCGTTCCTGTCGGTACTGGAGAACCTGGAAGTACAGCCCGCCGACTCGAGCGCCAAGGTAATAATCAATTCCCGTACCGGCACCATCGTCATCGGCAAGCACGTGCGAGTCAGCCCGGCGGCTATCACCCATGGCAGTCTCACGGTCACCATCACCGAAGATTTTGATGTCAGCCAACCGAATCCCTTCGGCGGCGGCAGGACGGTAGTAACGCCGCAGACGGATATTGAGGTTACTGAAGGTGCGAGCCGGATGTTTGTGTTTAACCCGGGTGTGTCCCTGGACGATATCGTGCGGGCGGTGAACCAGGTCGGCGCCGCGCCGGGCGACCTGATGGCGATCCTCGAGGCGCTCAAACAGGCCGGTGCCCTGAAAGCCGACCTGGTGGTCATTTAGCCCGCTTCCATCACCAATACAGCATTAAATTAGGGGATAGGCTATGAAAACAGGCGGTTACTTGAAAGCAGGAATTTATAACGTGTTTCGTTCGCGCCAATTGATGATGGAAGCGGACTAGTCATGCTTAACGCGCAACCGGCAATGTCCACTCCGACCTCGACGGCGGATATCTATACCGATTTCTCCGGCCTCGGTAAATTGAAGAATCTCGCCGCCAATGATGGCAAGGCGGCGCTGCAAGAGGTTGCTCAGCAATTCGAAGCGATTTTCCTCAATATTGCGCTGAAGAGCATGCGCGACGCGAATGCCGCGTTTTCCAAAGATAGCTATTTTGATAGCAACCAGTCGAAGATGTACCAGGATATGCTGGACCAGCAAATGAGTGTGAGTTTAACCGAGGGCAAGGGTATGGGATTGGCGGATGTGCTCGTCAAGCAGATGGCGAAGTATGTACCGGATGAGGCGTCGGCCGGGCCCGGAAACCTGGCTCCGATCGAGCAGCAACTAACAGTGCCTGGTCGTAAGGCGGCCGTATCCGCTTACCAGGCCGTACACCGTAACGAGGCAGAACTATAATGGCTGATTTACTCGGCACTGCTGTATCGGGATTGCTGGCGCACCAGGTGGCATTGAATGTCACCGGCCAGAATATCACCAACGCCAATACCCAGGGCTACTCGCGCCAGGATGCCCAATTCAGCACGCGTCCCAGTGAGTTCCTCGGTGGCTTCTACCTGGGTACCGGGGTCGACGTCACCCAGGTGCGACGGATTACTGATGATTACCTTACGACCCAGCTGCGTAACGATATATCCGCGCTGGCAGGTGCAGAAACCCTCACTGGTGTGCTCAATCAGCTCGATTTGTTATTTGCCGGTGCCGACACCGGGCTGGCCGGTAGCCTGGATGATACCTATGCTGCGTTGCAGACCGCGGTTAACGACCCGACGTCGACGGCCGCCCGGCAGGTGCTGCTCGCCGAGGCCGATGCATTATCGGATAACTTTAACTTGCTGTATGACCAGCTTTCGATGGTTCAGGGTAGCATTGACACCCAGATTCGGGTGGTCGCCGGGCAGGTTACCGACGTGGCACAGGATATCGCCAATTTGAACCAGCAGATCCTGGTGGCCACCGGTAGCGGGGGGTCACCCAACGACCTGCTCGACAGGCGTGATGAAGCGTTACGGCAACTGGCGGAGTATGCGGGCGTCAGCGTGGTGACCCAGGAAAATGGCATGGCCAACGTATTCATCGGTTCCGGGCAGGCACTGGTGGTTGGCACCCAGGCGTTTCAATTAACCGCGATCCCGAGTAACAAAGATCCCCGGCAACTGGAACTTGCGGTCACAGTTCCGGGCACAGCAGCGACATCCGGGGTCAGGATCAGCTCCGGTACATTGGGTGCGCTCACTAATCTCCAGGACAATACGTTGAGCCAGGCCTTCAATAATATGGGTTTGGTCGGGCTCGGTGTCGCAGATGGTTTTAATCAGCTCCACCAGTTAGGCATGGACCTGGAAGGCAACCTTGGCGGTGATTTCTTCACCTCCGTCAACAGTGCAGCCGCGATTACCGCGCGGACTACGTCGAACACTGGAAATTCACTGCCCGCCGACCAGCTGGTGGATGTCAGCATCAGTGATATGTCGCAGGTGACCACCAGTAATTACCTGCTCACGTTCACCGGTGCGAATAGCTATGTGCTGACCCGGCTCAGTGATCGGCAATCCAATGCCGCACTGGACGCCTCTCTCACAGGGAATATTGCGGGATTGCCGGCAACTCTCACGGTCGACGGCATGATCATCGACCTTGATAGGCCCTCGGGACCGTTTACCGCCGGGGATAGTTTTAACATCCAGCCAACGCGCGCGTTTTCCAGCATTATCGGGGTCGAAGTGGGGCGCCCGGAAGATGTGGCGCTGGCCGCGCCGGTGCGCACCGATACCAATCTGGATAATACCGGCAGCGCTGTTATCAGCCTGGGCGAGGCGACCGATACCTCAACCGCGCTGTTTACCGCTGCGCCGGGTCAGTTGTCGCCGCCGCTACTGGTCCAGTTCACCAGTTCAACCACATACGACATCAGGAATGCCACGACCAACGCAATAATAGCCGCAGGCCTGGCCTACCCACCGGTCGCGCCGGCGGGCATTATTCCCACTGGGTTCGGCATTGATGGGGTGCAGGTAGAGATCGATGGCGTGCCGGCCGCGGGTGATGAATTTACCATCGACTATAACGCGGGCGGCGTGTTGGACAATCGCAACGGCCTGGCGATGGCAAGCCTGCAGACAGCGACATTCCTTAAAAACGGTACCGCATCTATCGAGGAAGCCTACGGCATTGCGATTCAGGAAATTGGCACCGCTACCAGCTCTGCGCGCAGTAATCTCGAGGCCAGCAAGGCACTGTTCGACCAGTCATTGTCGCAGTTGCAGGGCAAGTCGGGTGTGAACCTGGATGAAGAGGCGGCGAAGCTTATCGAGTTCGAGCAGGCCTACAGTGCGGCAGCCCAGGTGAT
>CAXMOT010000176.1:0-12641 GCA_964195105.1 uncultured Gemmatimonadales bacterium | reverse complement strand
TGCGCACGTGATCATCACCATAACTTCCGAAACCAATCCCGGGTGATACCGCGACCTTGGCTTCCTTAAGCAGCTTTTTGGTAAATTCTAGCGAGCCCAATTCACGATAGGGTTCAGGGATTTTAGCCCACACAAACATAGTAGCCTTGGGGGGTTTCACTTCCCAGCCCAGGCTGTTCAGGCCGTTACAGAGTACGTCTCGACGCGCCATGTAGCGCTTCCGGATTTCCTCAACGCAACTCTGGTCGCCTTCCAGCGCGGCAATCGCGGCAACCTGGATCGGCGTAAAGGTGCCATAGTCCATGTACGATTTTATTCTCGCCAATGCGCTTATCAGGGTGCTGTTACCACAGCAGAAACCCACCCGCCAGCCGGGCATGTTATAGCTCTTGGACAAGGAGAAAAATTCTACAGCGATATCCTTGGCGCCGGGCACCTGCAGGATCGAGGGGGCTTGATACCCATCAAACACGATATCTGCATAGGCCAGGTCCTGCACCACCCAGATATTATGCTCACGGGCGATCTCGATTACCTTGGTGAAAAAGTCCAGGTCCACGCACTGGGTGGTCGGATTACCAGGGAAATTCAACACCAGCATCTTCGGCTGCGGCCAGGAATCCTTGATCGCCCGCTGCAGTTCCGCAAAAAAGTCCACATCATCGATCATCGGCACATGACGGATATCCGCGCCGGCAATCACAAAGCCATAGGGGTGAATCGGGTAGGATGGGTTGGGTACCAGCACCGCATCACCGGGCGACATTGTGGCTAACGCCAAATGGGCCAGGCCTTCCTTTGAGCCGATAGTAACAATCGCTTCCGTCTCCTGGTCCAGGTCAACGTCGTAGCGATCCTTATACCAATTGCAGATGGCGCGGCGCAGCCTTGGGATACCCTTGGATTGCGAATAACGATGGGTGTCATCGCGATTGACCGTTTCCACCAACTTTTCGACAATGTGGGGTGGCGTGGGCTGGTCAGGGTTGCCCATCGAGAAATCGATAATATCCTCGCCACGCGCCCGCGCCTGTTGGCGTAATTCACCAACAATATTGAACACATAAGGGGGTAATCTATTTATTCTGTCGAATTCAGCTTCCACGCGTATAACCAGTTCCAGAGGGTTAAAACCAGCCGCATATTGTAGTGGTAATTGCGTTAAACACAAAGCGCAAAGGCGCCGGAATCACGGCTGAAAACACCAAATGGCAGGATATTTTTGAGGAGCGGTACGACTGTGGGCTTAAATACCCAGAATTCGCGCCAACTGATCGGGAGTTTGAAAGCCTGGAATCAATTCGCCGGATTCAAGCACCAGTGCGGGAGTACCGGTTACCCCGATGGCATTTCCCAACGCGTAATGGCTTGCGACAGGGTTTTCGCAACTTCTGGACTCGATGCCTTTGCCGGCTTTTAGCTTGGTTAAAGCGTCCTGCTGATCCGGAGCACACCAGGCAGATACCATCTTCTGGTAGGCCGGCGACCCTACGCCTGCGCGGGGAAACGCCAGGTAGCGTATTTCAATTCCTTTGCCCAGATAGCCTTCCATCTGCCCATGCAGTTTTCGGCAATAGCCGCAATCAACGTCCGTAAACACGGTGACTGACGCCTTTTTGTTGGCGGGTGTATATTTGATGCCTTCAGCATCTGCTATAACGGCAACCTCCAGGCGCTGCTCATTCCGTTGGAGATCAGTCAAATTAACCACCTGGGAACCTTCGATCTTGAACATATCGCCAAAAACAAAATATTCGCCATCGGGGGTAACAAATAACCGTCCGCCGCTGGCCAATTTGACTTCGAAGAGACCCTCGATAGGGCTGGCGACCACTTCCTCAATCGGCAACTTGGGCATTGCTGCCGCTATCTTCGCGCGAATGTTGTCCGCCGGAGCCTGATCCCCTGCATTGGCCTGCCACGGCAATGCCACCGCAAGAGTAATCAATAACGCCTTGAACAACATATTTTTCATTTTCACCTCAAATTTGGCATGCTAATCGTCGTCGAGTTAGAGAACGATTACACTCCTTGGTTCAACCTGAACTTTAACTTTATCGAACAGTATAGTCCGGATATTTTATGAAGGGATCGGAATTTAGGGACAGTATGGCACAGCCGTTCGGAGTATCGCTCGCAGGACCATCGCCTTGGCCAGGGTTCAGGGGATATGGTTCAAGGGATACCGCTCAGGCGCTAACTGCCACCGGCAACCAAGCTCCTTTACCAGTGCATCCAGTTGAAATCATCAAACTTCACTAATACCTGGCACCGGTTTCGTGAAAAATCCAGGCTCGAACATACCAGCCCGAAACAACAAGAACGGGCGGATAGTCCGCCCGTAACTTGCTACTCCAGCCATCCTTTACGGAGGTTGCTTACTGGATTTTTTCCTTGATGCGCGCAGCCTTACCGGAGAGATCACGCAGGTAATAAAGCTTGGCCTGGCGAACGTCACCACGGCGCTTTACGCTAATGCTGCCGATCTGCTTGCTGTAGGTCTGGAAAGTACGCTCAACGCCCACGCCGTGGGAGATCTTGCGGACTGTAAACGCAGAGTTAAGGGCACGGTTACGTTTGCCGATAACCACGCCTTCAAAGGCCTGCAACCGTTCCCGGTCACCTTCCTTCACTCGCACCTGCACAACGATAGTGTCACCCGGACCAAATTCCGGAATATCCTGTGCCATCTGTTCCGCTTCCAGCGCTTGAATAATTGTATTTTTGCCGCTCATTTTATGCTCCTAAAACACCTTAACAATTCTTTAAAATTCCAGTCTGCTGACTGACTCGCCAGGCTATCAAGCCTGATGTTCCCGTTTAAATTCCTCAAGCAGTCGCTGCTGCTCGTCATCCAGATTCATCGCCTGAAATAAATCCGGCCGCCGCAACCAGGTTCTTCCCAGCGCTTGCTTCAATCGCCAGCGGCGTATCTCTGCATGGTTACCGCCCGCCAACACTTCCGGTACTCTCTGCCCCTCCAAAATCTCAGGGCGGGTATAGTGCGGACAATCAAGCAGTCCCTCGGCAAATGAATCCTGCTGCGCCGAATCCGCGTGACCCAGCGCTCCTGGCAGCCAACGTACGATGCTATCCAGCATGACCATTATCGCCAGTTCGCCGCCGCTCAGCACATAGTCGCCGATCGACCACTCCTCATCGATATCCGTCTCGATGACACGCTCATCAATTCCTTCGTAGCGCCCGGCGACAAATATCATCTTGTCACGCCGCGCCAACATCTCCACAGCCTGCTGGGTGAGGGGTTTACCCTGCGGCGACATATAAGCCACCGTCACGTCACCACCAGCCTGCTCGCGCGCCGCCCTAATGGAATCACGCAGCGGTTGCACCTTCATCAGCATCCCGGGACCACCACCATAGGGGCGATCATCCACTGTGCGATGCTTATCGGTCGTGAAATCCCTTGGATTCCAAAAGTCCATCGTCAGCAGGTTCTGCTTGATGGCCCGACTCGAAATACCCTGCTCCGTAAACGCGCTAAACATTTCCGGAAACAGGCTTACCACACCAACCCACATGGGCTAAAACTCCGGATCCCAGTCTACCAACACCTTGCCGGCAGCGAGATCGACCTGCTTGATCACCTGCTCGGGAAGATACGGCAACAACCGCTCCTGATCATCTATGCTCCCTTCGCAGGGCCCGACGACCATGACATCATTGCCACCGGTCGCCAGCATATAACTGACACGCCCCAGCAAAATCGGGTCTTGCGCCCCGTCTGCAATAACCTGCAACCCTTCCAGCTGATGCCAGTAATAATCTCCGGCCTCCAGCTCCTGAAGCTGCTCCTTGCGGATCGCTATTTCAGAGCCCTGGTAAGCCAGCGCCGCATCCCGGTCATCACACCCGTCAAAATGGGCAACGATGCCTTTGCCGTGCGGCTTGCCGGTGAACCCCTGCAGCCGGGCCCAGGATTGTCCGGGTCGCTTCAGGTACCAGGGTTTATAGGCGAGAATTCCACTACGCGGCTCGGTATGGGAGATGATTTTCAACCAACCCTTAACGCCGTAGGCTCCGCCAACGCGGCCCAACAGCGCCAGGTCATCATCAGATGACCGCGACATAGCAGGAATCAGGCTTGAGCGGCTAGTTTAAGCAGCGTCAATACGCGCGGACTGGGCTGTGCACCCATGCCCAACCAGTAATCAATACGCTCTTGATTCAGGTTGAGACGCTCTTCGTTACCGCGCGCGACCGGATTATAGAATCCAACACGCTCAATAAACCGTCCGTCACGCGCATTACGCTTGTCCGCGACAGTGAGGTGGTAAAAAGGACGCTTTTTAGCGCCGCCTCTGGCTAATCTAATAACTACCATTCAGTTGGTATCCTCTAATCCAGGTGGGTTTTGTGATCGCCCACGGTTAATGTTATACAAAAGGTTTGGAAAAACGGACGGCATTGTACGTCAAACAATACCCTTTGTGAACGCTAAATACCTAAAATTCCAGTGGATTATGATGTTTATTCATTTGCCGCCAGCTACCGGGCACAGGATGTGAATCACAGGGCTTTTACATGAGGGGCGGTTTTGCCCCGTTACATCTTGGGAAAGCCTCCGCCAGGGGGCATCATACCGCCTATGCCACGCATCATATTAGCCATGCCGCCCTTCTTGGAAAACTTCTTCATCATCTTTTGCATCATCTTGTGCTGCTTGAGCAAGCGGTTAATATCCTGCACCTGGGTGCCGGAACCCACCGTTATGCGACGCTTGCGGGAGTTATCAATCACGTCCGGATAACGGCGCTCCTGAGGCGTCATGGAGTTAATCAATGCCTCCATCTGGCCCAGGGATTTCTCATTAACCTGTTGGTCGACCACCTGTGACATTTGGCCCATGCCCGGGAGTTTGTCCATCATGCTGGAAATTCCGCCCATATTGCGCATCTGTTCCAACTGGTCACGAAAGTCATTCAGGTCAAACTTCTTACCCTTCTTGACCTTTTTGACCAATCGATCCGCTTTGGCGCGGTCGATCTTGCGCTCAGCTTCCTCGATCAGGCTAAGGACGTCGCCCATGTCCAGGATGCGCGAAGCAATCCGATCCGGGTAAAAAGGCTCCAGTGCGTCGGTCTTTTCACCCACACCCATGAACTTGATCGGCTTGCCCGTGATATGACGCACTGACAAGGCAGCCCCGCCCCGCGAATCGCCGTCCGCCTTGGTCAGGATTACACCGGTCAGCGGCAGCGCCTCATTGAACGCCTTAGCGGTATTGGCGGCATCCTGGCCGGTCATCGCATCGACGACAAACAGGGTTTCCACCGGATTGATCGCGGCGTGCAAGGCCTTGATTTCATCCATCATATCGCCGTCGATATGCAAACGGCCCGCGGTATCCAGGAGCAACACATCGGCAAACGTCTTGCGTGCGTGCTCGATGGCGCCTTGCGCAATGGCCTCAGGTCGCTGGTCGATACTGGAGGGAAAGAACCCCACATCGACTTCAGCCGCCAGGGTTTCCAACTGCTTTATCGCTGCTGGCCGATATACATCAGCACTGGCAACCAGGACTTTCTTGCCCTTGTTTTCTTTCAACCAACGCGCCAACTTGGCGACCGAAGTCGTTTTACCTGCACCCTGCAGGCCGGCCACCAACACCACAGCCGGTGGCTGGGTCGCCAGATTGAGTTCGGCGTTGTACTCGCCCATGACCTTTACCAGCTCGTCCTGGACCACCTTGACCAGCGCCTGGCCCGGCGTCAGGCTGCGGGCCACTTCCTGGCCAACCGCGCGCAACCTTACTGCCTCGACAAAATCTTTCACCACCGGCAGCGCAACGTCGGCTTCCAGTAACGCCATGCGCACATCACGCAAAGTCGCTTTAATGTTGGCTTCGCTGAGACGCGCTTTACCCTTAACCTGGCGAAGGGTGTCGGTTAAGCGGTTGGTCAAGCTATCAAACATGCAGGGGCACCTATATCGGATATTCTGGTTAACGAGTATGGCATTTTAGCAGGAAATAAAATACATTCGTTCCTTTACTTCCACGAACCCGGGACGACGATGATTAGCTATATTGTGGGCGCGCTTGCCATCGCCTGTTACGCGGGCGGCGCTATATTACAATATTTAAACCTGACCCGCAGCGAAACTTCGCTGCGCAATGGCGCTATCGCGCTGGGCACCCTCGCGCTACTGCTACACCTGTTGAGTTTCAACGGCACCCTGTACGTCCAGCAAACCCTGGATCCGGGAATTCACAACATGATTTCGCTGGTCACATGGCTGGTGGCAGCACTGGCGCTGGCTGGCAGCATGAGAATGCCCCTCCGGAATGTCCTGATTGGCATCTACCCACTGGCTGCCGCGGGCTTGCTTCTGGCGCTGGCGGTCGGCGACCAGGCAATAGCCAAACCCCCCATAGCACCGAACATCGCCACCCACATTTTGCTTTCATTAATTTCCTACAGCGTGCTAACTATCGCCGCCGTCCAGGCCGTGTTACTCGCCATCCAGGATCACCACTTGAGGCACCAACTGGTGGGCGGGCTGGTGATGCATTTGCCACCGCTACAACTGATGGAACAAATCCTGTTCCAACTCATTTGGGTCGGGGTCCTGTTCCTGACAACATCCATCCTGAGCGGGGTGATTTTCATCGAGGATGTATTCGCACAGCATTTGGCGCACAAGACGCTGCTGTCGATATTCGCCTGGGTTATTTTTTCCACGCTGTTGCTGGGTCGCTATCGCCTGGGATGGCGCGGCACGCTCGCCATCCGCTTTACGATTGGCGGTTACCTGCTATTAATGCTGGCCTATTTCGGCACCAAGATGGTGCTTGAAATCATCTTGTAATGCGGAATCGGCCAGGGTTACCTCAAGTTTCTTGACATTCCAAATACAAGGGCATAAAAAGGCTACCCAATAATAAAAAAGGCACGATAGTCCTTGGACGAAGCTCCCCTAGGTATACTGATTTCGGTATTACTTGTTCTGATTATCCTCTCGGGATTTTTTTCGAGCTCGGAAACGGGCATGATGGCCCTTAATCGCTATCGCCTGCGCCACCTCGCGAAGAATAATCACCGCGGCGCCAAACAAGCCGAAAGACTGCTGCGCCGGCCCGATCGCCTGATCGGACTGATCCTGATCGGCAACAATTTCGTCAATATCGCGGCGGCGTTCATTTGCGCTGTTATCGCCGTGCGCCTGTGGGGCGACACCGGGCTTGCGGTCGCCCCATTCGTACTGACGCTGGTAATCCTGATCTTTGCGGAGGTCACCCCCAAGACGCTGGCTGCGCTGCATCCCGAGCGTATTGCGTTCCCTGCAGCCTATATACTCCGCCCTCTTTTGTTCGTGCTTTATCCTTTTGTATGGTTACTCAATTTCATATGCAACCGGATTCTGCGCGTGTTCGGGGTAAACATCGATGATGAACGGGCCGAGCAGCTGAGTCGCGAAGAGTTACGCGGCATCGTGAATGAAGCCGGCGCGTTGATACCCAAGAAACACCAAAACATGCTGCTCAGCATTCTGGACCTGGAAAACGTAACCATCGAAGATATCATGGTGCCCCGTAACGAGATAACCGGCATAGACCTGGAAGACGATATCGACGAGGTTATTGAGCAGCTTAAGACCAGCCAGCACACCTGGCTGCCGGTCTACAAAGGCGATATCAATAACATTTCCGGGATGCTACATATGCGCAAGGCGGCGCGTTTTCTTAGCGACGAGGAAGTCACCAAAGCCGCACTGATGCAGTCATCCCAGGAGCCCTACTTTATTCCCGAAAGCACCGCATTGAACAACCAATTGCTAAATTTCCAGCGTGAAAAACGCCGCATTGGCCTGGTTGTGGATGAATACGGGGACATCCAGGGCCTGGCGACGCTGGAGGATATTCTCGAGGAAATTGTCGGTGAATTTACCACCGATGCCGCTGCCAACAACAAGGAAATTCATCCCCAGGAAAACGGCTCCTACATCATCGACGGCAGCGCGAGTGTCCGCGACATCAATAAAAACCTCGGCTGGCGTTTGCCCACCTCGGGACCAAAGACACTCAACGGGCTGATTATTGAAGCTCTCGAATCAATACCGGATGGGAATGTCGCGTTCCGGCTCGATAACTACTATTTCGAGACCTTGCAAACCAAGGAGAATATTATCAAAACGGCCCGGGTCAGCAGAATCGAGAGCCTGGCGGAAAAAGAATAGCAATTATTGACCGAAGTCAAAGCACCACACAATTCGTTATCCCATTTGCCAGTTTATCCCCTATAATAACGGCCGCCGGGGTTTCGGCAGAACGTGTCAAACTGATAAAATAAGTCGCATTAAAGATGCGTAATAACAGGAGTAAAGCCATGATACTGAGTCACGTGTGGGGCATATTTACCCACCCTTCCGAGGAAATCCAGTCAGTGCGTGAAAAGCGGGTCGCGAGTCCCGCACTCTATATCGGCTATCTGCTTGTATTGGCTGCCATACCACCGATCTGCGGCTACATCGGTGCCACCCAGGTCGGTTGGCGAATTGGTGATGGTGTCGTTACCAAGCTAACGGTTGCCAGTACCATACCCCTGTGTATCGTCGCTTACTTCGCCATCTTAACGGGGATTGTCGTCGTCGGGCTTGCCATCAACTGGATGCGGGAAACCTACACCAACCTCAGCAATGACGACGTCAATGGCATATCGTTCGCCACCTTCGTCAGCGCGCCGCTGCTTATCTTCAGCGCGGTAGGCCTGTATCCGGTCATTTGGATCGGCATGTTGACGCTGATCGCTGCGGCCACCTATTCGGCGTACTTGCTCTATACCTGTGTGCCCATCGCGTTCAAGATTCCCAAAGAGCGGGGCAACCTGTTCTCCAGTGCCATTTTGACCATCGCGCTGGTCGTCACGGTGGTCCTGATCATCACCACCGTCATCATCTGGGCTGTCGGCTTCACCCCCGTCTTTACTAACTAGCGACCGCTGGCTCGCAGAGAGTTGACCTGATCATGGCTGCCAGGTTACGGCAGACCGAAAAAAAAGGGACTTAAAAGTCCCTTTTTTTATTCGCTGCGATTCAAGCTGGCACCCGCTTGTGCTTCGCGTAGCTCGATGCGCTCGTAAACTTCCTTTTTCTCGGCGTCACTCATTGCCCACCAGAGGGATATTTCATCCCCTGAGCGATAACAGCCAATACAAACATCATCTGAATTGAGCGCGCAGATATCCACACAGGGCGAGGGAATTGGGTTTTGCGACATAGCACACCATTGTTCATAAACCGAATCAACGCGGCATTGTAAAGCACCCGAAGATTACAGCAAGCCGGCATACCAATTTATCGACCTGGAAACCGGCGTCGATTTCCAGGTCAAATAGCAGGGGTATCTATCGCAGGCAAACGGGGGTTATTTTGACGACGCAACTGGTTTAGACTGTGGCTCATGAACTATTGCAGCAGTTGCGGAAAACCCGTTATCAAGCGCATACCCGAGGGCGACGATCGGGAGCGTTTCGTATGTGATCATTGTGAAACCATTCACTACCAGAATCCCTGCATCATCGCAGGGTGCGTACCGGTCCATGAAAACAAGGTGTTGCTGTGCAAGCGGGCAATCGAGCCGCGCTACGGCCTGTGGACATTACCGGCCGGATTTATGGAAAACGGTGAGACAAGCCTTGAAGCCGCCGTTCGGGAAACATGGGAGGAAGCCGTTGCGACTGTCGCCGTTCGCGATATCTATACGCTATTCAACCTGCCGCATATTAACCAGGTTTACATGTTCTTCCTGGCGGACCTGAGCGAACCCGAATTCAGCGCCGGCCAGGAAAGCCTCGAGGTTGCCCTGTTCGAGGAACATGAAATCCCCTGGCAGGAGCTGGCGTTTCCAGCGGTCGCCAGGACCCTGGAACACTATTTCGCAGATCTCAAAACCGGGCATTTCCCGGTCCGCATGCAGGACATAGCGCCGCGCCGCTAGCACGTCGACCTTGACGCGCCCCACCCCGACAACGCCGCCCGCGAGGAGGCTGTCGGACTTAGGTGATCGTAGCGAGGGAAAGATCTATTTGAGGCGGATTTTTCGATTATTTGAGGAGAATAGCCCGCTATTTGACGAGAATAATCGGTAAATATGACCAAATTCGGCTTTTCCGCAGTAGATTAACCCTAGGTCCGACAGCCTCCTACCGTGTATTTATCGACCAGTAGGAGTAAGCGGGCTCTTCATAGGGATGGCTCGCGCGTAGCGCTTCCAATACCGCATCCAGCACAGCATCGCTACACACCAACTCGACCTTATACTCAACCACCTGCGTCAACTCGTCGCTGCGGCCCAGGTACGGATTGCTCTCGGCCAGCGGCCTGAACTGGCCCTCGCCAGGAGTTTGCCAGGCACAATAATCATACGCGCCGATACGGCCGCCGCCCGCTGCAAACATCGCACCTTTAACCTGTTCCAGATGCGTTTGGGGAACGTAACAGGTTACCTGGAACACCGACTCACTCGTCGTTCAAGCGAAAGCCGAGCTTGAGCACAACCTGGTAGTGGCCCACATCGCCATCGACAACATGCCCGCGCACCTCGTCAACCTCGAACCAGTCAATATTATCAATCGTTTTTGATGCGGTCTTGATCGCGCGCTGGATAGCGTCTTCCAGACCCGATGTTGATGTACCGACGACATCAACCAACTTATAGACGTGATTAGTCATGATAGCCCTCCTGGCTGTTGGATTGTCAGTTCAACTTTATCACGGCCGGGTGCCAGGTTCGAGCTTGGCAGGCTCCTAACCCAACTCCGATCGCCTCCTGGCTTCAGCTTACCGGCCCCCTGAGTTCCTGCACCCGCGCCTGCAACAGTTCTGCACTGACTGTTTCCGCCGCCACCGGCTCACCTGCCACTATATCAAGCCTCGCAAACGCGCGCCGTGGCCATTTGACCCGTGCCCGGCCATCCGCATGACTGAAGAAACTGCCCCACAGGCCCCGCAGTGCCAGCGGCACCACCGGCACCGGGTCGCGTTCAATAATTTTTTCGACGCCCTTTTTGAACTCACCCAACTCACCGCTTCGGGTCAATCGCCCTTCCGGAAAGATACACACCAGCTGACCCCGTCGCAGCGCCCGGCTGATGCTTTCATAGGCTTGATCACAGGCCTCCGGATCCTCGCTTGCGGATGCAATCGGAATAGCGCGGCCGGTCCTGAATACAAAATTCAGCACCGGCGTCTCATAGATTTCCTTATACATAACAAAGCGCACCGGGCGACGAATCGCGCCACCGAGCAGCAGCGCATCGACATAGCTCACATGATTACACACCAATACCGCGGGCCCGGTGTCGGGAATATGCTGCAACTGCGTGTGTTTGACGCGATACATGCTGTGCCCCAGCAACCAGATAATGAAGCGCATGGTAAATTCAGGAGCCTGGGCATAGATATAGCAGGCGACCGCCGCATTCGCTAACGCCAGCACCAGGAAGTACTGCGATTTAGACAAATCAGCCACGCCCAGCAACAGCACCCCGACGACCGCCGCGAGCACCATCAACAAGGCATTGAGGATATTATTCGCGGCGATCACCCGCGCCCGGTGTTCAGCCGCTGTGCGTTGCTGCACCATAGCGTACAAGGGCACGATAAACAGGCCACCGGAAACCCCGATAAGGGCCATATCAACCAGCACGCGCGACGCATTGGGTAGCTGCATAAACTGGCCAAGGGTTCGCAGCGTTTCGACGACCGGCATATCACTCGCAAAGTACAGATCGGCCCCAAAGACACTCAAACCCAGCGAGCCAAGCGGCACGATTCCGATTTCGACCTTATGCCCGGACAGGCGAGCACACAACATGGATCCTGCGCCGGTACCCACCGAGAATACGCACAGCAACAAGGTCACCACGCTTTTCTGGGACGACAGGACCTCGATCGTGTAGTTGGGCAACTGGGTCAGGTAGGACGCGCCAAGGAACCAGAACCAGGAAATACCCAGAATCGCCAGGAACACCGAGCGCGTCCCATAGGCATACTGCATGGTTTGCTTGACCAGCCGAAAGGGGTTCATCTCTACCTGCAGTCCAGGGTCCTGTGCCGCGGCTACTGGAATCCATTGACTTGTAAGGCGCCCTATTATCGCCAAACCAAACACCAGCACCGAAATCCAGCGTGTCGATTGGTCCAGCAGCATCAACAACCCGGCCCCGGCGGTGCCAAGCAGTATCGCCAGGAAGGTGCCCATTTCGACAAAGGCGTTACCGGAAACCAGCTCCTCTTCGGCAAGATGCTGCGGGATAATGGAGTACTTGACCGGGCCAAAAAATGCCGACTGGGCACCCATCAGGAACAACACACCCATCAGCCCCCACAAACTCTGCATATAAAACGCCAGCGCGGCCAGGCACATGATCATGATCTCTGCATTCTTGATCCAGCGGATATAGCCTGATTTCTCATACTTGTCCGCCAATTGGCCGGCGAAAGCGGAAAACAGGAAGAACGGCAGGATAAACAGCCCCGCAGCCAGGTTATTAAGCAGGTCGGAATCAAGGGCCGTATAACGAAGAGACTCGTAGGCGATCAGGAGGATCAGCGCATTCTTGTAGACATTATCATTAAAGGCACCGAAAAACTGGGTGCAAAAAAACGGTAAAAAACGC
>CAXMOT010000175.1:0-3309 GCA_964195105.1 uncultured Gemmatimonadales bacterium | reverse complement strand
ATGGTTCCAGTTATAGAGACGCTCTTTGGAGCGCATGTCCCAGAGGCTGCCGCCGTGATAGATGGAAGCGACTATCGCGTAGTTACTGTCGTTCGACAGCGTGGCGGTATACAGGCCCTGCGCGGCAGTCTCCCAGCTCGCTGTGGGCTTCTCTGCGTTGTCGCAGGCACTGAGTAGCAGTATGGCAGCCGCGCCGGTGATGACGTGTTTCCAGCTTCTGGTCGCGGTGGCGTAGTTCATAATCACGGGCTCGGCTTTTATGGAGGGTATGGATGCGGTTCAGGCCATTACTGTATCGGCTTACGCACCAAAATAATGAGCGCCAGAGCCGCCAGGATTACAAACCATAGCAATGACCAGCCGGGGATACTCAGGCCCAGGAAGGTCCATTGAATCTCGGCGCAATCGCCGGTGCCGCGCAGCATCACGGTGATAATCTCCTGCCAGGGAAACACCTCCAGCATATAGTTCAGGTCGGGGCCACAGGCGGGAACCTGGTCCTTGGGTAAACTCTGCAACCACAGCTGCCGACTCGCGAGTCCCGCTCCCCCAAGGTTGGCCAGTAAAATAATAGCGGCGTAAATGCGCCGCCCGGTTTGCTGCGGATTATGTAACGCGCCCAGCAAAAACACTGCGCTGGCCAGGTAGATCATGATGCGCTGGGCCATGCACAACGGACAAGGCTCCAGGCCCTCAACATATTGCAGGTAAAAAGCGCTAATGATCAGCGTAGCGCAAGTCGCCAGGCCGATGAGAAACAGGTATCGTGAATTGGGAAGATTCATAAACATTTAATTTGGTGGGTTGCTGGGCGACATCTATACTTAGGTTTCTTGGTTGCATAACGTTCGCCGCCACATTATATGATCAGCGCGGGCAATTGAAACCCTGCTAGCTAAACTAACGCCTAAAAATTTGGAGACCAACACCGTATGAAACTGAAGTTCCTCTTGATGATCCTGCTATCCGCACTGTTGACCGTTCCCGCAATGGCTGAAGAAGAGGTGGACGAACAGGAAGTTCGCTATGTGGATCTTACGCCACCACTGGTGACAAATTACGGTGGGCCGGGCCGCATGAAGTACATCAAGGCGGAGGTTTCCCTGCGGGTGCATTCCCAGGATGACTTTCGCGCGGTGGTGCACCATGCGCCATCCCTGCGTCATGCGATGGTGATGCTGCTGAGCCGCCAGACCGATGAATCCGTCGAAGGTTCCCAGGCCAAGGAACAGCTGCGGGTGTCGGCGCTCGAGGAGTTGCAGGCTGTAATGCAGGCTGAGGAAGGCGCTACGATGATCGAGGATATTCTGTTTAGTACGTTCTTCATCCAGAAATAATCAATGCCGGGGCTAGCAGTCTTACTGGTCCTGGTAGTTCTTCAGGAAATCAGCAAAACCCAGCGTATCGTCTGTTTCGATTTGTTCCTGCTGCTGGAGTGAATGCTCTGCCAGGTGCTCAAAGCAGGCGAGCCCTTCAGCAGATAAATGGTTCGAGGTAAACACCGCTTTGTGCGCGGCAGTCTGGTTCATGCCGAACTCAAAGAATGAGACGTTGCGCTCGTTCAGTTCGGCCAGGATCATGGCCGAGGGGGTTAATTCCGGGTGCAGCAGTTTTTCGCGCTGCCTGAGAACCGCTTGCTGGTAGTCGTCGTCGGTGCCTGCCTTGTCCATGAGCGCTGCGCTCGCAGCCAGCCCATCAAATAAATCCCGCCCCAGGTCCCGCAGCTTCACCGTGGTATCCGCCGTGGTGTATAGCTCCAGTTCAGGATCCCTGCCCTGATGGACTACTCGCTCCTTATTAGTTTGTTGTAACACGGTTTCATCGCGCGACGTGTCCGGGCTGTCCTGCAACAGGCAGTAGAGCAGGAAACAATCCAGGAAACGGATCTGCTCGACATCAATGCCCAACGGCATGAACGGGTTGATATCCAGGTTGCGTACCTCGATATACTCGACCCCTCGCTCTGCCAGCTCCTGCAGCGGCTTGCGTCCCGATGGCGTGACGCGTTTCGGGCGAATATCGCTGTAGTATTCGTTTTCGATCTGTAACAGGTTGGTGTTGAGTTGCCGGTACTCACCGTTGCTGGTGACCCCGATCTCTTCATACCCTGGATAGCTGGTGCTGACCGCGGCGCCCAGGCTTGCGGTATATTGCTCCAGCGAGTTGTGGCATACGTAGAGATCGCTTTGCGCGTCGCTCTGGTAACCCAGGTCGCTCATGCGTAACGAGGTGGCGTGGGGCAGGTACAGCGCGCGCCCCTTGAGGGTTTGCAGCTGGTGGGATCGACCTTGGAGAAATGAGCTGCACAGCGCCGGCGAAGCGCCGAACAGGTACAGAATCAGCCACGAATAGCGCCTGAAATTACGAATCAGCCCGAAATACTGGCTGGTTTGGAAATCCTGCAGGTCGCCGTCCAGGCCCAGCAACTGTTGGTAGACAGGCCAGAATTCCGGCGCCAGCGAGAAGTTGTAATGAATCCCGGCGATGGTTTGCATCATCTTGCCGTAACGCCACTTCAAGCCTTCGCGATAGACCTGCTTGAGAGTACCGACGTTGGAAGAGCCGTAGCGGGCGATCGGAATACTGTCCTCACCACCGAGAAAGCACGGCATGCTGGCGGCCCAGATGCTTTCGTCGCCCAGCTGTGTATAGGCGACGCGATGAATCGTATCCAGGAAATCCAGCGCGCCCTCAGTGGTGGTGAAGGTCGGCGTGATAAATTCGACCAGCGCTTCGGAATAATCCGTGGTGATATAGGGATGCGTGAGCGCTGCGCCCAATCCCGCCGGATGCGGGGTCTGGGCCAACTCGCCATCCGGGGTCGTGCGCAGTCCTTCCTTTTCTATGCCGCGGGTGAAGCGGACCAGTTGGGAGATTGATTTCTGCCGGGCAAGCAGTTCGATGCGTGTTGCTAGATTATCGGCCAACGGGTCTGTTTTCCTTGCATATTTAGCTGCCCGGAGGCATCAGGTTTTCGGGCCCGCCGCAACGATTGCGTCAGGGACTGAAAACTTACCAAAATTCGCGGAAAATTGCGCGGCTAAATCGCGCGCCTGCAGATCATAGGCCTCCGGATCGCTCCAGGTATTACGTGGATTAAGCAACTGCGTGGCGACGCCGGGCACCGCAACCGGAATGTTCAGGTTCAGTATATCGAGATATTCAGTGGCTGCGCCGCGCAGCGTGCCGCCCTGGATGGCTTTGATGACCGCGCGGGTAGTCGGGATGCTGAAACGCTCCCCGCCTTTGCCATAGGCGCCGCCGGTCCAGCCGGTATTGACGAGGTAAACCTGGCTGTCGAACTCTGTG
>CAXMOT010000174.1:0-12167 GCA_964195105.1 uncultured Gemmatimonadales bacterium | reverse complement strand
TACTGTCGTTCGTTTCGGACACACCTGTGGCGCGGATTAATAATAGGGATCGAACATCTTGACGGGACAAACACCGAGCACGTTTCAGGAACTGATTCATGCACTGGAACAATACTGGTCCAGGCAGGGCTGCGTGATATTGCAACCGCTCGACCTCGAGGTCGGGGCAGGCACCTTTCACCCGGCCACCTTCCTGCGCGCCATTGGCCCCGAGACCTGGAATGCCGCCTATGTGCAGCCCAGCCGACGACCCACCGACGGGCGTTACGGGGAAAACCCCAATCGCCTCCAGCACTATTACCAGTTCCAGGTATTGCTCAAGCCCTCACCTAGCGAAATTCAGGAGCTATACCTGAATTCACTGTACGAGCTCGGTATCGATCCCGCCGTGCATGATATTCGCTTTGTAGAAGATAACTGGGAGTCGCCGACCCTCGGCGCCTGGGGGCTCGGCTGGGAAGTCTGGCTAAACGGAATGGAAGTCACCCAATTCACCTATTTCCAACAGGTCGGTGGCCTGGAATGCTTTCCTGTATCCGGCGAGATCACCTACGGCCTGGAACGCATTGCGATGTACCTGCAGAACGTTAACAGCGTCTACGATATTGTCTGGGCCCGCGGGCCAAATGGCGACGTAACCTATGGCGATGTCTTTCACCAGAATGAAGTCGAAATGTCGACCTTCAATTTTGAGCACGCCAATATCGAAAAACTGTTTGCGCAATTTGATGTCTATGAAGCCGAATGTGCGCGCATGATTGACCAGAACCTGCCCCTGCCGGCTTATGAGTTTGTCCTCAAAGCATCTCATACATTCAACCTGCTGGACGCACGCCAGGCAATATCCGTTACGGAGCGGCAGCGCTTTATCCTGCGGGTTCGCACCCTCGCACGAGCGGTCGCCAACGGCTACCTCCAGACTCGAAAGGCGCTGGGATTTCCCCTCGCCGACGACAAGGTTCGAGCAGAGTACGTAAGTACTTACTTACAGGGAGAGGCTTAATACATGGGCACTCAAGATTTCCTGGTCGAGCTAGGTAGCGAAGAACTGCCACCCAAGGCGCTGGCCGGACTGGCTGATGCGCTACGTAATGCATTCACTCGTCAACTCGATACCCAACTCATTGGATACGATCGTATCGAAGCCTTCGCGACGCCCCGTCGACTTGCCCTGTTGGTGCACGGCATTGCCGAACGACAGGAAGACAGCAGCAGTGAAAAATGGGGGCCACCGCTCGCAGCGGCCTTCGACGCAGACGGTAACGCCACCAAAGCGGCACAAGGTTTTGCCCGCAAATGCGGCGTCAACGTCGATCAATTGGAAAAGGCGCTTAACGGCAAGGTGGAAAAGTTAGTCTATCGGGCCGTTAACCAGGGCTTACCGACCATTGAATTATTGCCTGGCAGCGTGCAGAAGGCAGTGCAGGCTTTGCCCATTCCCAAGCGCATGCGCTGGGGCAGCAGCCGCGTGGAATTTGTGCGCCCGGTGCATTGGCTGGTCATGGTGTTTGGCGGGCAGGTGGTCGATTGTGAACTGCTGGGTCTGAAGGCCGGCAACCTGACCTACGGCCACCGCTTTCATCACAATGCCGAAATTGAAATAACGGCGCCACAGCAATATGAAGCATTGCTGCAGGATGGCGGGTACGTCATCGCCCGGTTTGACACCCGCCAGGCCATGATTGAAGAGCAAGTAAAGGCCGAAGCTGCGAAGGTCGGCGGGCACGCGGTCATCGACCCGAACCTGTTAAGCGAGGTTACCGCGCTGGTTGAGTGGCCGGTCGCCCTCACGGGCCGGTTTGACCAGGACTTTCTGCGTGTGCCAGAACAAGCGCTGATATCCTCCATGAAAGAACACCAAAAATACTTCCATGTTGTCGACGATAAGGGCGCGCTGTTGCCCTATTTTATCACCGTCAGCAACATCGAAAGTAAGGATCCCGAGCAGGTAATCCAGGGCAACGAGCGTGTGATCAGGCCGCGCCTCGCAGATGCTGCGTTTTTCTTCGATACCGACCTGAAGGCCTCGCTGGAATCCCGTCTTGAGAAGCTTAAGACGATCGTGTTCCAGAACAAGCTTGGTACCGTATACGAAAAGGCCGAAAGACTGGCCAGCCTTAGCGGCGAACTAGCCGACCTCACGGGCGCGGACAAGACGGTTGCGGCACGCGCTGCGCTGCTGAGTAAAACTGACCTGGTCAGCCAGATGGTCGGGGAATTTCCGGATCTGCAGGGCACGATGGGCTATTACTATGCCCAGAACGATAACGAGCCGGCCGGCGTCGCGGAGGCGATTCGCGAGCATTACCAGCCCGCGTTTTCCGGCGACAATCTCCCTGACAGCCTCGAAGGCTGTTGTGCGTCGCTCGCCGACAAACTCGATACCATTGTGGGCCTGTTTGCCATCGGCCAGCCCCCCACCGGGGAAAAGGATCCGTTTGCGATTCGCCGGGCGGCGCTAGGGGTGCTGCGGATTATCATCGATAAACAGCTCGACCTCGATCTGCGCCAGGCGATCGACAGTGCGCTGGCCGGCTACACCGGACTGGCCATCGCAGCCGGCACCGGGGACACGATCTTTGACTTTATGCTGGAGCGCCTCAGGGCCTGGTTCCAGGACGAGGGCGTACCAATGGAAGTGTTCCAGGCCGTCCACGCGCGCCGACCCGCGCGCCCGCTGGATTTCCAAAAACGCATCTACGCGGTCCAAAGCTTTGCCACCCTGCCCGCGGCCGTCGCACTGGCCGCCGCCAACAAGCGGGTTTCCAATATACTGACCAAGCAAGCGGGCGATGTTGCGCCGGGGCCGGTAAATGCAGAATTACTGACCGAACCGGCAGAGCAAGCATTGGCAGACGAACTTGCCCTAAGCGCGGCAGCCGTCGAACCATTGCTTGCAAACGGGGACTACGCGGCGGCACTCGACAAGCTGGCGCCACTGCGACCGACCGTCGATGCCTTCTTCGACAACGTGATGGTTATGACCGACGAAGAGGCGCTGCGCAACAATCGGCTCGCACTGCTGAACCAGCTACGCGAATTGTTCCTGCAGATTGCGGATATATCCCTATTGCAGGCAACTCGTTAACCTAGAAACCTCAGTTGAGCGTGTAAAAGATATGCGACATATTGATGTGCATGGGGGATTTGAAAAACTCATGGTGACCTACAGGGATGTAGGAAATGCCGAAAACGCAGGAGCGGTTTTCGGTCACCTTATTGGTGATCAGAGCTTTTCCAAATTTTCCAGGTGCGTCAAGAGGTCGTGCATACTTTCATGATCCAACTGAGGTTTCCAGATTGAAGCTCCATCTCGAGCCAATATTGAGAAACGCAAGGTCGGGCCGGACGGTTACCCTTTCCTAAAACGAGGAGTCTACTTTGGCAGCTCGTTATTGTGGAATCCATCATCGAATGAGTCCCATCTGAAAAGCTCCAGATTGGCTAAAAATTGACCAAAATCCGGAAAATTTTGGCTCTCTGAGATCGCGCCTAACGGGTTTTCTTTCTATGGGTAGTGCAGTTGGATGCCCTACCCAAAAATACCGCCAGCGTCCCGCAGAAGCCCCCTGGATTGACGAATAAAAAAAGCAGCCCGAGGGCTGCTTCTTTTTATGGGCTCACTTCATGTCATATCGGACGCCATTTCAGGTAAATAAGCCCGAATTTTATGTCAGCAAGGACTTAATCCCGCTAAATTGAAAAGGTCAGCCCGTTACGGGGCTGGCCTTTTTTGTATAACTCGTTGATTTAAAATGCTTTATTAGAAATCAAGGTTAGCCACAGACAGTGCGTTGCGCTCGATAAAGTCCCGGCGCGGCTCAACTTCATCGCCCATCAGGGTGGTAAATATCTGATCCGCAGCAATCGCGTCCTCAATAGTCACCTGCAGCATGCGGCGGTTATCCGGATCCATGGTGGTTTCCCAGAGCTGTTCGGGATTCATTTCACCAAGACCTTTGTAACGCTGAATGTTGTAGCCGCGCTTGGCCTCGTTAGTCAACCACTCCAGAGCCTCAGCAAAGCTGGCCACGGGCCGCGTGCGCTCGCCGCGCTGCACATAGGCATCTTTTTCCAGCAGATCATCGAGTAACGCGCCCACTGCTTTCAACTGCCGGTATTCCTGGGAGATGAAAAAGTCATGGTTAAAGGCGTACTCACTCACGATATCGTGGTGTGTCACCTTCGCGATCGGCAGGTAAATATTTCTTTCCGTGTCATGAAACATTTCAACGCGATGATCCGCCGGCGGATTGAGCTCGCGAACCGCTTCCTGCAGCTGTGCAATCCAGTCGCTCACTAGTGCCTCGTCCCCCAGATCAGCCTCGCTAAGAGGCGCCTGGTAAATCATCCGGTCGAGGACCAGCGGCGGATAGACGCGGGACAAGCGGTCTATCGTGCCCTGCACCGCGCGATATTCATTAACCAGCCGCTCCAGGCCCTCACCACTCAATGGCGGTACTTCAGGGCTCGGGTAGAGCGCGGCATTCGTCACCGCGACCTGCATCATGTAGGCATCAAGCTCCTCGTCGTCCTTCAAATACTGCTCCTGTTTGCCCTTTTTCACTTTGTAAAGCGGCGGCTGCGCGATATAAATGTGACCACGCTCCACCAGCGCCAGGGTCTGCCTGAAGAAAAACGTAAGTAGCAAGGTGCGGATATGCGAGCCATCGACATCGGCATCAGTCATGATAATGATGCGGTGATAGCGCAGCTTGTCGGGGTTAAATTCCTCCCGACCGATGCCGCAGCCCAACGCAGTAATCAGGGTGCCGACTTCAACCGACGACAACATCTTGTCATAGCGGGCCTTCTCGACGTTGAGGATTTTACCCTTGAGCGGCAATATGGCCTGGGTCTTGCGATTCCGGCCCTGCTTGGCGGATCCCCCCGCGGAATCACCCTCCACCAGGTAGATTTCGCACAGCGCCGGGTCCTTTTCCTGGCAATCCGCCAGCTTACCCGGCAGGCCCGCGATATCGAGCGCCCCCTTACGGCGGGTCATTTCGCGCGCCCGGCGGGCGGCTTCCCGCGCCCTGGCTGCGTCGAGCATTTTTTGCACAACCAGCTTGGCATCCTGGGGATTTTCCATGAGGTAATCGCCAAACGCGGCATTCATTTCCTGCTCAACCGCTGACTTAACTTCCGACGAGACCAGCTTATCTTTAGTTTGCGAGGAGAACTTGGGGTCCGGTACCTTCACCGAAACGATAGCGATCAAACCTTCCCGCGCGTCGTCGCCCGCAGTGCTAACCTTGTCCTTTTTAAGGAGGCTTTCCTTCTCAATATAGCTATTGAGGGTGCGGGTTAACGCCCCGCGAAAGCCAGCGAGATGGGTGCCACCATCTCGCTGTGGAATATTGTTGGTGAAACAGAAAATACTCTCCTGGAAGCCGTCATTCCACTGCATCGCAACCTCAACGCTGGTGCCATCATCGCGGTCCTTGTTGAAATGAAAGATCTTGTTAACGGGCTTTTTATTGTTGTTGAGGTACTCAACGAACGCGCGAAGCCCGCCCTCATAGCAAAACAGTTCTTCTTCGCCGCTACGCTCGTCCTTGAGATGAATAGCCACCCCTGAATTCAGGAATGACAACTCGCGCAGGCGCTTGGCCAGCTGATCAAAGTGAAACTTGATGTTGGTAAATGTACCCGATGACGGCTTGAAATGAACCTCCGAGCCGGAAGTTTCAGTATCACCGATCTGTTTCAATGGCGCATCCGGCACGCCATGGCGGTAAATCTGCTCATATATCTTGCCATCGCGGCGAATCGTAAGGACCAGCTCTCGCGACAAGGCATTAACAACCGAAACGCCCACCCCATGCAGTCCGCCGGACACCTTGTAGGAGTTGGCATCGAACTTGCCCCCGGCATGCAGGACCGTCATGATCACCTCGGCCGCGGATACACCCTCCTCTTCATGAATATCTACCGGGATGCCGCGCCCGTTGTCCGAGACCGTGACTGATTCATCCGGGTGAATCACGACGTTGATCGCCGAGCAAAAACCGGCAAGCGCCTCGTCGATGGAGTTATCCACCAGCTCAAAGACCATATGATGCAGGCCGGTGCCATCATCGGTATCGCCGATATACATGCCGGGGCGCTTACGCACCGCGTCCAACCCTTTTAATACCTTGATACTGGTCGAATCGTAGGCGTTCTGGTCACTCATTCGTATTCTTCTCCAAGACTAATTTGCGGTGCTAACTATACCATGTTTCACGTGGAACATTTTCACTTCTTGGCCGCCCCAATAGCCGGAAAACGCCTGCTCATCGACGACCGTTAAAAACAACTGGGAGCCCAGCCCGGCAAGCAATCTGCACAGTGCTGCGCGGTTTTCTTCATCCAACTCAGCGGCCAAATCATCGACCAAATAGACACAATGGCGGCCCGAGGACTGAGTGAACATTTGCCCCTGCGCAAGCTTAAGCGCGGCGACCACCAGCTTCTGCTGGCCGCGCGACAGCGTGTCGCTGGCACGCTGGCCCAAATACCGGATCTTTAAATCCGCCCGCTGTGGGCCCGCATGGGTGTAACCCGCTGTGCGATCAGCCTCGAAGCCCTGTTCCAGCACTTCCGCCAGCGGCCGCACTTTATCCCATCCCGGGTAGAACGACACAGTCAACGCGTCGAGTTCTGCGAGCTCCTGTAACAGGTCGTTGAATACCGGTAACAGGCGCTCCAGATAACGCAACCGGTATTGGTTAAGCTGGCCGGCACATTCCACCAACTCCCGATCCCACACCATGATGTCGGCCCATCGGGCCTTGCCCTGGCGCAGCAACGAATTGCGCTGGCGTAGGCACCGATTAAACCGCTGCCAGACATCCAGGAATAAATGTTCCACGTGGAACACACCCCAATCAACATATTCACGGCGACTTTTCGGTCCGCCCGCCAATAAACCAAAGGTGTCCGGATTAATCAATTGCAGTGGCAGCAGCTTAAGCAGCGGCGCAGTTGAGCTCAGCGCTTCACCCGCGACCTTTAGCTGTTGCGACCCATCGCTGGATTTACTCAGGCCTACCGGGACCGATGCCACCCCGGACAACGGCTCCACTTCGCCAAACACGGTTACCTTGCTGGCGCCCTTGCGGATGATGTTGGTGGTTCGGGGAGTACGGAACGATCGACCCCGCCCGAGTAGATGGATCGCTTCGAGCAAGCTGGTCTTACCGCTGGCGTTGGGCCCGCAAATCAGGTTTACGGCATTACCGGGCCGCATCTCTGCTTGAGCTAGATTCCTCAAGTCAGAGACGATTAATCTGGTTAGGGGCATCGAACAGGGGTACGCGGATTACCGTCTCTTACCAAAACCCACTTCAACCAACCTGTTATAACCGCATCGGCATAACAACGTAGAGGCAATCGCTGTCTGCAACCGCTTCTTCGATGAGTGCGCTTGAATTGGTATCGGCTAGCTTAATACGCACTTCCGGGGTCGAGGTTACCCCGAGCACATCCAGCAGGTATCCGACATTGAAACCTATCTCCAGGCTCTCTCCCTGATACTCGACCGGAAGGGACTCCTCTGCTTGCTCCTGCTCAGGGTTATTGGCAAACACCTGCAGCAGGTTATCCTGCAGCAACAGGCGAACACCTCGATACTTTTCATTGGACAGGATTGCGGCCCGGCTCAGAACCTGCTTGAGTTGCTCGCGGTCCGCTGTCACCACCTTGTCGCCTTGTTTCGGAATTACCTGCTGGTAATCGGGGAATTTGCCGTCGACCAGCTTGGACGTGAAACTGACGCCGTCAGTGATCGCCCTGATATGGTTAGGGCTCAGCACAACCTTGATATCTTCACTTTCATCTCCGGCCAGCAATCGACTCAATTCCAGCATCCCCTTGCGCGGCACGATCACCTGCTTGACCCCATCGGCTGCGATATCTGCTTGCGCGTCACTCATCGCCAGGCGGTGACCATCGGTCGCAACGGTCGTGATTCGACCTTTCTGGATTTCGAACAGCATGCCATTAAGGTAGTAGCGCACATCCTGCTGCGCCATCGCAATCGCGGTGCGCTCGATCAGCCGCTGCAGCCGCGCTTGCGAAATCATAAACTCCAACTGTTGCGGGCCCTCCTCGACATTCGGAAAATCGGTCGCGGGCAGTGTCGACAGCGTGAAGCGACTGCGCCCGGACTTGATCACCACACGATCACCATCGAGTTGCACATCGATGCTGGCTTCATCCGGCAAGGTTTTACAGATATCCATGAGCTTACGGGCAGGGACGGTTATCTCTCCCGACTCACCACTCTGCTCGAGGGTGACCCGGCCGACCAACTCGACTTCGAGGTCGGTGCCGGTCAGCGCTAATTGGTCACCATCGACGACGATCAATATATTGGACAGAACCGGCAGCGTTTGACGCCGCTCAACAACACCCGTAACCAGCGTCAACGGCTTGAGTAGCTGCTCTCGAGAAATAACAAATTTCATAAACTTCCCCTCTATCCTATATTGATCAATCTTTTATGACGCGTCGTTGGTTCAGGTTGTCAGTAGTCGCATCAGGTTATTGTAATCTTCACGAATGTCGGTATTCACATCGCGGAGTTCCTTAATCTTTCGACAGGCATGAATTACCGTCGTGTGGTCCCGTCCGCCAAACGCATCGCCGATTTCGGGCAGGCTGTGGTTGGTTAATTCCTTGGCGAGCGCCATGGCCAACTGCCGCGGCCGAGCCACAGAACGACTACGGCGCTTGGACAACAAATCGGCGATCTTTACCTTATAGTACTCGGCCACCGTACGCTGGATATTATCAATGCTGATAAGCTTGTCCTGCAGAGCCAACAAGTCCTTTAGCGACTCCCGGACGAATTCTGTGTTGATCTCTCGTCCAGTGAAGTGAGCGCTTGCTATCACTCTCTTCAGCGCACCCTCTAGCTCTCGCACGTTAGACCTGATTTTCTGGGCAATAAAAAACGCGGTATCTTCGGGCAGGATGATTTTAGATTCATCCGCCTTCTTGAGCAGAATCGCCACCCGCGTTTCCAGCTCCGGGGGCTCTACCGCCACCGTTAACCCCCAGCCAAATCGCGACTTGAGGCGCTCCTCCAATCCCTTGATTTCCTTGGGATAGCGATCGCAGGCAAGGATCATCTGTTGCTCGAGTTCCAGCAATGCATTAAAGGTATGGAAAAACTCCTCCTGGGAGCGCTCCTTGCCGGCAAAAAACTGGATGTCATCGATTAACAGCGCATCAACCGTTCGGTAGTAGCGCTTGAAGTCATTGATCGCATTCAACTGCAGCGCCTTCACCATATCCGCAACAAATCGCTCCGAATGCAGATAGACGACCTTCGCCCGCGGGTTTTTTTTGAGGATCGAGGCGCCGATGGCGTGCATCAGGTGGGTCTTGCCCAGCCCGACCCCCCCGTAGATGAACAGCGGGTTATAGGCCCCACCGGGGTTTTCTGCCACCTGCACCGCGGCGGCCCGGGCCAGCTGGTTCGATTTACCCTCGACAAAACTGTCAAAGGTAAACGCGCGATTGAGGCCGGTGCGATGTTTGATGCCGCCCGGTACCTCGACCTCCTGATCCCTGGACCGTGCGGGCCGCGCTGGTTTCGGGCGCGGGTTTCGCGGTTTGTCCGGGTCGGTCCTGGTTGGTTCGGGCCTGGCCACCTTGCGGCTACCGATGGCGATCTCTACGCTCAGCGCGCCGTCATTGTCTTCAAAGTCAGCAATGATTTCATTAATGCGGGACAGATAGCGCTGACTCACCCAATCCAGCACAAACCGGTTGGGCGCAAGGATGCGCAGGGTGCTGCCGTCCAGGTCTGACTGTAGTGGCCGGATCCAGGTATTAAATTGCTGTTGTGGCAATTCTTCCTGCAGACGGTCAATACATTTAAGCCAGAGGCTGTTACTCACGCGAGATTGCTCAATTTTTGGGTGGCAAAAGGGAGCAGAGATTCTAACCTTTTGTGGAAAACTTATCCACAGGTAAAAAAACAATTTGGAATTTAGTAATTTATTTATATATCAATAGCTTACGTGTTTTATGCTGGCTATAAAAAACGCCTGGCGGGTTATCGATTAGAGACCCGGAATGGCGGCGACGAGGCATTGGCACACCGCTCAACCGCGCCCCCTCGAGGCCGCCTACAGGTGCACGTGGCGGAGGTGAAACCGGGTCCGCGCTTCGAATCGTTCAGCGGCCAACATAAATCAGTTATAAGCCTTTGAATATTTGTGGCATTTTCTTAACGAATAAATTGCGAATAGACGGCAAAGTCTCTAGAATCCCCTGTCCGCGAAAGCCGCGATGGGCTTCAGCACTATTTTTTAAGAGACAAGAAGATGAAAAGAACTTTTCAGCCAAGTAACCTGAAGCGCAAGCGCACCCACGGTTTTCGAGCACGCATGGCAACCAAGGCAGGCCGCCAGGTAATCCAGCGGCGCCGAGCTAAAGGACGCAAGAGCCTCAGCGCCTAGCATTCGATAGCTTTATGAATGAGCGAGTTCGGATTTCCAAAAACCCGGCGCTTACTTACCGCAGCAGATTTCGATCGCGCTTTTAAGCAAGCGAAGTGGCGTGCTTCCAGCAAATCAATGCTGGTTCTTGGCGCAGCCAACGAGCTCGGTCATGACCGCATTGGATTTGTAATCGCCAGGAAGAACGTTCGTTCTGCCGTTCAGAGAAATCGCATCAAGCGCGTAATTCGCGAAGTTTTCCGCCATCATTCCGGATTGCCACTCCCAGCCGATATGGTAGTGATCGCGCGCAAAGGCCTGGATCGATTGGACAATCAAGAGATATGCGACACATTTGCCAAACTGGTTGCCCAGCTACAACGCAAACGTTGACCGCGACTGATCGCGTCACCACTATTTGCCGCGGGCTGTTTGTAATCCTGTTGCGCGCGTATCGACTTTTACTCAGCCCATTCCTGGGCAACAATTGCCGCTTTTACCCTTCCTGTTCCTGTTATGCAGAAACCGCGATCGCCCGCCATGGTGTGTTTAAGGGCGGCTGGCTGGCATTACGGCGGCTGGGCAAATGTCACCCCTGGCACGAAGGCGGTCTGGACCCGGTCCCAGGCTGCAGCAACCCAACCTCGACGGAGCACTAGATTCCTTATGGAACCGCAACGCATTATATTGTTTGCCTCACTGGCGATTGTTACCTACATGATGATTCTTGCCTGGAACGAGGATTATGGCCAACCGGTAACCTCTGCTCCAACCAGCCAGGTCGGCACACCATCACAGGGTGGCACAGGCGAACTGCCGACTGCACTGCCTGGAACGCCAGCCACCGACAGCGGCGACATCCCTACGGCCGTGCCCGGTACAACATCTTCACAGCAAGCCGCAGGCGCAACATCGAGCATCGCCCGAGCCAGCGCGCTTATCGACCTACAAACCGACATACTACAGGTACAGATTGACCTGCTCGGCGGCGACCTGGTCCAGGTTGCGCTAAAAGACTATCCGCTCACGGCAGACAGGCCCAACGTTCCATTCCAGCTGCTCGAGAGCAGCGGTAACCGAATCTACATTGCGCAAAGTGGTTTAATTGGCAAAAACGGTCCCGATGCCGCCAGTGATGGACGGCCCCTCTATCACAGTGCCAAAACCAGCTATCAACTGGGCGATGGCGCCGACCAGTTAAGCGTCGACCTGCTCTTCACCACCGCCGATAATGTAACGGTTACCAAGCGCTATACCTTTAAGCGCGATGAGTATTTAATCCAGGTTGAGTACTTCGTTGAAAACAACTCCGATACGCTCTGGCAAGGCAACCTGTTTGCCCAGCTGAAACGGGACAACAGCGGTGATCCCAGCCAAACCACCAGCATGGGAATGAAAAGCTTCCTCGGTGCGGCCACCACCACAGAGGAAGAGCGCTACAAGAAAATCGATTTTGATGACGTTGCGGATGAACCTTACCGCGCACCCGCGACGGGCGCCTGGATCGCCATATTGCAACACTACTTCGTAGCCGCCTGGATTCCTGCACCCGAGCAAACCGTTAACGTGCAGGTTCGCAAGAATGCGGCCGGGGAAAACATTGCCGGCTTTATCGGATCGGCCTTGAGCGTCGCGGCCGGGGAAACCCGCAGCACCTCGATGCAACTATTCGCAGGACCCAAGATCAAGGAACGCCTGGAACGCACCTCACCCGGGATGGAATTGACCGTC
>CAXMOT010000173.1:0-7133 GCA_964195105.1 uncultured Gemmatimonadales bacterium | reverse complement strand
TAAAAATTGCTGCGCCAGCAAGGCAATATCCTCGCGTCGCTCGCTCAAGGGAGGCAACACGATATTCACCACATTGAGGCGATAGTATAAATCCTGGCGAAAATTGCCGACCTGCATTTCATGGTCTAGATCGCGATGGGTCGCCGAGATAACCCGCACATCCACCGGATGGCTGGTGGTACTTCCCACCGGCCTGACCTGTCGCTCTTGTAATACACGCAGCAGTTTTACCTGCAAGGCAACCGGCATATCGCCAATTTCGTCCAGGAACAAGGTGCCGCCCTCGGCTGCACGGAACAAGCCTAAATGATCTTTCATTGCCCCTGTAAACGATCCCTTCACATGGCCAAACAGCTCCGACTCCAATAATTGTTCGGGCAAGGCGCCGCAGTTGAGAGCAATGAATGGCTGGTCATGACGGTCGCTGGCGCGGTGAATCGCCTGGGCCAACAGCTCCTTGCCGGTACCGCTACCACCGCTGATCAGGACGCTGACCTCAGAATCCGCCACCAGCCTGGCTTTGCCCAGCACCTGCTCCATGGCTTCGCTACGTGACAGTATTTGTGCCCGCCACTGCTGCTGCTTCGGGTCCAGCTCGGTGCGACCCGCCTGGATTAGCGCGGCCTGGATTTGGGTAATCAATTCGTCCTTGTTGACCGGTTTGGTCAGGAATCCGAAAACCCCCTTCTGGGTGGCAGCGACGGCTTCGGGAATCGAACCCTGGGCGGTGATGATAATGACGGGGACGCCGGGGTGACGCGCCTGTATCTGGTCGAACAGTTCCAGGCCGTTCATGCCATCCATACGCAAGTCGCTCACCACCAGGTCGAGCTTATTCAGGTCCAGTATATTCAGGGCTTGCTGGCCGCTAGCGGCGGTCAGGACATCAAAATCCGCTGCCTCCAGGCGAATTCTCAACAGGTGACGCAAGCTCGGATCGTCATCGACCAGCAATAAACTAGGCATCGACTTAATCCCCCGTCACTACTTCGCGGGCTTCCGGGTCGGGCTCAGGGGTAGGCTCAAGCTCCGACTCCAGTTCCTTGCGGTTGCTGAGCTGCTGCTCCAGATTGGTAAGCGCCTGGATCTTTTGCTCCAGTGCCTGCTGAGCTACCTGCGCAGCGTCGAGCTCGTGGGCCATTTGGTGACGGCGGGCTTCGGCGTTGATCATGGCCTGATTGTGTTGCTGCAGCAGGATTGCTAACTGCTGCAGGTTGTCCGGCAGGGTGCGTTCCTGGGCAAGATCGCGCAGGGTATCGCGGGCTCGAATCCAACCCGTGCGGTCATTCAACTGCTGATTCAGTGCAGCATAACGAAACCGTTCATAATGGCTCATTTTGCGGGTTTCAAGTTCAGAAATGCGCTCCAGCGCTTGCGCCGGGGAGAGTTGCGTCGAGGCATGTGCGGTTTGCACCCAGAGCACCAACTGGTCGAGGTCGACCACTTCCGGCTGCAGGGAACCAGTTGCGGGTTCCGATTTAACCGAGTAGAAAAGCGAATCCATTGGCTCAAGCATTTGACAGCCGCCCAGCAACATCGCCGTGATCAGCGCGAGGTATCTCAAGCCGCCACCTGGTTTAGATCTGGACACTGCAGTCGGAAGCACACCGGGAAGTCCGGATTTACCACCAGGTCGAGAGTGCCGCCCTGAGCATAGGCGCACTCGCGCGCCACACTCAGGCCAATACCCGACCCCTTGATCGGACCGGAGCGCTTGGCGCTACCCTGGTAGAAAGGCCGGAATATCTTACGCTGGTCCGCATGGGGTATCGGTTGGCCTGAATTGGCGACATCTACCATCAACACGCCGGTGGCGATCTGCCAGTTGATATCGATTATGCCTTGCTCTGGCGAATGATTAACAGCATTCGACAGCAGGTTATCCAGCACCGTCCTCATCTTGGCGGGATCGACACACCATTCCTCGACTGATCCCGAGATACGCACATCCAGGCGCTTTTTACGGATCCTGAGTTGATAGTTATGCAGCAACTCCTGCCATAAGCCGTCGAGATCGACCACCTCGGCGCGCAATTCCTGGGATGCCAACACCTGGTTATAATCCAGCAAATTCTCTATCAGGCGCTGCAGCTCCCTACTGTTTTGCTGAATAATATCAACGATTTCCTGCTGTTTAAGCTCAAGGTCACCGACCACACCTTCAGCCATCAAATCGGCGCCTTCACGCAAACTGGCCAGAGGCGTCTTCAACTCGTGTGACATGTGGCGCATAAACTGCTGCTTTTCCTGTTCCAGTTCACTGAGTCGGTTGCGCAGCCACTCCAACTCCAGTCCCAACGTCTGCATTTCGAGGGGGCCGGAAATACGAATGGCGTGGCCCAGCTCGCCGGCGCCCAAATGGTGAATTTCAGACTCAATCTGCTTGATCGGCTTGTTAACCCAGTAAATAAGCGCCAGGGAAAAGCCCGCCGTCAGCGCCGCTAATAACGATACCATCACCAGTAGCGAATCCTTTAACTCGTCGGTGTGGGCGCGATGCTGCGCCAACTGTGAATCCACATAGGCCTGGCTCAAACGCTGGAATTGCTGGCTGCTGACCCCTAGTTCGGCAAACAGGCCAAGCTGCGTAGAGAGTTCGGCTGCATCAACGGGCAATGCACTCATGATGTCAGCCAAGCCGTCCCGCACCTGGTGTAACGCTATATCCGGGGTGCCGGTTTCAGTAAGAATACGCCTGATTTCGGTCAACTGGCCCTGGGATTGCTCGCGTTCACGTTTAAACATTTCCAGCAAGCTGGCGTCCTGCAGAGTCAGGTACTGGCGGGCACGCCGCTCAAGGTTGAGCATATCTGACTGGAATACCTGGCTAATCCGGGTCAGCGACACTGCAGTCTGGGACACCCGGCTATTCCGGATCGCCAGTTCATCGAGGGTCTGGACGGTAAAAAAAATCGCAATACATAGCGGCGCAATGACTGTCAGTAATCCCAACAGCACCAACTGTGATATCGATTTTGGTCGCCAAAACATGATTGATGGGTCCCGGATATAATTCCGCAAATGGTTAAAAGGGACTGACTATTTTACTTTCAGCGACGCAGCCTGTCTAACGCGTATTAACACTAGGCTAGCTATACGCCTAGGATTGCCTGATAAAGGGATTATGCCGCAGCTCATCGGCGATACTGGTCTCCGGACCATGCCCTGTAATCACCGTTGCGCCTTCATCCAACACCATGAGACGCTGTTTGATAGACCGCATAATCGTACTATGATCGCCACCCCAGAGGTCTGTGCGGCCAATCGAGCGTTTAAAAAGCGTGTCACCGGCAATTAACAGTTTGTGTTCGGCAAACCAGAAACTCATTGAGCCCGGGGTATGACCCGGCGTGTGCAGGCAAACACCGCCTTCACAGGGTAACTCTTCGTCATCCTGCAGCCACTGGTCCGGCCCCGGCTGGGGCTTATAGGGCACACCGAACATGCGACACTGCATCTCGAGGTTATCCCACAGCATTTTATCGTCCTTATGCAGGCACAGCGGCGCACCCGTCGCCTTCTTGATCTCACCCGCCGCCAGGAAATGATCGAGATGGGCATGGGTATGGATGATAAGGCTAATACTCAGGCCCATTTCGTTGACTAGCGCCATTATCTTTTCGGCATCACCACCCGGGTCCACCACCAGCGCCTGTTTTGTAAGGCGATTGCCAATGATGGTGCAATTACATTGTAACGGCCCAACCGGGAAGGTCTTGCGAATAAACGGGTTACTATTTTCAGGTGTTGCTATAGACATTAATGCCCCCTGGCAGGCTATTGAAAAACGTTGGCGAGGCAGCCAAGGCGAGGCAAAAATGCCCGAAAAAGCGCAGTTTACACGTAGTAAATGAGCATTTTGAGGGCATTTTTAACGAAGAATTGGCCACGCAGGTAGTTTTTCAACAGCCTGCTAGCGCTTTTTAACATGTTTCATCAAGCGACGTTTCTTGGTGATTTGGCGTTGGGTTAACTGGTTCTTGCGCCCCTCAAATGGATTGCTGCCACTCTTGAACTGAATAAAAATCGGCGTGCCGCCAATCTTCAGTTCGCGGCGGAACCTGTTTTGCAGGTAGCGCTGGTAACTGGTCGGCACGTCTTCGGTCTGGTTACCATGGATAATAATACGCGGCGGGTTTGATCCGCCCTGGTGAGCATAACGCAGTTTAATGCGACGGCCCCGGACCAATGGAGGCGAGTGCTCCTGCACGGCCTTCTCAAGAACCGTGGTCAGGCGATGGGTCGGCCATTTTGCGGTAGCAGTGCGATATGCCTGGTCGATGGACTTATAAAGATCCCCGACGGCAGTCCCGTGTAGTGCTGAAATAAAATGCAATTCGGCAAAACTGACAAAATCCAGGCGCCGTTTCACATCAGATCGCAGCCGCTCCTTGACATGTGCATCGAGGCCGTCCCATTTGTTAATCGCGATAACCAGGGAGCGTCCGGCTTCCAGGACGAAGGACAACATGTGCAGGTCCTGGTCGACGATACCCTCGTGCGCATCGAACAGCGCTACGACCACATTGGCATCTTCGATCGCCTTTAGTGTCTTGATGATGGAAAACTTCTCGACCGTCTCTTTGACGTTCTTTCGGCGCCTCACGCCGGCAGTATCAATCAGGGTATAGGCCTGGTCACGGCGGGTGAAGGGAATATAGACGCTGTCACGGGTTGTGCCGGGCTGGTCATAAACCACCACCCGCTCTTCGCCGAGCATACGGTTAACCAACGTCGACTTGCCGACATTGGGACGCCCCACAATAGCGATTTTAACGCCCCGATCGACTTCTTCAGCGCTGTCAGACGGCTCCGGGAAGTCACGCAGCACCTCCTCGGCCAGGCTGGCAATGCCACGATTATGCGTAGCTGAAACTGCCGCCACGTTCGCCATGCCGATGGATTGGAATTCCGCCGCCGCAACATCCGGATCGCCACTATCAGCTTTATTGACCACTAACCAGACGCGCTGGTGATTTTTTCGCAGATGATCGGCAATTGCCTGGTCGATGGCGGTAAGGCCTGACTTTGCGTCCACCAGAAACAGGATCGCGTCGGCCTCGGCCATAGCCTGCAAGGACTGCTCGGCCATAACCGAATCAATACCGGTTTCGTCACCGCTGATGCCACCGGTATCGATCAGGATATAGTCGCGCTCCCCGACCTTGCCCTCACCATAAATACGATCGCGCGTAAGCCCCGCGAAATCCGCGACGAGCGCGTCACGCGAGCTGGTTAGTCGGTTGAATAGCGTGGATTTGCCCACATTGGGGCGGCCAACAATGGCGATGACAGGTTTCATAACGAGCCAGCCTATTTCACACTCAGGGCAACTAGCTTGCCACTGTTACCATAGACATACAGCTTATCGCCTTGCGCCACCATATTGGAGCGAACGCCTTTGCCATCCACTTTCTTGCGTGCCACCAGGTGGCCGTCAGACTGAGCTAAAAAATGCACGTAACCCTGGTAATCGGCGACGACAACATAGTTGCCAAAGGTTACCGGCGCCGAGATGCCCCGATAGCTAAGACTGGCCTGCTTCCAGGCGCTCTGCCCGTTAGCCAGGTTAAACGCATAGACGTGATCGGTCACATCGCTTGCGTAAACATTACCAAAGCCTTCATCCACGCCCGCATAGCTGGATAACTCTTTCTGCCAGCGAACCCGCGCGTTAGTGATGTCGATCGCGACAATGTTGCCGTGAAAACTCGTGGCATAAAGCAAATTATTGATCAGCAGCGGGTCACCATCGATATCAGTCATTCGCGCCAACTCGGAACTACCCTGTGGCACTGAAATGCGTCGCTCCCAAAGCAGTTGGCCGGTGTCCGCATTAAGGCCGACAATTTTGCCACTGGCCAGCCCCACCAACGCCATATTGGTCGTCAGCACCGGGGTACTGGAGCCACGCATGGTCAATGTTGGAATAATGCTCTCATAGAACCAGCGCTGCTCTCCGGTGGCTACGTCAAGGCCATACACCTTCTCGTCCACCGTCTGGATAACCACGATATCACCATTGCTCTGCGGCACTGACAGGATCTCACTGGAGACATTAGCACGCCATAATTCGGAACCATCGGTTTCATTCAACGCTAGCACCAGGCCTTTGGAGGTTCCGACAAAGATGCTACCAAAGCCCGCACCCACGCCAGCACTCACGGGTAATTTGAGCTTTCTACGCCACTGCTGGTTGCCAGAATCGCGATCCAGGGAAACCAGAAGACCGCTACTATCAACAACATATATACTGTCGCCTTCAAGCGCAGGCGTCAGCTTCATAAAGCGTTTGCCGGCTCCCTTGCCTATATTTTTCGACCAGGCCGCTGTGATCTTGATTTCAGGTTTCAGGTCCACCAGGGGAGCAGGCTGGGGGCCCTCGTCATCGCCCCCCAAACTTTTCAAAAAGCCGCATGCACCGAGGGCTACACAGCACAGGCCAATCAGTAAACCACGCTGTAAAGTCTTCATTTAGCCATCTCCATTGATAGCCAGATCGTCCAGCTTCATCACCAGCAGCGGGTTCTGGATACCGCCCGATCGAACCGCCTCCAGTGCCACCTGATAAGCAGTGCGTGCTTCATCAGCCCGCCCAAGTGCCAGGTAAATATCGCCTTTAACCTCTGCGTAGGTTGCCCGGTGGCCGGCGGCCTCCACACCCTCTACCAGGGCCAATGCCCGCTCGGCATTGGCGTTACCGCCCTGGGACAAAATCGTCCTGGCCAAGCGCAAATTTGCTATCAACCAGAGCGAACTGCCTTGCTCGGCCTTATCTGCTGCCCATTGTAATTGCGTTTCGGTAGCCGCCAGGTTATCGCCGTCCACCGCCTGTTTGGCCGCTAATAACGCTGCATAAATAGCGTACACCGAATCAGCGTGCTCGGTGCGAAGCGTTTTGTTCAGGTGGTTAGCGGTAGTGGCTGCCGCTGCATCCCCTGTGCTACTCAAGTTGCTTGCTTCAACCAGGCTGAAGAACAACTCGGAAGCCTCCTCACCGGCAGCCTGTTGCTGGTCCTGCCAGGCCCGCCATCCAAAAACAGCCGCGCCCGCCAGCGCAATACCAATCACGATTGATTTGCCGTTTTCGGTCCACCAGCGTTTTAATGCCTCAATCTGTTCTTCTTCAGTAC
>CAXMOT010000172.1:0-7082 GCA_964195105.1 uncultured Gemmatimonadales bacterium | reverse complement strand
GCGGCGCCTGGTGAAGGACCTGAACGGCTTGTACCAGGACACCCCGGCCCTGCATCAACAGGACTGTGAAGCCTCAGGGTTTGAGTGGATAGAGGTCGGTGACCATGCCCAGTCGGTCTATGCTTACCTGCGCAAATCCGCAACGGCGGCAGCGCCGGTCATCGTGGTATGTAATTTTACGCCCCAGCCCCGCGATGACTATCGGGTCGGGGTTCCGGATTTGGGCACATATAAACAGTGCTTTAACACCGATGCAAAAATTTACGGCGGCTCCGGCCGCGGTAACCGGCGCGGCATAAAGGCCGAGCGGGTTATCTCGCAGGGTCGGCCATTTTCAATGTCCTTTAGACTGCCGCCGATGACTACGTTGGTATTGCAACGGGTGGATTAGTACTCTAACTACCTGATAAAGCAGGATGCAGCGAGCCAAGAAGCGGTTGCCGTATGGTTTACAGGCGCTGCATCAATTTTAGTTTAAGATCGCGCGGGGCGTTCAACCCCTGCGCCAGTGTTACAGGATTTTGTAATGAGCACACGAATCAAGCCGGACTACGTCGAGAAGTATCAACGACGGATGCGACTGGAAGAATATTACGACCAGGCGCAGGAGATTATCCTGTCACGCCAGAACCCGATTACCGGTCTGCTGCCAGCGAGTACCGCCATCACCGTGCACGGCGATTACACCCATGCGTGGGTGCGTGACAATGTCTACAGCATTTTGGCCATCTGGGGTTTGGCGATGGGGTACCGGCGCGAGGATTCGGACCCGGGCCGAGCCTACGAGCTGGAGCAGAGCGTCGTCAAACTGATGCGCGGACTGTTGACCTGCATGATGAAGCAAAGTGCCAAGGTCGAGAGCTTCAAGTGTACGCGGGATCCCATGGATGCCCTGCACGCCAAGTACGATACCCAAACCGGGGATCCGGTGGTGGGCGATCACGAATGGGGTCACCTGCAGCTGGATGCGACTTCACTATTCCTTCTGATACTGGCGCAGATGATTGCGTCAGGTCTGCGTATTATCTTTGCCCAGGAAGAGGTCGCTTTCGTCCAGAACCTGGTTCACTACATCAGCCGCACCTACCTCACACCCGACTTCGGTCTGTGGGAGCGCGGTGCCAAGATGAATGCCGGGAATGCGGAGATCAATGCGAGCTCGGTCGGCATGGCCAAGGCGGCGTTGGAAGCGTTGCGGGGCTTTGACCTGTTTGGCGGGGAGGGTAGCGACGCGTCGGTGATCCATGTGGTGGAAGATGATATCGCCAATTCCCGCGATACGCTGAAAAGCCTGTTGCCGAGGGAGTCGGCATCCAAGGAGATCGATGCCGCACTGTTGAGCATTATCGGCTTTCCCGCCTTCGCGGTGGAAGATGCCGACCTGATCGCCAAAACTCGCCACGAGATCGTCACCAAATTGCAGGGCCGCTATGGCTGCAAGCGCTTTCTACGCGACGGTCACCAGACCGTGCTGGAGGACCAGAACCGTCCATATTATGAGCCGGGCGAGCTGCAGGCATTTGAGCATATCGAGTCGGAATGGCCGCTGTTTTTTACCTACCAGTTGCTTGATGCCCTGATGCGTGAAGACGCTGAGCAAATTGAATACTATCGCGCCGCACTGGAGCCCCTGTTCGTTGAACAGGATGGCCGGCGCCTGTTACCGGAGCTGTATTTTGTAGCGCAGGAAAATGTCGCGGCCGAGAAGGCTGCGCCGCAGAGCCAGGACCGGGTTGCCAACGAAAACGTACCCCTGGTCTGGGCGCAGAGCCTGTATATGCTGGGCGGGTTGCTGCTGGATGAGTATATTTATGCCGCTGACATCGACCCGCTGGATCGGCGCTGGGGGCATCGCTATCGGCGTGAAACCAAGGTGCAGTTGGCATTGCTGGCGGCTGACGCCGAGGTGCAGGCGATGTTGGATGAACAGGGCATTCATGCGCAAACACCGGCGCAAATCGCACCGGTGCGGGTGGCTGAACCCGCCGACCTGGCAGAGGCTTATTGTGCCGTCGGGCGTAATGAAAAACTGGCGCTGACCGGCCGGCCGATGAATAGCCTCGATACCCTGTCTACATCGCAGGCATTTACCCTGCGCGGTGAGACGGTCGTGTTCCTGCCGCCTTTCCTCGGTGCACGTAACACTTACCTGCACCTGGACAACCGTTTGCTGGTGACGCAAATAGAGGGCGAGCTAGCGTACCTGCAACGCAACTGGCGGCAGCCCGGGCGACCGCTGATGACGTTAATGATTAGTCGCTCCATGCTGTTGTCGGGTAATCATAAATTGCTGGTCGATTTGTTGAAACAACTGCAGGCGGGCTTGTGCAATGGAGTGAAGGTGCGGGTCGCCCGAATTGCAGAGCACCTGTCCAGCGCGGCAGTGCAGAGTATCGATTATTTGCACGAATTCAGGCTGCAGGGCGCTGATTTCCGCGAGGGCGCAACCGTTAGTTGTACGCTCAAGCACGACATCAAAGCGTGCCAGCGCATGTCCGGTCACCAGATCGGCGTGTGGCGTACCGAGCCGGATAGCGAACGCCTGGTCGATCAGTTGCGCGAGAGCCGCAACAGTTATGCCCAGGTTGAACTGCTGGGGATCCTGTGGGAACGCATGGATACCGATGCGCCGACCCGTCTCGGGGCCAGCCTGCGAGACATGGCTGAAGAGCTCTATTGTCGCGCCGGTGAACAGCGTGCCTGGGGCGTGATGCGCCGGGCCGCGGCATTACTCGGCTGGTACGATGAACGTCTGGAGGATGAAGTTGCGAAGATCGTTATTCGACGGATGCGGTTGGCAGTCGGGCGCTCGTTTAACAGTGCGGTACTGATCGAGCGACCGCTCAATAATCTCGAGATTATGGCGCGAATCAATACTTATGGCGGTGATGACCCGCGCGGTCGCCTGCTGATCCAGGAGATCGTATTGCTACTCGGCAAACTGGTTAAGATAGACCCGCAGGCGTTCAAGGACACCTCTACGCTGCAGTGCTGGCACCTGTTATTGCTGCTGACCGGCGAGTTGGCCTGGGAGCGGGGAATAACCCAGGACGAAGCCTTCGATGAACTGCTGGAGCTAAGCCCGCAAAGTATCATGGAGCGGCTGCACCAGCTACTCAAGAGCGCGGGCCAGGGCGTCGGTCATCTTGCCAGTGTAGAGTCATTGCATATGGCCTCGAGCGAGGATGGCCTTGCCCGGATTACCTTTACATCAGAGTCTGATCCGAAGCTGGCGGAATTCGATACCGGCTGGACCGCCTGGCGCAAGGTTAACGGCGCCGTGCCCCGTCTGTCGCGCAAATTTTTCAGTGATGTCTGGCAAGATATGGGTCAATGTGCCGGCCTGGTTATTGGTGACCGCCTGGAATCCCATAACCGATTGGACAGCAAGATAGTGCGGTCTGACATGACGGCCGGCGAGAAGAATTTTGCGCGCTTGATTGAAGATAAGCTCAATCATATTCACGCACCGGAATACCGCCAGTTGGTGATCGAGGCGCTGCAGGTCTTGTCGAGAATTTTACGGGCCAATCCGGCACTGCACCTGGGTAGCTACGTGGTGATGGATGTACTCATTGGCCACGCGGTCCGCAAGCATTGGGAAAAGCAACACGCTACTGCCCAGGGTAATTACGGCGAGCAGGGCGCGCTGGCCTGGAACCAGTTTTATGAAGCGTCGCCGCACCAGGTGGCTAATGCGATTGTGGCGGCCTTCGAGTACCTGGTGGCGGAAATTGAGCAATCCCGGGTGGTTGTTGAGGAAGAGAGTTGTTAAACACGGTGTAAAGATAAACTGAATCCGGCGCACGGGTTTCATGAGATAGCTGGACGAATGCGCGCTGATATTAAGAAAAAGAGAACTTGACGATGACTACCAATTCGATTGATGAACTAACCCGGCGCTGTGGCATAGCCACGGAATTCCAGAACTTCAATAAGGAGCACACTCTCATTCCGCGGGAGGCCCAGGAGAATATTTTAAGTTCTATGGGTTTTGAGCCCACTGCCGAGGGCGCCAGTGCCGCCTTGACGCAACTGGCTCATGAAGAATGGTCGCGGGTTTTGCCGCCGATCATCATCGTCCGGGAAGGAGAGACGCTGGGTTTCGAATTTAACCTGCCTGTGGCGCAAGCCGATGCAGGAATCCTGTGCAGAATCCATGTGGAGGAGGGGGGTACCCTGGAGCAGCATTTTAGCCCGGCAGACCTGGTGATCGTTGCACGCCATGAAGACGCTGGACAGCTGTATGTACGTGGGTCAGTTACCCTGGACATGGAGGTGCTGCCGCCGGGGCATCACAGACTGGCGCTGCTAGCACCGTCTTCGAAAATGGAACTCGCGGATACGCCGTTGATGATTGCCCAGCAGACCTGTTACGAGCCCGAACCCCTGCGTTCCGGGGGCAAGGTTTTCGGCACGACCATGCAGCTCTATACGCTGCGCTCCGAGCGCAACTGGGGAATGGGCGACTTCACCGATTTGAAGAACTTCATCATAGCCGCTGCTCCCCGGGGTGTGGATATCGTCGGGCTTAATCCGCTGCACGCGCTGTTTCCTGCCAACCCGCTGCATTTCAGCCCTTATAGCCCATCCAACCGCGCCTTCATCAATGTGATGTATATCGACGCCGAGGCGGTGCCCGAGTTTGCAGCATGCGACGAGGCGCAGCAACGGGTTGCCGATACGGAATTTCAACGTGGTCTGGCCGAACTGCGGGCGACCAATAACGTCGATTATGCGCGGGTCGCGGATTATAAGCTGGCGGTTCTGGAATTAATGTTCGAATGGTTCAACAGCCAGGAATTACCGAACGATACCCAGCGCGCGCTGGCCTATCGCAGCTTTCTCGATGAGCAGGGCGCGATGTTGCGTGCGCACGCGACCTATGATGCGATGCACGAATATTTCATGGGCCAGGATAGCGACCTGTGGGGATGGCCTGTATGGCCCGCGGAGTTTCGCGACCCGGACAGTGACGCGGTAGCCGATTTTGTCGAGCAGCATGGTGATCGCGTCGAGTATTTCCAGTACCTGCAATGGTGTGCCTTCGAGCAGTTACGCGGCGCACAGCAGGTTGCCGTCGATGCGGGTATGGCGGTAGGCGTCTACCTTGACCTTGCGGTTGGGGTCGCGGATTCAGGATCCGAAGCCTGGGCAAACCAGCACCTGTATTGCCTGAAGTCCAGCGCCGGAGCACCGCCTGATGAACTTGCCCGGGAAGGCCAGGATTGGGGATTCCCGCCGTTTGACCCGGTTGCCCTAAAGCACGATGCCTATGAACTGTTTACCCATAACCTGGTGTCCAGTATGTCCTGTGCCGGGGCGGTCAGGTTTGATCACTGTGTTTCGTTAATGCGCCTGTGGTGGGTACCCAAGGGCGATACGGCGCGTCAAGGCGGCTACGTAAACTATGCGTTGCAGGATATTCTCGCCGTGCTTGCCCTGGAGAGTTGGCGCAATGAGTGCCTGGTGATCGGTGAAGACTTGGGCACCGTTCCGGACCTCCTGACCGAGGTCATGCTCGAGAACCATCTGTATTCCTATCGAGTGCTCTATTTCGAGAAAGAAGAAGATAGCGGGCTGATGATAAAGCCACAGGATTATCCCGGTCGGGCCGTCGCGACGGTCTCGACCCATGACCTGCCGACACTGGCAAGCTGGTGGGATGAGTCTGATATCGATATCCGCGCCGAGCTGAACCTGTTGGGTAGTGATACCATGATTGGCAAGTTGCGCGCAGCGCGCGACGAGGACAAGCAATTACTGCTGGACGCGTTGCACGAGAGTGGTCACCTGCCAAAACCGCTGCTGGCGGATACTGTTCCGGTGATGAGCGATGCGCTCAATGAAGCGGTGCATCTCTACCTTGCTTCCAGTAATTCGACTGTGATGATCGCGCAGCTAGAGGACTGGCTGGGCATGGTCGACCCGGTGAATATCCCCGGGACCCATGAAGAGCATGCCAACTGGCAACGCAAGATGACTGGTCCACTCGAGGGCTTTTTTGATAGCCCGTTTGTAAGTAAATTATGCAATAAAATCATGGATATGAGGCTTAAATAGAATGTGAGTTATAGTATTTATGGATTGACGGAGCAGCACGCAATACCCGGCGCGGTGGAATTTGTCGCCGGCGCGGGCCGCCTTACCAATGTCAAGCTGACGAGCTCGCAGGGCGGTGCGCTGGTTTCGTTGTACGGCGGCCAGGTGCTTGGCTACCGGCCGGCGGGTGCCGCCACCGATGTGTTGTTTCTCGGTGACCATGCTGTGTTTAAAACCGGTAAGGCGATTCGCGGCGGTGTGCCGGTATGCTGGCCGTGGTTTGGCCCGGACCCGGAGGGATCTCAGCGCCCGAATCATGGGTTTGCTCGCACTAGTTTGTGTAGAGTGATCGCGACCGAGGTGGATTCGGCTGATCGAACCCGCATCACGCTGGGGCTAAGCGACGATGCCGCCAGCCGCGATATCTGGCCGCATTCGTTCGACCTGCAACTGGTTGTTACCCTGGACGATACGCTCACCCTTGAGCTGATTTCCCGCAACACCGGCAGCGATGCTTTCACTATCAGCCAGGCGCTGCATACCTATTTCAGTGTTGGCGATATAGATGCGATCGAGGTTGCCGGGCTGGAAGATAGGCAATACCTGGATAAAGCGGATGAGGGGCGGCTTAAGCGCCAGCAGGGAGCGGTGAGGTTTGGTGCGGAAGTTAATCGTATTTATACTGGCGTGAGTGAGCCATTGGTCATTCGTGATGCTTCACTCAAGCGCTCTATTGAGATCACTGCAAGCGGGGGCACGACTGCCATCGTTTGGAACCCTTGGCGGGAGACCTCCAGTAGGATGGCCGACTTGGGCGACACTGATTATCGGCGGTTTGTTTGTGTTGAGACGGCTAATGCGGGGGAGGAATTGGTGGATTTGTTGCCGGGCGGGGAGCATTGCCTGACTGCTTGTTATCGGGTGGAGACCTTTAGTTAGGTTAGCGTCCTGGATAGGTATCGATTTATTGCAGGGTTTGAGATTTTTATTTCGCTCTCGTTGAGCGAGCTACTTTTGTTTCGCCAAAAGTAGCCAAAAGC
>CAXMOT010000171.1:0-4404 GCA_964195105.1 uncultured Gemmatimonadales bacterium | reverse complement strand
GATTCGATTTGCTGATGGCGAAACGCAGCTACGCGCCAAGACGGTAGTATCGCAGACGCTGGGGGATGACTACCTGGTCGCCCTGAACCTCGCACCAACGACGCCGGAATGGCTGGTAAACCTGGGCGCCGGACCCATGAAGTTGGGCCTGGATTTGCGTGGCGGGGTGCACTTTCTGATGGAAGTTGACATGGCCAAGGCGGTAACGAATCGCCTCGACGTGTTTGCGAGCGAGTTTAAAACCCGCCTCCGGGAAGAAAAAATACGTTATCGCCTGGTCGAAGTGCTGCCTGAGGGGATCGTATCGCTGAAATTTAATAATGAACAGCTGCGCGGCGATGCCAAGGACTTCCTTGCCGGTGAATACCGCGAATTCCGGTATGACAGCAAGGACGTTGATGGCGATTATTTCCTCGAGGTGTCGCTGACTGAAGATGCGGTGCGGGAAATCGAGGATTATGCGGTAAAGCAGAACCTGACAACCTTGCGTAACCGGGTCAACGAGCTGGGTGTGGCGGAACCGCTGGTGCAGCGCCAGGGTCGCAATCGTATTGTGGTGCAGCTGCCAGGTATTCAGGAGACCGCGCTGGCCAAGCGCATTATCGGCGCGACTGCCAATCTGGAATTTCGCCTTGAAGCCCAGACGGATGAGCTCAACAGTCGCACCGAGGTCTATGACTACCAGGGCCGGCCGGCCCGAATTGAGAAGGGCGTTATCATTACCGGTGACAGTGTCGCCAACGCGGGCTCTGGCTATGACGAGAATGGCCAGCCGCAGGTAAATATCACCCTCGACAGCAAGGGTGGCAAGTTGATGAACCGCGTCTCCCGCAATGCGATTAAGCGCCGCATGGCGGTGTTGTTTATCGAGTACAAGACACGCTCCAATGTGCAGGTGATTGACGGCGAGCAGGTCGAAACCCGCGAAAAGTATATCGAGAAGCGCGTGATCAGCCTCGCGACCATCCAATCTGCTCTGGGAAACCGGTTCCGGATTACCGGGCTGGATAATCCCGGGGAATCATCTGAGCTGGCATTGCTGCTGCGCGCAGGATCACTGGCTGCGCCCATCGAATTTGTCGAAGAGCGCACCGTGGGACCAAGCCTCGGCCAGGAGAATATCGACCTTGGCGTTAAATCCGTGCAGATCGGCATGCTGATGGTTGTGCTGTTTATGCTGGTGTATTACCGGGCGTTCGGTCTGGCTGCAAATATTGCCCTGACCCTGAACCTGGTGCTGCTGATTGCCGCGATGTCGATCCTGTCGGCGACCCTAACCCTGCCGGGTATCGCCGGGATCGTATTGACTGTGGGGATGGCGGTGGATGCCAATGTGCTGATTTTTGCGCGGATTCGGGAAGAGCTGGCGAGCGGCTCTCCGCCCCAGTCAGCCATACATGCTGGCTACGAGCGCGCCTTCGAGACAATCTTTGATGCCAACATCACCACCCTGCTGGTTGCGGTTATTCTGTTCGCAGTGGGTACCGGGCCGATTAAGGGTTTTGCCGTGACCCTGTCGATCGGTATTTTGACCTCGATGTTTACCGCTATCGTGGTCACCCGAGCCATGGTCAACCTGTCCATCGGTGGGCGTAATATCAAGAAGCTGTGGATCTAGCATACTTATGACAAAACAACTCAATATCGATTTTATGGGCAAGCGCAAGCTAGCGGCGGTGCTATCGGTTTGCCTGGTGATTGCGGCGTGTGCTTCGCTGGGTGTGAAACAGCTGGCTTTCGGCCTGGATTTTACCGGCGGCACACTGATCGAAGTGAGCTACCAAACCGCGCCTGACTTGAATAGAGTGCGCAGCCAGTTGGAGCAGGGCGGCTATGATAATCCGGTGGTACAGTACTTCGGTGCTGATACGGATGTGCTGGTGCGCCTGCCTCAGGGTTATAATCCGCAGGTTGCAGAGCAGGTTATGAGCGCCCTGAGCGTGGATGGGCAGGCCGTCGAGTTGCGTCGCTCAGAGTTTGTCGGTTCGCAAGTCGGTGAAGAACTGCGTGAGCAGGGCGGGCTTGGTATGCTGATGGCGCTGGGTATGGTGCTGCTTTATGTCGCGTTCCGGTTCCAGCTGAAGTTTGCGCTCGGCGCGGTGGTGGCGCTGGGGCACGATGTGCTCATAGTGCTCGGGATATTCTCGGTACTGGGATTGAACTTCGACCTGACCGTGCTGGCCGCATTGCTGGCGGTGGTCGGTTATTCGCTGAACGATACCATCGTGGTATCGGATCGCATCCGGGAGAATTTTCGCAAGTTACGCAAGGGAAGCTCTACCGAGATTGTAAATATCTCGCTCAACCAGATGCTGTCGCGGACCTTGATCACCTCGTTGACTACCTTGCTGGTATTAGGCTCGCTGTTTGTATTTGGTGGCGAAATGATTCACGGGTTTGCCATCGCTCTGGGCATCGGTGTGATCGTGGGAACTTACTCCTCCATTTACGTCGTCGCCAATATGCTCATCAGCATGGGCATTTGCAAGGAAGACCTGATGATTCCGGTTAAGGAAGGCCAGGAGCGGGATGAGTTGCCATAGAGCGCTCCTCCTTATGACGCTCATTCGCTACGTCTAACCGGAATTTCCCAGCCGATGTTACCGCTCGATAATATTCGCATTGTACTGATTAATACCTCCCACCCCGGCAATATCGGGGCGGCGGCACGCGCCATCAAAAATATGGGGCTCAGCCAACTGTACCTGGTTGCGCCCAAGCAGTACCCCCATGAGAAGGCCGTTTTTCGAGCGGTTTCCGCGCTGGATATCCTCGATAACGCGGTGGTATGCGAGACCCTCGACGAGGCGATCAATGGCTGCCAATTAGTGGTCGGTACCAGTGCGCGTGATCGCAGCATTCCCTGGCCCATGATGAATCCGCGCGAGTGCGCTGAAACCATTATCAATGAGCCTGAAAACCATCAGGCAGCCATCCTGTTTGGTCGTGAGGACCGCGGCCTTACCAACGAAGAGCTGGAACGCTGCAATAGTCATCTGCATATCCCGGCCAACCCCGATTACAGCTCGCTGAACATTGCTGCCGCGGTGCAGGTCGTCAGTTACGAATTACGCGTAGCCAGCCTTGCGGGTCAACAGCTTGAGCAGGCGTGGGATTGGGGTGTCGAATGGGATGTTGAACGAGCCAGCGCTGAACAACTGCGCCATTTTTTTGAGCATATGGAAACTACGCTGGTCGAGCTGGGCTGCATTAATCCCCATACGCCGCGGCACCTGATGAAGCGCCTGAAACGCCTGTATATGCGCAGCCGACCGGACCAGTATGAGGTGAGTATCCTCAGGGGTGTATTTTCGGCGACCCAAAAAGTTCTAAAGCAGGATAAATAGCCGCGGGGAATCAGCCTGGCCCGCGATCCAGGAATGCGCGGTTTAGTCGTTGCTGGGTGGTGATATACTTGTCCAGTTGCTTGTGGGCTGCCTCGCGATCGTCAAAGGGACCCCGTGAGTCACCGCCCCTGACCATGAAGTACCAGGCGCTGTTCGAAGAGTACAATCGCTCAGACCGAAACGGGTAATGCCGCGTTTCGCCGGCCCGCATATTTTTCATCTCTTGTCCTCCCGATGGCGCCCTAGGCTCGCTTACGATGCAAGCGGCACTGGGACGAGCACCTCCCTGATTCTAATGAAAAAATTCCTGTATTGCATCATTTGCGCAAGCCGGCGGCCGGGCGCACTATATACACTCGCAGCAAATAAAAATAGAATACCTGTGTCGTGTTTCGGCTTTGCCCTGCATATCCTGCTGCGTTGCTCGTCGAGCGCATCCGGGGCTGTAGAAGAATTCAATTTAATTAACCGGGTCTGGATTAGCTGATGTTTGAACGGACTAAAGAAGACATAGCGTGCGTATTTGATCGTGACCCGGCCGCGCGCACGACGTTTGAGGTGTGCACCAATTACCCGGGGTTTCACGCTTTGTTACTGCATCGTGCAGGACATTCGCTGTGGCGGCGTAACCTGAAGTGGCTGGCGCGTTCGGTATCGACATTCAGTCGCTTTTTGACGGGTATTGAGATACATCCCGGCGCGACCATCGGACGGCGTTTCTTTATCGACCACGGCATGGGTGTCGTCATAGGTGAAACAGCGGAAATCGGCGATGACGTGACGCTCTACCATGGTGTTACGCTCGGCGGTACCAGTTGGGACAAGGGCAAGCGTCACCCGACCCTGGGCGATGGTGTCGTCGTGGGTGCGGGCGCCAAGGTGCTGGGCCCAATCATGATCGGTAGCGGCGCGCGGGTTGGCTCCAATGCGGTGGTCGCCAAGGATGTGCCAGCGGGTGCCACCGTGGTCGGGATACCCGGCCGTATCATACGCAAGGATGATCAGGATGCGCACCGCCGCCAGGCGATGGCCGACAAGATCGGCTTCGATGCCTACG
>CAXMOT010000170.1:0-4239 GCA_964195105.1 uncultured Gemmatimonadales bacterium | reverse complement strand
GCGACCAAGGGATTGGGGTCCTGCATTGCCACGACGACTTTCGCCACCCCGGCAGCGATCAATGCATCAGCACAAGGCGGGGTCTTACCGTGATGCGCACAGGGCTCCAGAGTAACGTATGCGGTTGCCCCCCGCGCTTGCTCGCCGGCACTTTGTAACGCGGCTATTTCGGCATGCGCCTGTCCGGCATATTCATGCCAGCCTTCACCTACAACAGCACCCTGCCTGACCAGCACACAACCCACCCGGGGGTTGGGACGCGCCGAGTAAAAGCCGTTACCGGCCAGTCGCAGAGCGCGCGCCATAAACTCTTCATCTGGGATTGCCTGCTTCATTCCGATGACCGCTAACCCTGCTTGGTCAGGCGCTCAATCTCCTCGCGAAACTGTTCCACATCCTGGAATTGACGGTATACCGAGGCAAACCGGATATAGGCGACCTCGTCCAGCGCCTTAAGCTCTTCCATGACCATCTCGCCGATCACAAACGCCTTGATCTCACGCTCACCCTGCGCCCGCAGGTTATGCTTGATATGATTAACGGCCGCTTCGACCTGCTCCACGCTCACCGGGCGTTTTTCCAATGCGCGCAACATGCCGTTGCGTAATTTCGTCTCATCGAATGGCACACGACTACCATCGCTCTTAACCAATCGGGGCATCCACAATTCTGCGGTTTCATACGTAGTGTAGCGCTCGCCGCATTCCGTGCATTCACGACGTCGGCGCACCTGCTCACCCTCGGTGACGAGCCTGGAATCAATAACCTTCGTGTCATTGGCCTGGCAAAAGGGACAATGCATTGAGTTTTCCCGTTGAATTTCATTAAGTTAGTTGCAGGTTATTGTAACCCGCCAGCACCCGCGTCGCCACAGCATAATATCGCACCCCCAGGCCGCCGGGATAGTCATCCAGCGCACCAGGAAATTGAGTTTAGCGCAGTTTTGCATTACCCTAGCGGGCCTTCGATCGATGCTTCCAGCAGGAACCAACAGCATGGCGCAATACGCATATACCCTGAATCGCTTGACCAAAATCGTCCCGCCCAAGCGAGAGATTCTCAAGGACATATCATTGTCCTTCTTTCCCGGCGCCAAGATTGGCGTGCTCGGACTTAATGGATCAGGCAAGTCCAGCCTGCTACGCATCATGGCCGGCGTGGATACGGAATTTGATGGTGAAGCGCATGCATTGGCGGATCTCAAGGTCGGCTATTTGCCCCAGCAACCGGAACTCGATCCGTCCAAGGACGTGAAGGGCAATGTCGAAGACGGCCTGCGTGAAGCCCTCGATGCCCTCGCCGCGCTGGACAAGGTATATGCTGACTACGCCGAGCCGGACGCAGACTTTGACGCCCTCGCCAAACAGCAGGCGAGGCTGGAGGATATTATCCAGGCCACCGATGCACATAACCTCGAGCACAAGATGGAAGTAGCGGCAGACGCATTGCGCCTGCCGCCCTGGGATGCGGACGTCAGCACGCTGTCGGGTGGCGAGAACCGTCGCGTCGCGCTGTGCCGGCTATTGCTGTCCAATCCCGACATGTTGCTACTGGACGAGCCAACCAACCACCTCGATGCCGAGAGTGTCGCATGGCTGGAACACTTCCTGCTGGAATTCCCCGGCACCGTCGTCGCGATCACCCACGACCGCTACTTTCTCGATAACGCCGCGGGCTGGATCCTGGAACTCGATCGCGGTCGCGGGATTCCCTACGAAGGGAATTATTCAAGCTGGCTGGAACAAAAAGAACAGCGCCTGATACGGGAGCAGAAGCAGGAGGCGGCCCACCAAAAATCCATTCATGCCGAGCTCGAGTGGGTGCGATCCAACCCCAAGGGGCGCCAGGCCAAGAGCAAAGCACGGCTGGCCCGTTTTGAGGAGTTGAATTCCCAGGAAGTGCAGCGCCGCAGCGAAACCCAGGAGATTTATATTCCGCCGGGACCACGACTGGGTGACCTGGTTATTGAGCTGGATGGCGTATCCAAGGGCTTCGCCGACCGCCTCCTAATCGATAACCTTAGCTTCAAAGTACCACCGGGCAGCATTGTCGGCGTGATCGGCGGCAATGGCGCCGGTAAGTCGACCCTGTTCAAGATGCTGGCCGGCATTGAACAACCTGACTCAGGGAGCATCCGGATCGGGGAGACCGTGGAACTGGCGTATGTCGACCAGATGCGGGATCTCGATGACAGCAAAACGGTCTGGGAAGCCGTCTCCGACGGCCTGGATAATATCCAGGTAGGGAATTACCAAACTTCCTCCAGGGCTTACCTGGGTCGCTTCAATTTCAGGGGCGGTGATCAGCAGAAATTCGTCAAGGACCTGTCCGGTGGTGAGCGTAACCGCCTGCACCTGGCCAAACTGTTAAAACAGGGAGCCAACCTGTTGCTGCTGGATGAGCCTACTAACGACCTTGACGTGGAAACCCTGCGCGCGCTGGAAGAAGCGCTACTGTCCTTCCCGGGTTGCGCCCTGGTCATTTCCCACGATCGCTGGTTCCTGGATCGCCTGACCACCCACATCCTGGCTTTCGAGGGCGACAGCCAGGCGGTCTGGTTTGAAGGTAACTACAGCGAATATGAGGCCGACCACAAACAACGTACCGGGGCCTCTGAACAGCCGCAGCGAATGAAGTACAAGCGGCTGGCGTAAGTAGAAAGTAGAGAGCGCGCGGCGCCCACCCAAAACGGGGACCAGCTCAGAGAACGGCGAGCGCCTGCTCGAGCTTATCGACGCCATGGATTTCAAGGCCTTTAATGCCGCCCTGGGGCACGTTTGCCTTGGGCACGATGGCGCGTTTAAAGCCATGCTTGACGGCTTCCTGCAGACGCTCCTGGCCACTGGGTACCGGTCGAATCTCGCCGGACAGGCCGACTTCACCGAAGGCTATTAAATCCCTTGGCAACGCCTTGCCCCGCAAACTGGATACCACCGCCAGCAGTAATGCCAGGTCGGCACTGGTCTCCAGCACCCGCACGCCGCCAACCACGTTGACGAATACGTCCTGGTCGCCGGTATGCAAACCGCCATGACGATGTAACACCGCAAGCAGCATGGACAGGCGATTCTGGTCAAGCCCCACTGTGACTCGCCGCGGTTGCCCGAACTGACTGTCGTCGACCAGGGCCTGGATCTCCACCAGCAGGGGCCGCGTGCCTTCCCAGACCACCATTACCAGGCTGCCCGCCGACATCTCCTCTGCCCTGGACAAAAAAATCGCACTGGGATTCTTAACTTCCTTTAATCCCGATTCGAGCATCGCAAACACACCCAGCTCATTCACGGCGCCGAACCGGTTCTTGATGCCACGCAGGGTCCGGAAGCGACTATCGTTGCCGCCCTCGAGCATAATCGAACAATCGATCATGTGCTCCAACACCTTGGGGCCAGCAAGGCTGCCGTCCTTGGTGACGTGCCCGACCATCAACACGATGGTATTAGTCCGCTTTGCGAGCCGGGTCAAATATGCGGCGCTTTCACGAACCTGGGACACGCTCCCTGGTGCTGAGGCGATGTCATCCAGATGCATCACCTGGATACTATCGATGACTACCAGCTCCGGCTTATGCTGCAGGATAACACCGCAGATTGCCTCGATACTGGTCTCGGACAGCATCTTCAGTTTATCGATGGGCAGCCCCAGGCGCCGGGCGCGCATCCCTACCTGCTGCAACGATTCCTCTCCGGTCACATAAAGCGCCGAATGCGCCTGTGCCAACTGGCACATCAGCTGCAATAACAGGGTGCTCTTACCTGCCCCCGGATGGCCGCCGATCAAAATCACAGACCCTGGCACCAGGCCGCCGCCAAGGACACGATCGAACTCATCGATATTGGACCTGACCCGGGGTACCGACTCGAGGTCGACATCTGCAAGAGCCTGCACCTCAGATGCGGCGCCGGTATAACCTTGCAGGGGCTTGGTGCCTCCGGCTGCGGCGGGTATACGGAATTCGGTTATGGTGTTCCAGCCACCGCAGTCAACGCACTGGCCCTGCCATTTGCTGAATTCAGAACCACAGTCTGAACAGACAAAAGCGGTCTTGGCTTTTGACTTAGTGGCCATATGCCAACGCGCAGGGCTGCCTAACCATGATAATCGGCACTGAGTTCATGTACTGCATCGATAAACGCACGCGCGTGATCAGGATCTGCAAACTGGGAAATACCATGACCCAGGTTAAAGACGTGCCCATTGCCGGGCCCGAATCGCTGGAGAATATCGGCTACTTCCTCG
>CAXMOT010000169.1:0-11393 GCA_964195105.1 uncultured Gemmatimonadales bacterium | reverse complement strand
CCCTCGGCGAACTGGCGGATGATGCTCGAACCCAGGAAACAGGAGGTCTCGATGGCGATGCCGCATTCACTGCATAACAGGAACTGGCTAATGTGGTCCTGCTGCGCCTGGCTACAACCGATATAGGCGTTGAGTGAAGCGATGCGATGCACCAGGCCTTGCTCCATCAGAAACTCGATGGCGCGATACACAGTTGGGGGCGCAATAACCTTGTTGGCGTCACTCAGTAACGCCAGTATTTCGTAGGCGCCGATGGGCTTATGGCTTTGCCAGATGGTCTCGAGAACCCGCTCGCGCATGGTCGTTAGCCGGACCTCATTCGCCGTGCAAATCGCACGCGCTTTTTGCATCGCAGTGCGAATGCAATCCTGGTGATTATGTTGTTGGCAGGCAGGGTGCTTGCGGATAGAGTGCGTCACGGTTAACTAGTCCTGAAATATTTGTTATATTATAACATTGTTATTACGTTTATAAATCTATGCCGCAACGCCTTTTTTTGATCCTCTTTTTTTTCTGCTGCCAGCTGGCCTGGGGTTCGCCACCATCGGTGTTGGCAACGGTTAAGCCCCTGCAGCTGATTGCCCAGGCCGTAACCCACGGTGTAAGCGATGTCACAACGCTACTACCCGCGCATGTCGACCCCCATATCTATGCCTTGAAGCCCTCCGATATGCGGCAATTGAATCAAGCCGACCTGGTTGTCTGGGCCGGGCCGGAATTTGAAACCTGGCTCGCCAAGCCACTGCGAACGCTTGAAAGTTCGCGCCAGGTTGTCACAATGGATGCTGTCCACCGGGAGTTCCACGTCGATGCGCACCCCTGGCTGGGATCAGGGCGGGCGAGTGAGCTGGCGCGGCGAGTAGCGCAAGCACTGGTAGAGCTCGATCCGACCAATGCGGGCCAGTACCAGCATAATCTAGATGAATTCCTGACGGCCTTGCAGGCAGCCGATGCTGAGATCAGGGGAAATTTGCGGGCCCTGCCTAATAAGTCTTTTCTGGTTTATCACGATGCCTACGGGAGTTTCGAGGATGAGTACGGGCTGCAGGCCGTTGACGAGATTCGACCACATGAAGAGTTTAAGGCCGGTGCCGGGCACCTTATGCGTCTGCGCGGCATGGTGCGTGATCAGATTGTGAGTTGTGTCGTCGTGCCGGCGGGACCGATGCCCGCTGAAATTGCCATTGTCGCTGGTGATTATCCCCTTCGGGTAGCTGTGCTGGACCCTCTTGCGGGCGAGATCAAGATACACCGATTCGGCTACATCGAGTTTCTTCGTCAACTCTCAGAGAGGATGATTGATTGCCTGGAATAAGCTTGCTAATGAAGTTTTCGGGATGACCGGGGTGTTGCGCTTCTGCAAGGGGGTGTTTACTTCCGCGGTCATGGTACTGCTGATACTGTTTGCCCTCGTGCCTGTCGTGGTGCTGGTCGCACTTAAAATACTGGCCCCTACACGTCACCTGAAATCATCCGTCACCGGATTACTGACCGGCTTTTGTGAGTGGTGGGTCGATAGCTGCCGTCGTAGCTATATGCTAATACACCCGGCTGCCTGGTTGGCCACGCTACCAGACAACCTGTCGTATTCCAGGAGCTACCTCGTGCTCTGCAATCATGTTTGCTGGGCCGACATTCCGGTATTGGTATTCAGCATCAACGGGCACGTACCGTTCGTTAAGTTCTTTATGAAAAAGGTGATGGTGGCATTGCCGATAATCGGGTGGGGTGCCTGGGGACTGGATTTTCCCATGCTGCACCGCTATTCCAGGGAGAAGCTAGAAGCTCATCCTGAGCTGCGCAATCGTGATGCGGACACCCTCGCGGAGTTCTGCCAGCGGCTCAGGGAGCGTCACGGTGCTATCAGTATTTTTATTGAAGGAACTCGTTTCAGCCCTGAAAAACGCGACCGCCAACAGTCGCCCTATGAGCACTTGCTGCGACCTAAAGCCGGGGGCGTTGGAATTGTCCTGGAAAATTTTGGTGAAGAGGTCAACGAATACCTCGATGCCACTATTGTGTACAGCAGGGACACGGCCAGGTTTTGGGACTTTTTCTGTGGCGGCGACGGCGCCCACATAACTATCGGCTGTCACCCCATACCTGTAGACCTGGCCAGTAACTATAGTCAAGACCTGGATACCGCAAGGGAGGCTACCAAGGCATGGATCGAGCAGGTCTGGCGCGACAAGGACCGAAAGATCTCCGAATTCAAGCGTCGTGGCGCCTGGGAAACCTGATTACCAGGTAAATATTTCCCAGGACGGTATTTGCATGCGCGGTTCGTCAACTCGTGTAAAGAACTCGCCGCCTTCTTCGGCAATCAGGTAATAAGGCTTGCCGTTCTTGGGGAAAACCTTGAGCGCATACAGCATGCCATTAAGACGGTATTCATGGACCAGTTTGTCTTCCATTTCCTTAATGATGATTTCCGGCTCGGCTACATTATCCTCCGGCGCCGCGAAAACATTCAAGGACAGTGAGGCGATGAGCAGGATGGTGAGGATGCGGTTCATTATGCAGACCCTTTTTGGCAGTTGTGGTATAAAGACGCAGGCGCAGCGCAGTTGGCTGAATTGCTATTCAATTGGACCATTATAGGCGCCAATAGTCCCGTTTCATTAACCCAGATCAAAAAAATCATGTCAGAATCCCGCTCAATCGCACCCCTGGTGCTCGTGGATGGCTCATCCTATTTGTTTCGTGCTTATCATGCCCTGCCTGCATTGCAGACCAGCAAGGGCCAACCTACTGGCGCGGTAAGGGGCGTTATCAGCATGCTGCGCCGCTTGCAGCAGGATTATCCCGATTCAATCGTCGCGGTGATTTTTGACGCCAAAGGCAAGACCTTCCGGCATGACCTCTACCCCGAATACAAGGCCAATCGGCCTCCGATGCCCGATGATTTGCGCCTCCAGATCGAGCCGATTCACCAGATCGTCCGCGCGATGGGTCTGCCGCTGCTGGTTGTAGGCGGCGTCGAGGCAGATGACGTGATTGGCACGCTGGCTCACCAGGCTACCGCGAAGTCGATCGATACGGTTATATCCACCGGCGACAAGGATATGGCGCAACTGGTCAGTGAGCATGTCAGCCTGGTGAATACCATGACGGATACAAAGATGGACCAACAGGGCGTCGTGGACAAATTCGGTGTTCCGGCAGAACGTATTATCGATTACCTCGCGCTGATCGGTGACACCTCGGATAATATTCCCGGCGTGCCAAAGGTGGGGCCCAAAACGGCGGTCAAATGGCTGGCTGCGTACGATTCCATGGTTGGTGTTGCGGAAAATGCGGGTGCCATTGGCGGGAAGGTGGGCGAAAGCCTGCGTGATAGCCTGGAGCAGCTGCCCTTGTCCTATGAGCTGGCTACAATCAAAACCGATGTTGAGCTGGAGTTCGGCCCCGGCGAGCTCAAGTGCGCTGCGCCTGATACCGAAACGCTGCTGCAGTACTTCAAGGAGTTCGAATTCAAGTCATGGGTAGCCGAGCTATATCAGGCTGGTGCGGATCAACACCCGGGTGATGATCTGTTTGCTGCAGATCCAACCGCTGAAACCAAAGAAACGGACTACCAGCTCGTTCTCAGCGAGGAGGAGCTGGAGGCCTGGCGCATAAAATTGACCCAGGCAGAATTATTTGCGGTCGATACCGAAACCACCAGCCTGGATTATATGGAGGCAAGGCTGGTCGGCATCTCGGTGGCGGTGCAGCCCTTCGAGGCCGCTTACATTCCCATCGGTCATGACTATGTCGGCGCGCCACCGCAGTTATCTCAAGAGCGAGTTTTGGAAGCGCTGCAACCCCTGCTCGAAAGCGAAGCTGCCAAGAAAGTAGGCCAGAATCTCAAGTACGATATGAATATCCTCGCCAACCATGGCGTGAGCCTGCGCGGGATAGCACAGGATACGATGCTGCAGTCTTATGTGTTGAATTCCACCACTCGCCATGACCTGGACAACCTGGCGTTGCAGTACCTTAATCATACGACTATCCATTTTGAGGACGTTGCCGGCAAGGGTGCGAAACAGCTGACCTTTAACGATGTCGACCTGGAGCAGGCCGGAGCATATGCCGCCGAGGACGCGGATGTCGCGCTGCGCCTGCATGACACCCTAAGCGCAAGACTGGCCGCTGAGCTCAGCCTGCAAAAGGTGTACGAGGAGATCGAGATGCCGCTGGTGCCGGTATTATCGCGAATCGAGTGCCATGGCGCATTGCTGAACGCTCGGCTGCTCCATGACCAGAGTCAGGAGTTGGCCAAGCGGCTGGTGGAGATCGAGCGAGAGGCCTTCGACCTCGCCGGTGAGGAATTCAATCTGGCATCACCAAAACAGCTGCAAGCCATCTTTTTCGAGAAGATGAGCCTGCCCATACTCAAGAAGACTCCGAAGGGCCAGCCCTCGACCGCGGAGGAGGTGCTGAAGGAGTTGGCGCTGGATTATCCGCTGCCAAAGATTATCCTGGAGCACCGCAGCCTCGCCAAGCTCAAGTCTACCTATACCGATAAACTGCCCCGCCAGGTCAACCCCGGGACCGGGCGCGTTCATACGTCTTATCACCAGGCCGTGACGGCAACCGGGCGCCTTTCATCCTCCGACCCCAATCTGCAGAATATTCCGGTTCGCACCGCCGAAGGGCGCAGAATACGCCAGGCGTTTATTGCGCCCCCGGGTTACAAGCTGATAGCCGCGGATTACTCGCAGATCGAGCTGCGCATTATGGCGCACTTGTCACAGGATGAAGGTTTAAAAACCGCCTTCGCGCAGGGTTTGGATGTGCATCGGGCTACCGCTTCAGAAGTGTTTGATGTGTCTTTTGACCAGGTCAGCGATGACCAGCGGCGCAGCGCGAAGGCCATTAATTTCGGCCTTATCTACGGCATGTCGGCGTTTGGCCTGGCGCGCCAGCTAGGTCTCAACCGCAAGGAAGCGCAGGCCTATATCGACCTTTACTTTGCCCGCTATCCGGGGGTGTTGATCTATATGAATACGATTCGCCAGCAGGCGGCGGAGCGCGGCTACGTAGAGACCCTGTTCGGGCGACGGCTTTACCTGCCTAATATTCGATCTGGTAACGGCATGCAGCGCCAGGCGGCGGAGCGGACCGCGATCAATGCGCCCATGCAGGGGACGGCGGCGGACATTATCAAGAAGGCAATGGTAGCGGTCGATAACTGGCTGGTTAATAGCCAGGTTGATGCCCATATCGTTATGCAGGTCCACGATGAACTGGTTCTGGAAGCACCGGAGGATGAGGTTGTCAGCGTGGCCCGTGACCTGCAGCGGTACATGAGTGACACCGTCAAGCTGGACGTGCCGTTGGTGGTCGATGTGGGTATTGGTGATAACTGGGATGAGGCACACTGAGTGACATATGGCTTTAAGAGATAGCTTTGCCTGCGGAACTAACGCCGGGTTACCAAGTCCTATTTACTGTTAGTTTGGTTATTGTAAATCTCCTGTATTTCCAGTCCTGACATCTCCGGGACATCCCCACAAGAACCGGAGATTTGGCCCCGCGTATCTCCCCCAAGGATGTGCGGGGCTTTTTTATGTACAGGGATGTAATGGCAGCCATATGCGCCTGAAATAACGCCACTACCAATGGTAATGCAAGCGGAGCCGCAGGAGTGATTAAGCGGTGGTGCTTAACCAGGTCAATAACTTTTCCCTTGCCTCGTCCCAGCCAATATCAGTGCTGGCCGAAAACAATTGGGCTGAGGCGTCCGGGAAAGCTGATAGCTCGCGCTGGACGCCAAGCAATGTCGATTTGGCGGGCCCGTACTTAAGTTTGTCAGTCTTGGACAGCAGTATGTGGCACTTCAGGTGGGATTGTTTTGTCCACTTCAGGATCGTCTGGTCAAACTCGGTCAATGGGTGGCGAATATCCATGATCAGGAATATTCCCTGCAAGCATTGCCGTTCACGAAGGTAGGTGTCGATGAGATTTTGCCAGGACTGCTTCATGGCCAGCGGTACTTTGGCATACCCATAGCCTGGCAGGTCAACCAGGCGCCAATTGTTGTCAGCGACCTGGAAAAAGTTAATTAGCTGGGTCCGACCCGGGGTTTTACTGGTTTTGGCCAGCTTGGTTTGCCTTGCGATACGGTTGATAGCGCTTGATTTTCCGGCATTCGAGCGACCGGCAAATGCGACTTCCACGCCCGCATCCTCGGCAAACTGGGTTGCCTTGGCTGCGCTAAACAGGAACCGCGTTTGCTGGAGGATATGAGTGTTGGTGAGCGTCATGGGCGCATTATAGGCTAGTGTTCCGAAATTGGTTAACGCTAAATTTTCTGCAATGCTATAGCCTCCCGTTCAAAACAATAATGTTATATACTTCGCGCTGGTCTGGGCTGTACGTTCACCACTGAATAAACACGCGATGGCTGTGCAGGTATTTGCGTTCGGTATAATTGGAGTGATTGAGAATTGAAAAGGGTCATAATAACTTTGCTGCTTTCCTCGGCGGCGCTTAATGCTAGCGCGCTTGAAGTCGAAAAGACGTTCAACAAGACATGCGGAATCTGTCATATCTCCGGCGTGATGATGGCGCCTAAAGTTGGTGACGCAAATGACTGGACGCCGAGAATGGCTAACGGCATCGATGCTCTAGTGCAATCGGTCACTACGGGCAAGGGCGCAATGCCGCCCAAAGGTATGTGTAATGATTGTTCAGCCGACGACTTTAAGGCACTTATTGAGCACATGCTCCCTAAGTAGCCAAAGCGCCAGCAACAGGATTATTAAAGCAAAATCAGAAATAATAAACTGGGAAATTAAATGAGAAAGCTAGTAGTGGGTTTGATTGGAGTGCTGTTGGTATCGGGTGTAGCGCTCGCAGAGGGCGATGTTCAGGCGGGCAAAGGTAAAGTCGCAGCTTGTGCCGGTTGTCATGGGGCAGACGGTAACAGTGCGCTGGCGGTTTATCCAAAGCTCGCCGGCCAGAATGAGAGGTATCTTCTCAAGCAATTCAACGATATCAAGAGTGGTTCTCGGCCAGTGGCGATGATGGCGGGTCAGCTTGATAACAAGAGCGAACAGGACCTTGCTGATATTGCGGCTTATTACGCGAGCCTGCCCATTTCGCTGGGGGCGGCCAAGGCCGACCTGGTTGAATCCGGGCAACAGCTATATCGAAGCGGTAACAAGAATACCGGTGTGGCTGCCTGCACCGCTTGCCATTCCCCGACCGGTGCGGGCAATGGCCCCGCGGGCTTTCCTGCGTTGGGTGGCCAGCATGCCGACTATATTGCTGCGCAGTTAACGGCATTTCGTGCTGGTGAGCGGGTCAACGATGGCGATTCCAAGATTATGCGTAACGTAGCCTTCCACCTTAAGGATAATGAGATCGAGGCACTGGCAAGCTATATTTCCGGTTTGCATTAACGCTGGTTTAAAAACATAAACGAGGGTGGCTAGGCCGCCCTTGTTTGTTTCTGGGCTGTTTTTTTTGCTCACGGTGAAGGACCCTTTTCCGGTTTACCCTGTCTCAGGTGCGAATAATTTTACTATTCAGCAACGCTATTGGAGTTTTTTGGATGTCTAAGTTTATAAAGCGCAGCATGTTGATCCTTATGATCCTGCCACTGATGGCCTGCGCCCAGGAGAACGCGCCTTTCAAAGAGGGCGAGCATTATTTTACGCTGGATAAGGAAGTCGCGACTAACAGCGTGGATAAAATAGAAGTACTGGAATTATTTTGGTATGGCTGTCCGCACTGCTTTGCGTTGGAGCCATCCTTGAATGCGTGGCGCAAAACAGCAGCAGATGATGTCGACTTTCAGCGCATGCCGGCGGTTATGGGCCGGGGCTGGGACATTCATGGCAGGGCATATTACGCTGTGCAGCAATTGGGTGCGCTCGACAAAACCCATGAGGCATTATTTTCAGCACTGCACCGCTCTGGCGCCAAGCTTTATGACCAGATTGCGTTGGCGGGCTTTTATGCCCAGTACGGCGTTAGCGAGCAGGACTTTAACAAGGCTTACGGTTCCTTTTCCGTGAACAGCAAATTGCAGAAAGCCAAGTTACAGCAGAAGGCTTATCGAGCCAGGGGTGTGCCGGCCATCATTGTAAACGGCAAGTATCGAGTCGGCTCGCAAACAGATATGTTAAAAGTGGTGGATTACTTGGTCATGAAGGAGCGTGGTTTATAAATTATCCAGGGATAAAAAAGTTACCTGAATTAGGGAGTTGAAAGTCAGTTGCTGAGGCACTTTTCGAGTAATTTACGTAAAACCAAGAGCCCTACGCGGGCGGCGATGGTTTCGTTTGAGGAAACGGAGCTTAGTCGTGAGCGCAAGCCTGGTAATGCAAATGTCTTGAGGTTCCTGAGTTATAACATCCAGGTCGGTATCCACAGTGGCGCCTATAAGCACTATGTGACCCGCAGCTGGCAACATGTACTGCCACATAATAAGCGTGTCGCCAACCTTGATCGAATCGCAGCATTAATTTCCGGATATGACGTCGTAGCCCTGCAAGAGGCTGACGGCGGGAGCATCCGCACCGGCCATCAAAACCAGGTTCAATACTTGGCCAAGACAGCCGGCTTTCCGTATTGGTATCAGCAGCTAAATCGAAATTTGGGCAGATTTGCACAGCATGGCAATGGCGTGCTGAGTCGCATACAGCCACATATTATCGAGGACCACAAACTGCCGGGCCTGCTGCCGGGCCGAGGCGCTATATTCTTACGCTTCGGGACGCCAGCCAATCCGCTGGTTCTGGTTATATTGCACCTGTCTCTGGGCAAGCGCGCGAGGGAGCGGCAGCTGGCTTATGTGCGTGAATTGATTTCCGATTACCAGCACGTAATAGTGATGGGTGATCTCAACAGCGGCATTGAACGGTTGTTGAAACTGGCGGCGTTGCGCGATACCAATCTCCAGTTTGCGCAAACCAAGGACAATACCTATCCGAGTTGGTGTCCGATATATAACTACGATCACATCCTCGTAAGCCCCAGTATATCGATACGCCGCGCTGAGGTGCTACCGTACATGGTGTCGGATCATTTACCGGTCGCGATGGAAGTCGATCTGCCTGCCGGTTTCTCCCTGGCGCATTGAATATGCGCCCCAAGTTAGGAATCGGCCCTACCTTCTAGTGTTTTCTGTTAAAAAAGTGCGATTTAGGTTGCAATCTTAAAGTAACTTATTATATTTGGGGCCTAATCGATTCATTCTATTAGAAGCGCTTGATGCCACTGAAAAAATTACTTTTCCTAAGAGGGCATGCATGACGGCCGGCCTGGTCGGAATGCACGGACGCATAGACTCTCAGCTTCAGCCCGAAATGGGCGACCTCCTCATCTCCTATCTGGAACAAATTGGCGTTGAATACGTCTTCGGCATTCCGGGTGGTGCAATAGAACCCCTCTACAACGCGCTCGCTCGCAGCGAACGCCGTGGTGGCATAAAGTCGGTGGTTGCCCGTCATGAAACGGGTTCCGCCTTTATGGCTGACGGTTATGCGAGAAATTCCGGCAAACTGGGAGTCTGCTGTGCAACCACGGGTCCCGGGGCTACTAATCTTATTACCGGGGTTGCCTCGGCCTACGAGAATCAAACACCGCTGCTCGTCATCACCGCACAAACGGCGCTCAAGCACTTTGGCAAGCGAGCATTTCAGGAATCCGCAGATACGGGCATCAATGTGGTTGGCATGATGCAGTTCTGTACTCACTATAATTCCATGGTGAGTCACGTCGACCAATTTGAACAGAAATTAGTGACAGCGATCATGAAGGCCTTTGGCAATCCCGGTGGCCCGGTGCATTTGAGCATTCCGGTGGATATTTTTCGTAGCCACCCGATATCTGCGACGCCAAGCCATAATCTGAAAAATCTCTTGAGCGCCTCCACGCTGCAGGATGACGACGCTATTAAGAAGCTCTGTGATGAGATTCACTACGCTAAAAAAGTGGTATTTGTGCTCGGTGGCGGTTGCAAGGATGCCGCGGGTGACATCATCGATATTGCGTCTGTTATTGGTGCCCAGGTTGTCACCACGCCTGATGGCAAGGGGCTCATCAGCCCCTACCATCCCCTGTATCGTGGCGTAATCGGATTTGCGGGCCACCGGAGTGCAGAGAAGCTGTTGGTCGATCCGCAAGTAGATCTGGTGGTGGCCGTAGGTGCATTGTTTGGCGAATGGAGCAGCAACGGCTGGGATCCAGCGACACTGTTCAACGATCGTCTCGTCCATGTCGAGCAGGTTGAAACCAATTTGTTGTTAACGCCCATGGCAAAATTGCATGTATTGGGGAGTATATCTTCGATATGTGACATCCTGCGTGATTTTGTCCATACCAAATCCAAAGGTACGGCGCGGGTGGTCATCAACGATGAAACACGCCAGCATATACATGCGCAATCCATCGGGCGGGAAAAGATTGAGCAAGTCCAGCATTTTGAGCTGGACGAAATGCGCAAATATTTCGATGATTCTATTCCGATAAAGCCACAATGGTTGATGCACAAGCTCGCGCAACTGTTCCCACCAAGCGCCACATATGTCGCCGATACCGGCAACAGTGTCGCCTGGGCGATACACTACCTGCATCCCTTCGATCGCAGAATTACCGAGCGGCGTAGCGATGTGAGGCGCGGTAGTGGCAGGCGCTCGAGCCGCGCGGGCATATTCCAGTGTAGTCTCGAGTTTGCATCGATGGGCTGGGCCATCGGGAACGCCATCGGCATCGCCCTGGCGCAACCCGGCGAGCCCGTGGTTTGCATTACCGGTGACGGCAGCGTGCTGATGAATGGCCAGGAAATGACCGTCGCGCGACAGCTCGAACTACCGGTTATCTTTATAATCCTCAACGATAGCTCACTGGGTATGGTAAAGCATGGCCAGCATATGGCCGGTGCGGAACGTATTGGTACCGAGCTGCCAAGCGTGGACTTCTCTAAGTTTGCCCAGTCCATGGGTGTCGCCGGCTATCAAATACGTACTCCCAGTGACTTGCTTGACCTGAATTTTGAGGCTATCTGTTCGCGCAAGGGGCCGACGGTTTTAGATGTGCTGGTCGACAGGACCGAGGAGCCTCCCATGCAAACACGTATGAAAGTTTTGGCAGACACTGTTTCCGATGAGTAAAACGCCGAAAAAGGAAGTAATCCATTCGAAGATCTGGCAGGAAGAACCGGAGCCGGATAACCCCTTCGCAGCAAAGAAATGCATCTGTTCGGGCTACGATGTCTATGGTGACTTGCTCGGCAAGATAAGCTGGATTGAGTATCTTTACTTGATGTTCAAGCTGGAGCCGCCGACAGAATCCCAAGCGAAGTTACTCGAAGGTCTTGCCGTAGCGATCGCCAATCCGGGTCCGCGTGACCTGAGTGTAAGGGCTGCGATGAATGCGGGCGTTGGTGGGTCTAC
>CAXMOT010000168.1:0-10820 GCA_964195105.1 uncultured Gemmatimonadales bacterium | reverse complement strand
CAGCAACTGCTACCCGACCAGTAAATTATCTATTCCGTATACGGGGCCGGCTACAAGTTTGAACCGGCAGGTTAGCCCAGAAACTCCAAATTTATTGGTCATTGCGAGGAGCATAGCGACGCGTCAATCTCCAACTTCCAGAACCTTAAACCGAGTTTGCTTCGCTCTGCTCGCAATGACAGTGCTCTTTTTGACTAACCCAACTTGTCCTGACCACTAACTCGCCGGGGCTTCCCCATTTCGTCCCTATTTCTTCCTTAGTTCGCCTCTATATTGGTTAGCAAGACTTCAATAACGAAGCTTTGAAACCTGAACCGATTATTAGGGAGACAATCATGAACAACGTATTAAAGCTATTTCGAAAGATGTCCACCAGGCTTGCCCTACCCGTGGCACTTGCCCTAACCCTGACCAGCGGCGTGACTGCTGCAGACGATTACGACAACTCAACGGGTTCCAACAATTACGACGACCAATCAAGCTATAGCGAACGCGGCGAAGATGACGATAATGGTGAGGGGTGCAAAAAGCATGGCAAGCGCGGCAAACCTGACCACACTGAGATGTTTGAACATTTACAACTGACCGACGAACAACAAACCGAGGTCAGCCAGTTAATGCAAAAACACCATGAAGAGCGCCGTTCGGCAAGCCGTGAAGCACATGAGGGAATGCGCGAACAGCATCAGGCTGAGATGGCAGAGCTGTTAACGCCGGAGCAAATGGAAACCTTCGAGTCCCTGCTTGAGGAACGCCGGCCGCACCGCCATTAATGCAGGTTCCTGGAGTGCTGGTTCTATAGCCAATAGAAACAAAACACAACTGCAAACAATAGGCGCCCAAAGGCGCCTATTGTCGTTCTTGCATCTGGTTTCTCGTGTAATGTTACTTGTTACCAGACCTAACCCGTATTTCGCATCCCCGCCGCGACACCGGCAATCGTCACCATCAGCGCCTGTTCCACCTCGGGATGAAGCTCACCCGCCTGCGCGTTGGCTCGAGAACGTCTCAACAGCTCGGCCTGCAGCAGGTTTAGCGGATCGGTATAGGGGTTTCGCAACCTGATCGATTCCATGCTGCGTGGCTCATTTTCCATCAGGTGATGCTCCTGGGTTAGATCCAGCACAACGGCTACGGATTCACTCAGTCGATCCCGCAACTCCTGGCCCAGCGGCCAAAGTTCCTCCGGGACGAGGCAGATATCATAGTATTCTGACAGCCAACTGTCGGCCTTGGTAAATACCATTTCCAACATCTGCAGCCGCGTGCGGAAAAACGGCCAGCTTTGCATTTCCTGCATGGTTTCCCGGGCCCCGGCGTCGATGGCGCGTGTGAACGCACGACCACTACCCAGCCAGGCCGGCAGCATTAAACGGTTCTGCGACCAGGCAAAGATCCAGGGGATCGCGCGCAGGCTCTCGACACCACCATCCGCGCGGCGCTTGGCAGGACGACTGCCTAACGGCAGCTTGCCCAGCTCTTGCTCCGGCGTGGCGGCCCGAAAATAAGGCACAAAAGATTCGTGACCGCGCACAAAGCCCCGATAGTCATTGCATGAGTCCTCGGCCAGCTGGTCCATGACGTCCCGCCATGCCGCCTTGGGTTCTACAGGCGGTAGCAAGTTAGCCTCCAGGATCGCAGTGGTATACAGATTCAGGCTGTTCAATGCCACCTTGGGCAGACCAAACTTAAAGCGAATCATCTCACCCTGTTCGGTGACCCGCAGGCCGCCCTTGAGTGAGCGCGGTGGCTGCGATAACAACGCGGCGTGGGCCGGTGCACCGCCGCGACCAACGGTTCCGCCACGGCCATGGAACAAGGTCAATGACACATCATGGCTTTCGCAGATCTCAACCAGTTCCTCCTGCGCGCGGTACTGCGCCCACGCCGCAGCCAGTACACTCGCGTCTTTGGCGGAATCGGAATACCCGATCATCACTTCCTGGTGACCGCCGATATAATCCCGATACCAGTCGATCGAGAGCAGGTTCTGCATAGTGGCAGCACCGCCATTGAGGTCGTCCAGAGTTTCGAACAACGGCGCGACCGGCATCCTGAACTGGCAGCCGGCGTCCTTGAGTAACAATTGCACCGCAAGCACATCAGACGGCTGGCTCGCCATGGAGATAATGTAGGTGCCCACCGCCTCCTGGCGTTGTACCGCAATCACCGCGCAGGTATCGAGCACTTCCCGGACATTGTCCGAAGCGTCCCATTGCTTCGGGAACAATGGCCGCTTGTTGGCCAGTTCCTGCAGCAGGAATGCCTGCCGCTGTTCCTCGCTCCATTCGGCGTAGTCACCCAAACCCAGGTGACGTGTCAGCTCGGAAAACACTTCGGTATGGCGCTCGCCGTCCTGGCGAAAATCAAGGCGCACCAGGTTTAACCCAAAACAACTGAGGCGACGCAACACATCGAGCAACAGGCCGTCGGCAATAATATCCATACCGCATGCCTTTAACGACCGGTAGCAAAGCTCCAGCGGCTCGCGCAATTGTGCTTCGGTGGTAATCAGCTCCCGGGCTTCGGTATCTTCATTACTGAGCTGCGCAACCAGGCTCTGCAGGGTTTCCTGCAGATCCGAGCGCAATTTGCGCAACAGGAAGCGATAGGGTTCGAGACTGTTTTCTGTGTGGGCGAGTAATTCGTCCGACGCGTCAGTCATTGACAGTTCACTGGTCAGTTCCTGGATATCAGACAAGTACAGACCGGTCGCCACCCGGCGGCTGGTGAGCAACACCCTGGTGGACACTTTGGCTGTAACGAACGGATTACCGTCGCGGTCGCCACCCATCCAGGACGCGACCTTCACCGGAACTGCGTTCAGTGGAACTCCGAAACCAAAACTGTCCCGCAAACGCTTATCGAGCTGGCGAAAATATTCCGGGACGGCCTGCCAAAGCGAATGCTCGATAACCGCAAAGCCCCACCGCGCTTCGTCTACAGGGGTGGGACGCTGCTGGCGGATTTCATTGGTATGCCAGGCCTGGCTAACCAATTCCTCTACCCGATGCAGCAAAATCTGGCGTTCGCGTTCAGTAAGATCCGTGAGCTCAAGCTCTTCGAGGCAATGGTTGATCAACGCATGCTTGTGGATCAGGGTGCGGCGGCTAATTTCGGTCGGGTGCGCGGTCAATACCAGTTCGATCGACAGCGCTTCAGCCGCTTCACGAACCTGCTCGTTGCTGATACCCGCCCCCTGCAGCTTACCGACCAGCTGTTGAAACGGATCAGGTGTGCACACATCCCCGTCACAGTAGCGCGATATGGTGTGGTATTGCTCGGCGATATTAGCCAGGTTAAGGAAATGGCTGAACGCTCGGGATACCGGAACCAGCTCTTCATCGGACAGGTTTTGCAGGGTTTCCACCAATAGCACCCGATCATCTTCGTTGCCGGTACGGGAGGACTTGGAGAGCGTGCGAATGAGTTCAATCTTGTCCAGGAACTCATCGCCCAGGTGTTTTTTGATGGTGCTGCCCAGCAATTGCCCCAGCATGCTGATATTGGAACGTAGTCCGGCATCCGTATTGGTCATGGTTACTCTCTCCTGCGCTGTCGTAAAATTACAACATCTGGTCAATTATTCGGGCGTCAAGCGCCGGCAAAGCGGTGGATTATCGGCTATATCTCGTTAAGAGTTAACCTGTAATAACAAAAATACGTAATAATATTTCATTGACTACAGTTGCCTCCGAGCAACAGCGGCTTCGCTGGGCTTTTCGGCTGCGTCAGCGCTGCAAATCCGGCATCGCAATCTGGCCCAAAAAGCGATAGCATTTACATTGCGTAATACGAATTTGCTGGAATGGGACGCTGCACAACAGAACATGTTCCAGACGCATGCAGTCCTACCCAGCTTGTCTCGTTCCGAGGGATCATGGTAACTGTCAATCCGAACCCGGACACTAAGCACAATCTACACACCGAGATATCCTCGCGCCTGCTGGCAATCGTCCATGAGCTCAGCCTGGAACTGCAACCTGGGCGAGGGGAACTCCGCATCACCCTGGATACCGACCTCGACAGGGAGCTGGGTTTCGACAGTCTCTCACGCGTCGAACTGCTGTTGCGGATTGAGCGGCGCCTGTCAGTGCGTTTACCGGAGCAGATTTTCAGCACCGCCGAGACCCCCAGGGACCTCCTCAGGGCGGTATTATCGGCCAATAGCGCTGGACCGGAAGTCACAGTAATACCGAATATTGCGCCTGTAACCATGGGCAGCAAAGTCCCGGTCGCCGGCGCGCTGCCGCTGCAGGCTAAAACCTTGCCCGAGGTGCTCGACTGGTACGCCCGGACGCAGCCGGATCGCCCTCATGTGCAGATGTACTCCAACGGTGCCATTCCACCTGCCGTCATCACCTATGCCGACCTCCAGCAAGGCGCGCAACGGGTGGCGGCCGGTTTGATCGACCAGGGACTGTTGCCGGGAGAACCTGTATCCCTTATGTTGCCAACCAGTCGTGACTACCTTGAAAGCTTCTTCGGCATTCTATTAGCCGGCGGTATTCCGGTACCCATCTACCCGCCGCTGCGTGCCTCCCAATTGCAGGATCATTTGCAACGCCATGCCAAGCTACTCAGCAATGCCCAGGCGACGATCCTTATAACCGTTAAGCAAGCCCTGACGGTCGCGCGATTACTCAAGAGCCACGTGCCAACCCTGAAGGCCATCGTCACGCCTGAGATGCTATCTTCGTCCACCGGTCTGTTTGTCCCCGTGCCGGTACAACCGGACGACATTGCGCTGCTGCAATATACCTCCGGCAGCACCGGCCAACCCAAAGGTGTCACCCTGACCCATGCGCAACTGCTTGCTAACATCCGCATCATGGGCAAGGCTATCCAGGCGACCCCGGATGATGTGTTCGTAAGCTGGCTGCCGCTCTACCATGACATGGGTTTGATTGGCGCATGGCTCGGTAGTCTCTACATCGGAATGCTCGCGGTGCTGATGCCCCCGACCGCTTTCCTGATCCGGCCGTGGCGCTGGCTGCAAACCATCCATAACCACCGGGGCACCCTGTCGCCGGCTCCCAATTTTGCCTATGAGATGTGCCTGGCTAAGATCCCCCCCAATGAAATGGAGGGGTTGGACCTTAGCTGTTGGCGTGCCGCACTTAACGGCGCTGAACCGATCAGCCCGCAAACCCTGACCCGTTTCGGGCAACACTTCGCCCAGTACGGCTTCGATACCCGAGCGATCATGCCGGTTTATGGCCTTGCGGAGGCCGCTGTCGGACTCGCCTTTCCGCCCCTCGAGCGCGGCGCCTTGATTGACCGGGTTGACCGGGAGGCCTTCGAGCAAAGCGGCTATGCGAAACCCGCAAACCCGGACGATCCCAACGCATTGCAAGTCGTCGCCTGCGGCCGGCCGTTGCCGGATTATGAAATTCGTATTGTTGACGCCGCAGGTCGTGAGTTATCGGAACGTGAAGAAGGCCGTATCCAGTTTTGCGGGCCATCAACCACCAGTGGGTACTATCGCAACCCGCAGGCAACCGAATTGCTATTCGACGGCGACTGGCTAAACACAGGCGACCTGGGATACATGGCCGGCGGCGATGTTTTCCTCACCAGTCGGGTCAAGGACGTCATTATCCGCGCCGGCAGGAACCTCTACCCCTATGAACTGGAAGAGGCCGTCGGCAACCTGCCGGAGGTACGCAAGGGCTGCGTCGCCGTATTCGGTAGTACCGACCCCGATACCGCAATGGAAAAACTGGTGGTCGTCGCCGAGACCCGCGACACGGATACCCGGGTCCTGCAAGACATACGACAGCGCATTACGGCATTAGCTTCCGACCTGCTCGGCGCAGCGCCCAACGATATATTACTCACCCCGCCACAGGGCGTACTGAAAACCTCCAGCGGCAAGATTCGTCGCGCCGCCTGTCGCGAGCTTTACGAGCAGAACCTCCTTGGCAAACCTGCTCGTTCAGTATCGCAACAAATGGCGCGACTCTGGCTCGGTGCGCTGCGCCCGCAATTGCAACGTTTGCGACGCAGCACGCGCGATGTAGCGTATGCCGGGTATGTGCATGCGATGTTTGGAGCGTTGTTTCCAGTCGCGATTGTTTGCCTGCTACTACCCAGTCTCGAGTCGCGTTGGACGGCCGTGCGCCGTTGCATTCACCTGCTATTGCGCCTGGTCCGTGTGCCGCTGCTGATCGAGGGCGAAACTAACCTTTCCGAAACAGACGGCTATGTGGTCATCTCCAATCACGCCAGCTACATCGACGGGCTCATGGTAATAGCCGCACTACCCTCACCCGCCGCATTTGTCGCCAAGGCGGAACTGCAGCAGAACCGTTTCGCCCACTGGTTCCTCCAGCGCCTTAACGCCAGCTTCGTAGAACGCTTTGACGCCAAGCAGGGAATTGCCGACGCGCAACGCGTCAGTGAACGAGCCCAAGAATCCATCCCGTTAATGTATTTCCCTGAAGGCACGTTCACCCGATCCCCGGGGCTGCTCGCATTCCGGATGGGCGCCTTTATCACCGCAGCACAGGCTAACTTGCCGGTAATTCCAATAACCCTGCGCGGGACGAGATCGATACTAAGGGACGACAGCCACTTTCCCCGCAGGGGGACCGTCGCGGTGATCATCGGCCAACCCATCAAACCCACAGGAAACGATTGGCACGCCGCGCTGGAATTGCGTAATCAGGCGCGCCATGAGGTTCTGAGGCATTTGGGTGAGCCGGACTTGATGCCGGACTCTAGTTAAAGGGGACGGAGGGATTTAGTTAAAGGGGACGGAGGGATTAAATTTTAACCACTTCTTCCTAGCTAATTAATTTGGGCCTCCCTCTCCTAGCCTGGCCAACCGTTATGCCGTATTTTTTCTCAATCTCGGTCTTGAATCGCTCGTCGCCTACTGGCTGACAATAGTGTGCAGCTTTACGAATTAAATCTATGTCATTTGCATCAATAGAATACTTGAACAATGCTCTATAGTTCCGGCGACGGCTTTCCGAATTCGCGCCTAATTTCTTATACTCTTCATGCGGCACCAGCCAACTCTCATCACCCCAAGCATTACTGTGGTAGCTAGTCCAAAGATATTCTTCCGGTCTTTTTACCATGTTTGCTGCAACAGGATTTAATTCAATATATCGGCAACAGGTTAGGAAGTACTTTTCTGTTTGCACCAGACTAGACCGATGCCTTCCTTCCCAAAGCGTACCTGTTCGTTTGTATTTCTTGTTAATGTATTGTGCATAGCGACTACCAACCACTTTCATCGTGGTTGAGATAGATGTTTTTTCTATTGGCGTTGCAAGAAAATGCACATGGTTTGTCATCAAACAATAAGCGTGCACCGAGACACCATAACGATCTGATAACTCTCTCCACAACTCAAGATAATACCGATAATTTTCTGGCTCGATAAAACAAGCCTCTCGGTTATTTCCACGCTGAACTAGATGATAAGGTAATTCCGGCAGGTACATCCGTGCTCGTCTAGGCATAGCAACTCCTTTTGCTAACGACTAACTTTACTTGATGCTAACAACCACTTAAGGCCTGGTCAAAATTTAATCCCTCCGTCCCCTTTAATTCCGGGCCCGCCGCAATGGTGGGCTTTTTTATTGTAAGCGCTCAACGAAGCACGGGGTTGCTCAAGAAGGTTTGATCTGATCCGGCTCAATGTTGCCTGGCAGCAAGGCTTCGATGGCTTCAACGGATTCCGCCTGCGGTAGCTTCGTATAGACATAGCGCAAGTAGGCATATGGCTCCAGGCCAGCGGCCTTGGCCGTCTCGATCAGTGAATAGAGATTGGCACTGGCTTTTACGCCCGCTACCGAAGCACTAAAGAGCCAGTTTTTTCGACCTACGACAAAGGGACGTATCGCATTTTCTGCTCGGTTGTTGTCGATCTCCAGTCGGCCATCGTCCAGGTAGCGGGTCAACTTGTCCCACTCATTGTGCAGGTAGTTCAAGGCTTTGCCTGTCGCACTGCCCGGCAGTACATTCGGCAGGCTTTTATCGAGCCAACTGCGTATTTGCTGGAGGATCGGTCTGGCGTGTTGATGGCGATACCCATAGCGATCTTCGGCAGAGAGGTCGCGGGCGCGCCGTTCCACACCGTATAATTTCTGAATTAAGGCCAGCCCCTGATGGGCTTTGCCAGTCGGTTTATTCTTTCCCTTGCCCTGCGCTTTCACCGCATCACTGAAGCGCCTCCTCGCGTGCGCCATACACCCCACGTGTATCAGACCATTTGCCGCCACCACCGCGTTATAGCCATCATAGCCATCGACCTGTAAATAACCCGAGAAGCCTTCCAACAGGCGTTTGGGTACCTGTTGACTGCGGGACGGATCATAATCATAAAGAACCACCGGCTGGCCGGGTGGCCCGCCGCGCTGCAACCATAAATAGGATTTGGATTGGGCTGATTTGCCCGGTTCCTTGAGCACCTGGACTGTGGTTTCGTCCATCTGCACGACGTCGTAGTTTAATAACTGGTCGCGCAGCAGATTGATCAGCGGTTGCACCAGTGTACCGGCTTTGATCATCCAGTTGGCCAGGGTTGCCCGGGGAATATCGACACCAATGCGTTGCAGAATGGTTTCCTGGCGGTACAACGGCAGGGCATCCTGGTACTTGGAGACGGTCACATGAGCCAACAGGCCTGGTGAGGCCATGCTCTTGGGAATCGGTTGCGCCGGCAATGCGGCGGTGCGGATACACTGACCACAGCGACAGGCATACTGCTTGCGAATGTGGCGGATCACCCGGATCTGTGCCGGCACAATATCCAGCTGCTCGGACACTACTTCACCGATCTCGCTAAGTGCGTTGCCATCATGGGGACATTGACGCTCGTCCTCACGCATCTCGTGAACCACATCCACACGGGGTAAGGTGTCCGGCAAGGGTTTACGGCCGCGCTTCTTGCGCGTGTGGGCCGGGACGGTAACAGGCTCATCGGCCGGCGCGTCATCCACGAGCGCATCTGCATCTTGCTCGGCTTCATTGAACAGGCGTATCTGATCAGGGGAGATCTTCTCGCTGCTGGCCGCATAGCGACGGGCCAGAGCCAGGTTGAGTTGCTCTTGAAGGGAGAGAACCTTGGCGCTCATGCGCTGGTTCTCTTGTTCGAGTTGCTCGTTTTGAGCGGCCTGCTCAGCCACCAATGCCTTTAAGTATTCGAGGTCATCTGGTAGCTGATTGGGCAGGCTTGGCATACCCGTTATTATACCGGATAGGGGTGTAAAAACCCTTATAAAACAGTGGAAAAATGCAATTTATCGTGGGGTTTTAGGCGCGCAATGTCGTAGCCGTCGAGCAACCAATTCAGTTGCTGGGATGTGAGGGTGACGACTTCATCATCGGACCGCCGTGGCCAGTGAAAGCGCGACTTCTCCAGGCGCTTCTGCCACAAGCAGAAGCCGTTGCGTTCCCAATATAATATTTTGATCCGGTTGCGGCCCCGGTTACAAAATACAAACAAGTGCTCCGAAAAGGGATCCCGGCTTAAGGTGTCTTCCACCAGTACCGCAAGGCCGTTAATGCCCTTGCGGAAGTCGACCGCATCCCTGCACAGGTACACCGTCGGCAGATCATTCGATGGCCGCATCATGAGAGTGCCGCTGCCGTTGTCAGGACCAACGATAAGGCCTTGGCATTGACGTCACCACAAAAACCAACACTTACCCCATTGGGCAACTGAATCTGCCACTGGCTATTTGTAGTCGCACTGGGTACTTGAGCGCGTTGGAAGCGGCTGGATTTGCGGTCCGCCTTCTTGATTGACCATACCCCTTTCTCAACCAGCAACTGTCTGGCTTTATACATCGCGCGAGATTCCAGGCCATGGGCCTTGGCATACTCAAGGGTGGACTGACCCGCGGTATCACAAGTACGAATATGCTTCAGCCAAAAACACTGGCGCTCGGTCAGATCTGCCAAGTACTCTTCCATAACCAAACTCCTGATTAGATCAGGGCATAGCTTGGCGATAAAATGATCAGAATAGCAGGGCGTGGTTTATTTGGCGGTTACAAAACAAAACAATTATTAACCCTGGCCCTGAAGGGTTTCTCACCTGTTGAGGCGCTAGACCCACAGAAATTATTGTGACACTTGGTTTATAAGCCAAAAGTTCTGACTCAGGGTTACAGTGGGGTTACATTCTAAATAAAAAAGGCCGGCGATGCCGACCTAAGTCATTGATAATTATGGTAGCTACGGGTGGACTTGAACCACCGACCCCAGCATTATGAATGCTGTGCTCTAACCGGCTGAGCTACGTAGCCAAGGGGGCGTTAGGGTACCTGAAAATGCAGGTACGAGACAATAGTCATCCTGTTTAAGCGGCACAAGACCCGCTGTAGGAGCGGGCTTGCCCGCGAACCGATGTGGTAAATTTGGGAAAACCCTGTTCGCGGGCAAGCCCGCTCCTACACGTTAAAGCGGAAATGCATGACATCACCGTCCTGTACGATGTAGTCCTTGCCCTCCAGGCGCAGTTTCCCGGCTTCTTTGGCTCCATTTTCTCCACCATACGCGGTGAAATCGTCGTAGGCGACCACCTCGGCGCGAATGACACCCTTCTCGAAATCCGTATGAATCTCGGCAGCAGCCCGTGGCGCAGTGGCGCCGACCGGTGTCGTCCAGGCACGCACTTCTTTCACTCCGGCGGTAAAATAGGTCTGCAGCTTGAGGAGTGTATAACCGGCACGGATAACGCGATTCAGTCCTGGCTCTTCGAATCCAAGATCGGCAAGAAACTCGGTGCGCTCGTCTTCTTCGAGTTCGACTATTTCCGCTTCAAGTTTGCTGCATACCGGCACGACAACAGACCCTTC
>CAXMOT010000167.1:0-4699 GCA_964195105.1 uncultured Gemmatimonadales bacterium | reverse complement strand
GGCGGTTAGGATGCTGGTAAGGATCCGGCAATTCTTTAACGTCTACCTGACGGTCGATAGCGACGAGTCCTGCGTCTCGCCGCAGCAGGCGATCCAACTCGCCACCGCGGCGCTGCTGATTGAAGTTTCCCGGGCTGACTTTGATCTCGATGAAGCTGAGCGCGCAACCGTTCTGGAAACGCTGCGCAGGACCTTCGATCTGGACGCCGTGACGCTGGATTCGTTAATCAAACTCGCCGAGGATGAGCTGGACGATGCGGCATCACTGTACCAGTTCACCCGGTTGGTGAATGACTTCTACAGCTATGAGCAAAAACAGGAACTGATCGGGCTGATGTGGATGGTCGCGTTTGCGGACGGCAATATCGACAAGTACGAAGAACACCTGATTCGCAAGGTTGCAGAACTTATCTACGTTTCCCATACCGATTTTATCCGCCTGAAACTGGCCGCGGGAACCCAGCAGTTGGAACTATAAGCTCACCAGGTGTCAAAGTCGTTTCGTGGCTGGTAGTAAAATTTATGGTACCAGAAAATTAAGTCGTATCTGACCCTGCTTTTTCCAATCCTCGGAGTTGATTTGATACACTGTCGCCCTCAGGGATAGCGGCTTGGTGCCGGCCGACCTCAAGATATTCAATTCAAGGATTCAATAGTTCTATGATTAAACGTATGGCCGCAATGATATTGGCTGTCACCATCATATTTGGTGGAATTTTCGGCTACAATTTTTTCCGCAACGGTGGCATGGATGGAGGTTCCGGAGGCTTTCGCCCACCGCCCGTTACGGTATCCGCGATTTATGCAGTAACAGCGAGCTGGAACCCCGAGCTAACCTCGATTGGCTCCCTGAACGCTCGCTACGGCGTGGAAGTCAGTGCGGAAAAAGATGGCATCGTCAGCGACATTCGTTTTCTTTCCGGACAGGAAGTTGAGAAAGGAGAATTGTTATTGGAACTTGATGACACCATGGAGCAAGCGAATCTGCGCAGTTTTGAAGCGCAACTCAAATTGGCTGACATCAACTTCCAGCGTGACAAGCAACTGATAGCGAAGAAGCTCGTATCCGAGGACCAGTTTGATCGCAGTAAGGCTGAACTCGATGGCGCACTGGCGCGGGTCGAACAGACCCGAGCTAATATCGCAAAAAAGAAAGTGCGCGCACCGTTTGCCGGCCGAATGGGTATATTGCAAGTCGACCCCGGACAGTTTATTGAATCCGGAACAGCCATCGCTTCACTTCAATCGCTGGAGACTCTGTACCTGGATTTCAGTGCGCCGGAGAAGAATTTACCCGACCTGGTTGTTGGCCAAATTGCCAGGTTCAGCGTGGATGCCTACCCAAGCCAAACTTTCGAGGGAAGCGTAGCTGCGATCGATTCCAGAATCGATACCAATACGCGGCAGATCGCTGTGCGCGCCACGGTCGACAATGCCGAACAACAATTAATACCTGGTATGTTCGCCTCGATAAAGCTGGTATTAGAGCCTGCGCAGCAGCTAGTGGTATTACCCAAAACCGCCGTCAGCTATTCGCTTTACGGTGAAGAGGTTTATGTCGTTGAGGAAACGCTGGAGGATGGCGTCGGTAAGGTACTGCGGGTCACCCGCAAAACCGTTAGGTCCGGTCGGCGACAGCGTTCGCAGATGGCTATTCTTGAAGGTATTGAAGCGGGTCAGCTGGTGGTTACGGACGGCCAGTTAAAGTTATCCAATGGCGCAGAGGTCTCGCTCGCAAATGCACCGGCGCTGGAAGCGGCCGCTGCCCAACCATGAAATTTACCGACCTGTTTATCAAGCGACCGGTACTGGCGAGTGTTGTCAGCCTGTTTATCCTGCTGGTTGGCTTGAATGCGTTCCAGCAACTGGATATTCGCGAGTTCCCCAAGATCGAGGATGCCACCGTCACTGTTCGGACGGCATACCCCGGCGCCAGTGTTGAATTGGTACAGGGTTTTATCACGACCCCGACCCAACAGGCGATTGCCAGCGCAGAAGGTATCGCCTATATCACCTCATCCAGTCGCGGCGGCTCGTCCGCGGTAGTCGCCCATATTGAGCCGAATTACAGTGCCGACAAGGCGCTTACCGAGATCGTGGCGAAGGCCGCCGAAATACGTAGCCAACTTCCCGATGAGTCGAAAGATCCGGTCATCACCAAGGGCAGCGGCCGGGGCGGCGCGCTGATGTATGTAGGATTCAACCACACCCGTATGAGTTCGGAGCAGGTGACCGACTATTTACAACGCGTCGTCCAGCCGCAGTTGGCAACGCTGGCCGGTGTGGGCGAGGTTGAGATATACGGCGGACGTAATTTCGCCATGCGCGTGTGGCTCGATCCTGATCGAATGGCGGCCCGCAATATCACCAGTTCGGAAGCAGTGGAGGCGATCCGCAGCAATAACTTCCTCGCAACCGCGGGAGTCATCCGCGGTAAATTGGTGATCGCTCCGGTCAAGGCCAGTACTGATATCAGCTCTGTCAGTGACTTTGAGAATATCGTGATCCGCAGCGAAGGCGACAGACTGCTCAGAATCAGGGATATCGCTAGCGTTGAACTCAGCTCCGAAAGCTTTGATTCTTCTGCCTACGGTGGTGGCGAAAGTATGGTCGTAACCGGCATTTTCCCAACCCCCGGTGCCAACCCGCTTACGGTAGCCAAACTGGTCGGCGAGGAACTCGTATCGATTCGCGCCCAGGCGTCGGACGGCTTTAGTGCTGAAATCAAGTATGACGTGTCGGAGTTTATTGAAGCCTCTATCACTGAAGTATTAACAACGCTGCTGGAAGCATCGCTGATCGTGATTCTGGTGGTATTCCTGTTCCTGGGACAGATTCGTTCGGTCATTATTCCCGTGGTGGCTATCCCTCTGTCGCTGGTGGGAACGCTGTTCCTTATATGGTGGCTGGGCTATTCCATTAACCTGCTGACGCTGCTGGCGCTGGTGCTTTGTATCGGTCTGGTCGTGGATGATGCGATTGTCGTAGTTGAAAATATCCATCGCCATATTGAGGAGGGACATAGCCCGTACGATGCCGCGATTATGGGTGCGCGTGAAATTGCCATGCCGGTTATTTCAATGACCCTCACGCTGGCAGCGGTCTATGCCCCGCTGGGTTTTCTTACCGGTATAACCGGTACCCTGTTCAAGGAATTTGCCTTCACCCTCGCCGGCTCGGTAATTATTTCCGGGATCGTGGCGCTGACACTGTCACCCATGATGTGCGCCAAATTCCTGCGCCCCACGAAGCCAGCGGGGCTGGCCAAGAGAATCGATGAGACGTTCGATACATTGATGGCAAGCTACAAAACACGATTGACGGCCAGCATGGCCTATCGACCGGTAACACTCGTATTCGCCCTGTTAATAATGCTGAGTATTCCCCTGCTGATGATGGTATCAAAATCGGAGTTGGCTCCCGATGAGGATAAGGGCGGATTATTTATGCCCATCCTGGCACCGGACTATGCCAGCTTGGAATATGTAGAAAGATACACCAGCCAGATCGAGCCGATTTTCCGGCAGTTTCCCGAATACGAGGGGTCGTTCCTGTTCAATAATTCAGCAATTCTCGGCAACAGCTTCGGCGGCATCCTGTTCAAGCCATGGGGTGAACGCGACAGAAGCACAGCGGACATACTGCCTGAACTGCAGGAAAAAATTAACAAGATACCCGGCATCAAGGCCTTTGTATTTTCCTTTCCGGCGCTACCAGGCGGTGGTAGCGGCCCGCCGATCAAGGTGGTGGTAAAATCTATTTCCGATTACCGCTTGCTGGCCGAGGTTACAGAACGGCTGGTTAACGAGGCTCGCAATAGCGGCAAGTTTATGTTTATAGACAGTAACCTCAAATTCTCCCAACCGTTACTGTATGTCGATATCGACCGGGATAAAGCCGCGCAACTGGGCCTGAGTATGGAGGAGATCGGCCGCACATGGTCGGCGCTGCTTGGCGAATCGGAGATTAATCGTTTTTCACTGCAGGGACGCAGCTACAAGGTTATCGCCCAGGCCGCCGCGCAGGCGAGGTACGACCAGTCCTGGCTTAGCCGCTATTATGTGCGGGCCAAGTCCGGCGAACAGGTACCCCTGTCCAGCGTCGTCACGGTGCAAACCACCGTCCTGCCGGTAGCCTTGAACCAGTTTCAACAGCTTAACGCAGCGACCCTGGAAGGCGCGCCAGCACCGGGTGTAAGCCTGGGCGAGGCGTTGGCTTTTTTCGAGGAAAAAGCCGCAGAAATCCTTCCCACCGGGTTTTCGCTCGATTATGACGGGCAGTCTCGGCAGTACTTCGAGGAAGGCGGTCGTCTATATATCATTTTCTTTGTCTCGCTCATTGCAATTTACCTGGTACTGGCGGCGCAGTTCGAGAGCTTTCGCGCACCCTTCGTAATTCTCGTCAGTGTACCCCTGTCAATTTGTGGCGCGCTGATTCCCATTGCCATGGGCTTTGCAACGCTGAACATATACAGCCAGATCGGCTTGATCACCCTGATTGGTTTGATCAGTAAACATGGCATTTTGATTGTGGAGTTTGCCAACCGACTGCAGGACGAGGGCTGGGGTGTGACTGAAGCGGTTATCGAAGCGGCGGCCGTGCGGTTACGACCGGTACTCATGACCACCGCTGCGATGGTGCTGGGCGTTGTCCCATTGATATTGGCATCAGGTGCCGGGGCGGTAAGCCGCCATAACAT
>CAXMOT010000166.1:0-6954 GCA_964195105.1 uncultured Gemmatimonadales bacterium | reverse complement strand
AAACGTGAATAAAATTATTGCATCAGTATTAATTGGTGGACTGACATTTGGCTTGAGTCAGGCAGCTGTGGCCGCTCCCGATGAAGGTGTATCGCTTTACCTCGGTGGAGGCGGTTATTTCTATGATAGCGACCGCGATTTTGATGATACCGAAATTTTGGAAGGTGGTCTTGGCATTATCGTCAATGAGCGCATCACCCTGGAAGCCATCTATTCAAACCTGGGCAAGAGTGATACAGGTATTCCTGGTGTGGAAGCCGAAGGGGATATGTTTCGCCTGGACGGGCTCTATCACCTGGCCGAACGGGATACCTGGCAGCCGTATTTTGCCGGTGGCTTCGGTTTGTTGGAGTTGACTACCGATCTCGGTGACAATGACGAAACCGTTTTGAACCTGGGCGGTGGCATCAAGAAGTACTTTAGCCAGGCCCTGTCGCTGCGCGGAGATATTCGCGGGTATTACGGCTTAAATGAAGAGAATCTCGATACGGCGCTGACTGTTGGCCTGAATTATGTATTTGGCGCGAGCTCATCTTCGGCGGCTCCCGCCGCGGCAGCGGTTTCGAGTGCCTCTGCTGACAGTGATGGCGATGGCGTCAGTGACGCCGCTGACCAGTGTCCGGAAACGCCTGCCGGCGTAGCCGTGGATTCGGTTGGTTGTGCGCTGGATAGCGATGGCGACGGCGTTCCCAACTATCAGGATGAGTGCCCCGAAACACCGGCTGGTGCGCGTGTTGATGAAAAGGGTTGTCAGTACGTTATCAAGGAAACTGTTCAGGTTGAACTCGAAGTGTTGTTTGACACTAACAAAGTTGCGGTCAAGCCCGGTTTTGTTGCGGAAATTCAGCGCGTTGCCGAGTTCATGAAACTGTACCCCTCAATTAGTGGGACCGTAGAGGGTCACACCGATTCGATGGGCGATGCGGATTATAACCAGCAACTGTCGCAAAAACGCGCCGAAGCCGTACGAGCGGTGTTGATCGAAGAGCATGGCATTGCGGCAGATCGCCTCACGGTAGATGGTGTCGGTGAAACCGACCCGCGTGCGGATAACGATACTGCAGAAGGTCGAGCGCAAAACCGTCGCGTTACTGCGGTACTCAAGACTGAGGTCGAAAAGGCCGCCGAGTAATTCCCGGGGTTATTGAACCGGTTATCGTCCCGGGGTGAATGACTCGGGTTAAAAAACTGGAAGGCCGCGCCTGAATTAACGGGCGCGGCTTTTTTTGTGTAAGGGCGTTCCTGCCAGCGTCAGGAGTACAGATTCGATCTGGTCCCAACCGTTGCCGGGGCCTGCGCCCTTGAGGGTTAAATCTATCCTGGCCAGTTGTTGTGTCAGTTTTTCTATCCCGGCGCGGTTGAATCGTTGCAGGGCCGCGCCAACGACGCGTTGCTTGCTGCGCCAAATATGATGTTGTTGCATCGCCTGGCTGGCGCTGGCGCCGCGCTCAATCAAGGCCGCGAGTTGGCCTAGCTGGCGAATCTCACGGCTCACACTCCATAGCAGGGTAAGAGCATCGCTGCCTTCGCTTTTCAAGCCGTGCAGCATCTTGCAGGTCGCTTGGGCGTTACCGCTCATCGCGGTGTCCACAAGTTCAAACATGTTATAGCGGGAACTATCAGAGACCGACGCCTTGACCATATCCGGGGTCAGGGTTGTATCACTGGCGGCCAGCTTGAGTTTTTCGATTTCCTGCATCGCCGCCAGCAAGTTTCCATCCACCAGGTCAGCCAGCATCGCGACGGCTTCAGCGTCGGCATTGATGCCGGCCTGCTGCATGCGTTGTTTGATCCAGCGTGGCAATTGGGCGCGCGCAATCGGCCAGAGGGTGATATGGGCGCCCTGCGCGTCGAGGGCCTTGAACCAGGCGCTTGAGGTGGTTCGTTTATCCAGCTTGCCAGTGACAATCATGAGCCGGTCGTCTGCAGGCATCGCCCCGGCATAGGCCTGCAACGCCTTGTTGCCTTGGTCTCCCGGTTTGCCGGTGGGCATCCTCAGTTCAATAAGCCGTTGCGCTGAAAACAGCGACAGTTCATTGGCGGCCTGGTGGAATTCGTCCCAGTTGAATTTGGCGTCGATATCGAAACTTCGTCGTTCCTGGTAGCCCGCCTTCGCGGCCGCGTCGCGCACCAGGGTGGAGGCTTCCTGTACCAGTAATGTCTCGTCCCCCGAGATGATGTAAACCGGCTTTAGACCTGCCTGCAGATGCGCCGCCAGTCCCTCAGGGTCGAGTTTCATTGGCGTTAGTTGACTTGTTTGGTTTGGGAGACGGTCTGGTAGCGTCGAATCAGCTTTTGCACCAGGTCACGACGCATCTCCGAGCGCAGCAACTGTTCTTCTTCATAGGTGCTGGCGACGTTAAGGCGATCGAATACATAGACTTTCTCCACTAGCAGGCGCTCCGGTCCCAAAATCTCTTCGCCGCCCGCATTGAGTACCCGGAAGTCGATGCTGGTGGTTAGTTGGTATTCCGCTGCTTTGCCGAGATCGGAGGTGCTGATCGTGCGCCGCTGGTTTTCCGCCGGGCTGACTTCGAGCACGATTGGCGCCTCGTCCCTGGACTCAAGGAGACTCACCCCGGTCGCTTTCAGCGAGCGCTGTAATGCCCGCGCGAAGTCACCGTCCGGCTCCCTGGCGTCCAGGTGCAGCACCTGGAGTTCCTCGGCAAGCGGTTCGATGCCGCGCAGGTGCCAGCCACAGCTCGCAACAATCAATACCAGCAGCACTGTGAGGGCGAGACGGAAGCCGCGCATAGTTATCCCCGCACCACGATATTAATGAGTTTGTTGGGTACCACGATGACTTTAACCACATCCTTGCCGTCAATAAAGCGTTGCGCGTTTTCGTTACCAAGGGCTTCGGCTTCAATGCTTGCCTTGTCCATCCCGGCAGGAATTTCAATCTTGCCGCGCAGCTTGCCATTCACTTGTATGACCATCTCTATGCTGTCCCGGGTGAGCGCCGCGGGATCATAGGTGGGCCACGTCGCGTCCATCACCGGCACTTCATGGCCCAGGGCTTGCCACAATTCCTGGCAGATATGCGGCACGATCGGGGCCAATGTCAGCACCGCCGCCTGCAGCGCTTCGCGCTCAACGGCCACGGCCTGGGGTGAATCGTTACTGGCATGCTTGTTAATGTCGTTCAATAGCTCCATCACCGCGGCAATCGCGGTATTGAAGGTCAGGCGGCGACCATAGTCATCGCTTATCTTGGCAATCGTCTGGTGCGTCTTGCGGCGCAACGATTGCTCGGGGGGTGACAATTTTGAGACATCAAGGTCTGTCGGGGTGCCTTTCCCCACATGTGCGGCGACCGCGCGCCACAACCGGCGCAGGAAGCGGTGCGCACCTTCGACGCCAGAATCTGACCATTCCAGTGATTGTTCCGGCGGGGCGGCGAACATCGTAAACAGGCGCACGGTATCAGCGCCATAGCGATTTATTAGCGGTTGCGGGTCGACCGTATTGCCCTTGGATTTGGACATCTTGACGCCGTCTTTCAGTACCATCCCCTGGCAGAGCAAGCGCCGGAATGGTTCGTCACTGTTCACCAGGCCTTCATCACGCATCAGCTTATGGAAGAAACGCGCATACAGCAGGTGCAAAATCGCATGTTCAATGCCGCCCACATATTGATCGACCGGCAACCAGTAATTGGCTGCATCGGGATCCAGCATACCCCCTTCATAGTTCGGGCAGCAAAACCGGGCGTAATACCAGGAGGATTCCATGAACGTATCGAAGGTATCCGTTTCGTGTTCTGCGGCGACACCGTCAATTTCAGTCTTGCGCCATTCGGCATCCGCCTTGATGGGGCTCTGGACGCCATCCATATCGACATCTTCCGGCAGCAGCACCGGCAGCCGGTCTGACGGGACCGGGATTTCGCCGTTGCCGGCCAGGTTCAGCATCGGAATGGGTGTACCCCAATAGCGCTGGCGCGATACGCCCCAGTCCCTGAGCCGATAATTGGTGGTTGTGCGACCCTTGTCCGCTTGCTCGAGGTGAGCGGCGATTGCGTCGAAAGCAGCGGGGAAGTCCAGTCCGTCAAATTTGCCGGAGTTGACCAGGCGACCTTTCTCGACAAATGCTTGCTGGTCCAGGTCAATGGCTTCGCCGTCCAGCGGCGCGATTACCTGGTCAATGGGCAGGCCATAGGCGCGAGCAAATTCCCAGTCACGCTGGTCATGGGCCGGTACCGCCATGACTGCGCCGGAGCCATAATCCATCAACACATAGTTGGCGATCCACACCGGAATTTCCGCACCCGTAATGGGGTGCAGCGCCTTGAGCCCGGTGTCCATGCCCAGTTTCTCCATGTTCGCCATATCCGCTTCCGCGACCGACTGGCCCTTGCACTCATCCAGGAATGCTTGCAGTGCGCTGTTGTTCTCCGCCAGGGATAAGGCGATCGGGTGTTCTGCGGCCAGACTGACATAGGTAACGCCCAGCAGCGTATCGGGTCGCGTGGTATAGACCTCGAAACTCTCATGCCCGCTGAGCGGTTGCGTGAGGTCAAATCGCATCTGCACACCGCGACTCTTGCCGATCCAGTTGCGCTGCATGATCTTGACCTGTTCGGGCCAATCATCCAGCGTGTCCAGGTCACTCAATAATTCTTCGGCATAGGCGGTGATCTTGATAAACCACTGCGGGATTTCCTTACGCTCGACCAACGCTCCGGAGCGCCAGCCTTTGCCATCGATCACCTGCTCGTTGGCGAGCACGGTCTGGTCGACGGGGTCCCAGTTGACGCTGGCCATTTTCTTGTAGACCAGGCCCTTCTCGTAGAGGCGGGTAAAAAACCACTGCTCCCAACGATAGTACTCCGGTCGACAGGTAGCCAGTTCCCGGTCCCAATCATAGGCAAACCCCAGCTGTTGCAGCTGGGTTCGCATATAGTCGATGTTCTCATAGGTCCATTTGGCGGGCGCGGTGTTGTTCTGGATCGCCGCATTTTCCGCGGGCAAGCCGAACGCATCCCAGCCCATGGGCTGCAGGACATTTTTACCCAGCATGCGCTGATAGCGGGAGATCACGTCGCCAATGGTGTAATTGCGCACATGCCCCATATGCAGCTTGCCGCTGGGATAGGGAAACATCGCCAGGCTGTAAAATTTTTCCCGGGAGGGATCTACGCTGACGGAGAAACTGTTGTTCTCCTGCCAATAGGTTTGTACCCTTGGTTCAATGTCGCCTGGACGATACTGCTCTTCCATTTTGCTTGTAATACCTGAAAAATCGAAACACGTAGGATACACTAGTTTATATAGGGCACTACACTAAAATAGGTGGACTAAACACTGAAGGGTGAATCCAATGACGGATGTTGAAAATAAGTCTGGTTCTGCCAGGGATAGAGCGTATCAATCCCTGCTGGGCCGGTTAAAGGATTCGATAACCGCCGCAGAAGAGAAGACTGTATCGGCGCTAAAATACGACCTGGACCAGGCGATCGAGCTGGAAACGGCTGCGGAGGAAATGACCCGCGAAGAAGCCAGCTTGCTGGCGGCCTACTTGAAGCGCGATCTCAAGAGCCTGGCCCGGTTTTTGTCTGAATCCCGCAACGACCTGGGCGACTGGCTGAAGTTTGATACCGGCCTGTTGGAAGGCCGGCTGCTGGAGTTGCTGTTGGTGGTTGCCGATAAGACAAAGCTCGAGCAGGAGGAATTCTCCCGCGAATTGGCGGAGCGAGATCTCGAATACCGCAGCGGTGATGAAGTGTTGGTGGGAACCTTTGCCTGTGACGGATGCGGCAATACCAGCGTATTTACCGGACCTGCTACCCTGGATGATTGCGCCGGGTGTGACGGAAAGGTTTTTCATCGCGTTACCGAATAGGCTTTTTTTAGAAGTCCTGCCTCCTTATGTCGAAATGGTTACCTGCTAACACATGATTACCCGCTACCTGCTTAAAACGTTGGCATTGCCGCCAACGCTCAACTTCCTTGTTATCCTGCTTGCAGTGCTGCTATTGCGGCGCTGGGTCGGCCTGCGGAATACGGTCATCGGCGTGTCCTTGCTGAGCCTTGCGATAGTCTGTATGCCCATTACCAGCCATTACCTGGCCCGCAGTGTGGAGCGGCATCCCGCGCTGGACCTCACCTCACTCGAGCTGGCGGACTATGAGGCGATCGTCGTTATCGGTGGCAGCCGGCATCGCGCCGCCCCCGAGTATGAGGGCCTCGACATTCCTAATGGCCGCACCCTTGAGCGCCTGCGTTACGCCGCTTATTTGCAGCGTCGGACCGGGCTGCCAATCCTGGTCGCCGGCGGCAGTGTCTGGGAGGATGAATCCCCTGAATCGGTATTTATGCAACGGGTTCTTGAACGACAGTTTCTCGCAACGGTGCGTTGGCAGGAAAATGCGAGCCGCACGACCTGGGAAAATGCCGTCCTTTCGAAGCAGCTGCTGGCCGAAGAGAATATCAATGGTGTGCTGCTGGTGACTCACGCGCTGCACATGCCGCGGGCACTTTACAGTTTCAGGAAAGCCGGTTTTAAGGTCAGGCCCGCACCCACTATTTTTACTGCCCATCAAAAAATATCTATCGATGTGCTTGATTTTGTACCCCGCGCCAGCGCCCTGTACAGGAGCGTCGCCGCGTTGCATGAATTGCTGGGATTGGCCTGGTACCGCTTTCGTTACGAATGATTTGCCGCTATGAGTGAAGGGCCGCTACGACTGATTGACGCTGCGCTTGCGGCGTAATGAAATAACCAGGCAGCCAGCACACAATACCAGCACCGGCCATGACCCCCAGATGCCGAACGGCGTCGTCCCCTCAACCTGTCTAACTTCGCCGCGCAGGGTGGCTTGTTCAAACTGAGGTGCCTGGCTAATGATGGCGCCGGCCGGATCGACCAGTGCGGTCAGGCCGGTATTGGTGCCGCGCATTATATAGCGGCCATTTTCAAGCGCGCGCATGCGGACCATCTGCAGATGTTGGT
>CAXMOT010000165.1:0-3138 GCA_964195105.1 uncultured Gemmatimonadales bacterium | reverse complement strand
GTCGCGGACTTGTCGATATCCAACTCGTTATTCAGGTCAAGGCCATAGGGCAGTGATAATTCATAGAGCAGCAGGTATTGGGCCGCCAGATCACGACTGTCCGGCAGGCGATATTCATCCGGCTCGTCGCCATGCATGTTCTTATTGAGTCGTTGCAGGGTATCGCTGATGACGCTGACATGCATGGTTTCAGGTTGTTCCCGATACCAGGCCGCAAATGCCGCGACCTCCTTGAGGAACCTGGGCTCGCTAACACCGCCAGGTTGTCCCGAATTAAGGGAATACGCAACTTTGTACAGCCCCGTCAGGTTATCAGTTACGAAATCGGTATTTGACCTGAACTCGATGGCGGGATCGAACCATTCCGCAAACACGTCATTCAGTTCATTGCGGGGCAGGCCGCTCAGGGCAAGTATCACAATAGCTGCCATCGAATATAGCAGCAGGTTGCGCCTGGCGACCACGAAAACACCCAATCGGTCCATCCAGCTATTTTCTTCGGACGTCTGTTGCTTCACTCGCATGGGCAGCAGTAACAGCAGCGTGGGCAGCAGGGTATAAGCAAGCACCATGGAGATAATGACGCCCATCGCGGCCATCAAACCTAAATCGCCAAACGGTGGTACTTCGGAAAACAGCAGGGTCAGGAATCCGATCGCCGTCGTGGTGCTGGCCAGGAATACCGGCTGCAGGTTAATGCGCAGGCTGCCTTGCAAGGCCTCGCGTTTTGGCTCGCCCCTGCGCATGCCATGGACGAAGTTCACCACTATATGCACGCTGTTGGCCAGCGCGACTGTGAGAATGATCAGGGGACCATTGGTATTGATATTGGTCAGTGGTATGCCCAGGTGCCCACATATTCCCAGGGCGCCGACTATGGATGCCGCGATGACTATAAGGGTTGCGATGGTGGCAGACAGGCCTCCGACCAGAATCGCTAACATAACCAGCATTGCCGCAAAACTCAGTGGCAACAGGGTACTAGCGTCGGCCATTGCCGCTTCGTTGAACGCATTGTTGAGCATTACCAGGCCCGTTAGATAGACCTTTATGTCAGGATCGGATGCGCTTGTTTCGTTGGCCAGGGAGCGCACAAAAGCAACCACTTCCGGAAAGGCTGCGACAGGATCCTCGGGCAGTTGCACTGTGATATTGATCGCGGCGACGTGCCCGGAGTCTGAAACCAGTTGGCCCGCCAAGCGGGGTTCGTTGAGTGCGATGACCCGGATGCGCGCCAGATCTTCCGGGGTGAGAGTCCCCGTCTCGCCGACCAGGTCCCGGACCAGCAGGTCGTCTGCCTCAGCCGCGGTGTGCTGGAAGTTGGTAAGCGAATCGACGCGGGTGGAGTAGGGCGTCTGCCAGGCGCGCTCGGTTAAGGTTTTGAGTGTCGCCAGATTGTGTGCGGTAAATACGTCGCCTTTGGCCGGCGCGATGGCGATCAGCACACTGTCATTCTTGGTATAGGTGCGTTCGTTTTCCTCAAAGGCCAGCAATTGCGGATTATCCGCGCTGAAGTAGATCCGGTAATCGCTGGTGAATACGAGCTTACTAACGCCACTTGCCGCAAACCCGATGCACACCACCGCAATAAGGCTTAACCACCAGCGATACTGGATTAACGCATTACTTAATCGTAATTCGAGATTATACATAAAACTGTTTAATTATCATGCGGTTATACGAGGATGTGGTGGTTGTTTGTGATAGATTTGGGGCGCCCAGCCTAGCATGGGGTTTTCCGTGTTTCACGGATTATTTACAGTGGTTGTTGTGGAGGACGGTCCGCTGGAGCCAGATCCGAGTGGCCTGCAATATCGACGGGTGTCACGCTTGTTAACAGCGCATTTAATTGCGCATGCCGCTCAACCACATCGAGCTCCTCGAGTTCGAGGCATGCAGTATAAAAGTTGGCGAGATTATCGTCGTGGCTTGCCAGCAAGGCTTGCAGTGCGGGAACCAGTTCGTAATAGGTCGCGACCGTATTGAGCTGCGCGTTATTTATCTCCTGGCTAAACCAGTGGTCATAGGCCGAGGCGTCACCCCAACTGGATTTGAGTTGCTGGTGCGCCGCTTTTAATTCGTCAACGATGAGGTGCTTTTCGGCCAGCATGGCGGCCTCGGGGAGTGTGGATGCGTATAGCGTGCCCAACCGTTCGCGATAGGTTGCCACCAGTTCAATGAATTGCTGCTTGCGCCTATTCGCCGCCAGGTAGCCTGAATAGCCGGCGGAATCATCCTGCGCAGCGAGCCAGCGTTTGACCCCTTCGCCGGCGACTAACGAGGCGAAACTTTCATTAAAGACCGTGTCACCGGCGATATATAACAAATGATGTGCCAGCTCATGAAATACCAGGTCTGCCAATTGGTCATCGCGCCGATAGATAAAGGTGTTGAGTACGGGGTCGTCGAACCAGCCCAGGGTTGAATAAGCCGTGGTGCCGCCGACGTAGACATCCATGCCGTCCTTCGCGAGAGTCGCAGCGTAGTGGCGCGCCTGCTGCTCCGAATAATAGCCGCGGTAACCGGCGCACCCGACAACCGGGTAACACCATTGCCTGGCGTTCAGTGAAATTGGCGGTGCGGCAAACACGTTCCACACCACATAGCGTCGCTCGATATCAACATAACTGGTGTATTGGCCGTCGCTGGGCAGGCCGAGCTGTTCACGGGAAAATTCTCGTAAGCCCTCGACTTTGCGTAACTGCGCGACTAACTCCGGGTCGGTCTGTTCCGATTCGATCAGCCGTTCGATCGGCTGGCGCTGCAGCATTAAGCCCAGGTGCCCGGTGATGGCCTGGTGATAGTAGCCCAGGGTAGTGCAGCCACTGGCAGTTAGTAGCCAAGCCAGCCCCAGGAAAAGCCGGGTATAACGTCGGGCCCAGGCTTTCAATTGATACTGTGGTCGTCGTCGTCCTGGTGACCCTGGCGTGTTTCCCATTCCTGCAACTCCTCCCAGAGCTTCTCGACATCGCGCACAATTGCGGCCACGGACGCCTGTTGGCTCGGGTTTGCGTGGCTGCCCTGCAATGCGCGCATGGCGCACTCATACATAAATTCACGCTTGCTGTAGCTTTCCATTTGTTACCTCCCATATCACCTTTTAATTAACCCCATCCGTATCAGCCAGGGATTACCCAA
>CAXMOT010000164.1:0-7261 GCA_964195105.1 uncultured Gemmatimonadales bacterium | reverse complement strand
GGGCTGGTTAGAACGGCCGCGAACATTAAAGTTACAGGATGAGAGTTAGGCATCAGTGGAGACGCTACTAATGAAAACAAGAGCGAGCATTAATATGGGTTTGAACCGCTTGCAAGCAGTGAAACGGACCGTGGCCAGCATTGTGGTTTGCCTTGTGGTCGGATTTAACGGCCTGGCCAATGCCGCAGATGTTATGTTGCAAAAAATAGATTTCGCATCGCTCTCCGGTGATCGAGTTGAAATGCGCCTTGCCTTCGATGGCACGCCTCCCGAACCGCGCAGCTATACGATCGATGATCCTGCCCGAATCACATTGGACTTGTTTGGTGTGGGTAGCGCGCTGGACTCCAAGTACCATAGCCTGGGTGTCGGTAACGCACGCAGTGTGACTATCCTGGAAACGGGTGATCGGACTCGTCTGGTGGTAAATCTCACTGAAATGATTGCCTATTCGGCCACGGTTAAAGGCAATGAGTTACGCATATTGTTGGGCTCCGGCGGCAGCGGGTTTGCCCAGCAGCCCACAGGAGCTCCGGCGGCACCCATGGTGGTTGCCGAGGCGGGCGTTCGGTCGATCGAGAACATTGATTTTCGCAGGGGTGATTTAGGTGAAGGACGTGTCGAAATCACTCTTTCATCACCCGACATAGAAGTCGATATCAATCAGCAGGGCAGTACTGTCAAGGTCAGTTTTATTAACGCATCTCTTCCGGAAGCGCTCCAGCGTCGTCTTGATGTGATTGATTTTGCGACCCCTGTGCATATCGTCGATGCGTTGCCGGAGGGAGATGGATCTGCGGTGACAATTGAAACGGGCGAACTTTATGATTATCTCGCCTACCAGGCTGATGACAAGCTGGTGCTGGACTTTAAACCGATTACAGCGGATGACGCCGAAAAACGACGAAAGGCGAAATTCCCGTACAGCGGCGAGAAGATGTCACTTAACTTCCAGGATGTTGAAGTGCGGTCGGTGCTGCAGATTATTGCTGACTTTACCAACCTGAACCTGGTGGCCAGCGATACGGTAGACGGTCGAATCACCTTGCGCTTGCAGAATGTGCCATGGGACCAGGCGCTTGACCTGATTCTAAAGACCAAGGGCCTTGATAAGCGCAAAATTGGTAACGTACTGATGATCGCGCCGGCAGATGAAATCGCTAACCGGGAGCGGCTCGAGCTTGAAAATACCCGCCAGATCGCGGAGCTGGCACCGCTCCAGACCGAGTTTGTGCAGGTTAACTATGCCAAGGCAGTTGACGTCGCAGAATTGTTGAGTGCCGAACAGGGCCTGCTGTCTTCGCGTGGCTCGGTCACGGTAGATGAGCGAACCAATACCCTGCTGGTGCAGGATACCGCGGCAAAACTCGATGCAATTCGCGGCGCGCTAACCTACCTCGACGTTCCGGTTAGGCAGGTGATCATCGAAGCGCGTATCGTTATTGCAACCAACGATTTTCAAAAGAACCTGGGCGTACGCTGGGGCTTCAACGCAACTGGCTCATGTGGTAGTGGGACTTGTATTGGTGGCGGCAGTTTGAACACGCTAGCGGAACAATTGAACCTGGACGATGACATCATTATCTCTGGCGGTGACGACAATTCGCTGGCGGTCGATATGGGTGTGTCTAGTCCTACTTCGTCAATTGCGCTGGGCTTTTTGAGCGGTAGCGGCGATCTGTTTGATATAGAGCTGTCTGCGTCGGAAGCGGATGGCCTGAGCGAAGTGGTCTCGCAGCCGAAACTCATTACTTCCGATGGCCAGACAGCGCGCATTGAATCGGGCGTGGAGATTCCTTACGAGGAGTCATCCTCGAGCGGTGCAACATCGGTAACGTTTAAGGACGCCGTACTGTCGCTCGAAGTGACTCCGCAGATTACCCCGGATGACCGTATTATTATGGATCTCAAGATTAACAAGGATTCCATCGGTGAACTCTTCCAGGGCAGGGGTGGCTCGGAAATTCCTGCGATCGATACGAACGAAATCCAGACCCAGGTGTTGGTCGAGAATGGCGAGACCATCGTGCTCGGGGGTGTGTATGAAGTGGCAACAGTTGACCAGGTCACAAAGACCCCTTTCCTCGGCGACTTGCCGTATGTTGGTCGATTGTTCAAGCGCACGGTTAAGAGTGAAAACAAAACCGAGTTGCTGATCTTTATCACTCCAAGACTTATGAAAGATACGTTAAATGTCCGTTAGTGAAAAACGCTAGCAGAATCTACCTTATAGGCCCGATGGGAGCTGGAAAAAGCACCATCGGGCGTCTGCTTTCAAAGGCACTGAATTTACCTTTCATGGACACCGACCGCGAGATTGAAGAGCGGACTGGAGCCAATATCCCCTGGATTTTTGATGTAGAGGGTGAGGCAGGTTTCAGGGTTCGGGAATCAAATGTTATCGAAGAGCTGACACAGTTGCCGGAGGTTGTCATGGCGACGGGTGGCGGCGCGATCTTGTGCGCGCAGAATCGCCGTAATATGGGTTCTCGAGGTACCGTCGTATATTTGGAAACCACTGTGGACCAGCAGTACCAGCGCACCCGCAAAGACAAGAATCGCCCGTTGCTGCAACAGGATGATCCCAGGCAGGTGCTGACCACGTTGCTGGCTGAGCGAGACCCCTTGTACCGTGAAACCGCCGATATTGTCGTGCCTACTCACCAGGGTAACCCGAAGGTAGTCGTGCGCAAGATACTGGAGTTTGTGGAAGGCTCCTGAGCCGGCGCGAGTTTGGCTAAACGTCGGTTCGCAATGAACACAAGTCGCAGCGTTGTGCCTGTGCATTCTCGGCCAAATCCCCTTGCGTGATGATACTAAAAGTGATTCTTGCTAACCCGGATATTGCGCCAGTTGAAAGCTGTCAAGCACTTACCGGGGTACAAGGTGTAACCAGGTCCTGAATAGAGCACGCTCTTTAACGCGCTAGCCTGCAGCTAACTTTACAGCGTACTGGTGCAACGTCCGGGCTAAGGCTGCTGGTTCCTCGGCCAACGGCTGGCGTTATTTTTCCTTATTTCCCTGCCCAACGACGAGTTCTGGGATTATAATTCGCCATCATTCATACGCCCTGAGCAAATAAACGTAATCCATGCACACCCTGAGTGTCGATTTAGACGAGCGCAGCTACCCGATTTATATTGGCAGCGGCATCCTCGCTGACCACGAGTTATTGAATCGGCACGTTGCCGGCCGGCAATTGATGGCGGTAACTAATGATGTTGTAGCACCAATTTACCTCGAAAATGTGCGCGCGGCCTACCCGGGAGCAACCTGGTCCCAGGTGGTTTTGCCCGACGGTGAAGCAAACAAGAACCTGGGCACACTGGGGCTGGTGTTTGACCAGCTATTGGCGGATCGGCATGACCGAGGTACGACCATCGTCGCCCTCGGTGGCGGAGTCGTTGGCGATATGGCGGGATTTGCCGCTGCTTGCTATCAGCGCGGGGTGAACTTCATTCAGGTGCCAACCACACTGCTGGCGCAGGTTGATTCTTCGGTGGGTGGCAAAACCGGTGTTAATCATCCGCTTGGCAAGAACATGATTGGCGCGTTCTACCAGCCGCAATGCGTAATCATCGATACCGATACCCTTAAGACGTTGCCTGCGCGCGAGTTGCGGGCCGGCCTGGCCGAAGTCATCAAGTACGGTATCATTTCGGATAGTGAATTCTTTAGCTGGCTGGAGAAAAACTACCAGGAGCTGCTGAATCTGCAGGAAGATGCGCTGAGCTACGCCATTAAACGCTCCTGTGAGAACAAGGCCCGGGTGGTGGCCCAGGATGAGCGCGAATCCGGGATACGGGCAATTCTTAACCTCGGCCATACCTTTGGCCATGCGATTGAAACCGAGCAGGGCTATGGTGAATGGTTACATGGTGAAGCTGTTGCTGCTGGAATGGTGATGGCGGCCGATCTATCGGTACGAATGGGCTTGCTCGGGGCCAATGATGGAGTCAGGATTCGTCGCCTTATTGAGGCTGTGGGGTTGCCGGTGATGCCGCCAGGATCGATGACCCGGCAGGACTTCCTCACCCGGATGGCTGTAGACAAGAAGGTGATCGAAGGAGAATTAAGGTTGGTATTGATTAACGCAATTGGTGACGCCTGTGTAACGGCGGACATTGATACCGTAGCGCTTGCCGGGACCTTTTCCGCGGGACAAAATCTCTGCGCCTAACTTGAGCAGAACCTAATTTTCCACTCGGAGTTGTAATGCCATGGCTTTGATGATAAATAAATACCCCAATGACTAAGACGAGTCCAGCAGTTGCCACCATCGAGCAGAGTCATAAACCTGGTCGGAGCCATCAGCCTCCCCGGATTTATCAACTGGGTCAGCCTGATCAACGCGATCCAGGTGATCAAGTAGATCAGGATGACCAGCGCGATCAGGTGGTACAGTATTACGGATTAACGCGCGACCCCTTTGCGGAGTTGGGTGACGTATTCCTTCTCACTCCCAAAATCGAAAAGTTACTTCGCCTGTTAAACTACCTTACCCGGTTTAGTCATAAGCTGATCGTGGTTACGGCCGATGCCGGTGTAGGAAAAACCTGTGTCGCTGAGCAATTTTTGCAGCAGGTTAGTAGCGATAGGGATTATTGCCAGGTAAATGGTCTTGCGGACGATTCCCCCGTACAAATGCTGCGCGAGATTGCCCAGCAAATCGGTTTGGCAGAGCTGCAGTCGGCAACTGTCGCCGAACTGTGCGCTGATATCCACAAATATGCCGCGGACCTGCTTGAAGACAGGCGCACTTGCCTGATCCTGATCGATGATGCCGACTTGCTCGGTACGTCCGTACTTGACGTATTGCACGAGCTGGTGCAGCCGGTTGCGGGCGAAATCAGCCCATTGCATCTCGTGCTGTTCGGTCGCCCCCAACTTGAGGATAATCTCAGGGAGATAGATTCCCTGGCGGATGATCATCACCATGTATTTCATTACCAGCTGAGCCGGTTTAGCTTCAAAGAATGCTGCCAGTACCTGCAGATCTGTTTTTCCCGGGCAGGCGACCAGACCAGGATTCCCTTTTGCAAGACAGATTATATGCGTATTCACCAGCGTTCCGGCGGAGTGCCGTTGGATATTGTCGCAGAAGCCCGGCTGATTCTGGCAGATGGTGTGAGTCGCCTGGTCTCGAATACGCCGCCACCCAAGTGGGTATTATCTGCTGCTGTCGCTTTTAGCCTGGTTGCGGCGGTATTGGTAGGCACCTTTCTATGGCAACAACGCAGCGAGCAACAATTGCTGGCCAGCAGGGCTGTGGCCACCGACAACAAAGTGCTTGGAAAGATTGAGCGTGTCGGGGCGTCAATCGTACCGAATGGCGGGCAGGCCGATAGCGGTGATAGTGAGCAGGCGAGAGCTCTGTTAGCCGTTGCGCCGGCTGAGTCTAGCGAGGCGCTTGATGTGGCAAGCGGCGTGATTGTGGCAGAAGTGCCTGAGGAAATGCTTGCAGAGGTGACTGAGCAGACCATTGAAGCGGATGAAGAAATAGTCGAGGCTGAATTGGCTGCGGCCACGACGGATACACGATCGGTGCAGCAGGAGATTTTGGACGTGGCGGCGCCGGAGCCTGTTGATAGTAAGCCGGCGGGCTTGGCGGAAGTGGAACTACCAGCGGTGCTTATAGAATCCCCCGATCTGGCTGCGGCCGGTGAGGAGGCAACGCCCCTGCCGTCCGGTCAACAAACTTTAGCGCCGGCCTTGCCAGTAACGGCCAGCCACGAGGACGCCTACGCAGGGTATTCTGCCAGCGAGCAGGCGATTCTGGAGATTCCCGGTGGAGATTTCACCCTGCAGTTGTTGGGCGCGCGCACCGAGCAGCAAATACTCGAATTTCTGGCGCCGCACTCCGGTATCGAGGAATACAGGTATTTCCAAACCGAGTTGAACGGAGCGCCCTGGTACGTGGTTGTTTATGGTAACTACCCCGACTGGGCGGCGGCGACTACCGCCGGGGCTAACCTGCCGAAGAGTTTGGGTGTGGGGCAGCCCTGGATCCGGAAGCTGGGCGGCATCCAGAAAACGTTAAGGGATCGCGCGTCATCGCCGCAATTTACCCAGCATTAATTCTCAGCCGACCCGGTCCCGAAGTCATACAATTGCATTAATCAGCCGTGACCCTGTAGTGATTTTCCAGTACCATTCCTGCTGGTCAAAATCGCTAATTTTCTTTCAGCAGGATCCAGTTGCACGCCATGTCACCATTAAAAAATGATCGTTTCTTGCGTGCCCTCGCGCGCGAACCCGTTGATGTCACTCCGGTATGGATGATGCGGCAAGCGGGCAGGTATTTGCCCGAGTATCGTGAGACCCGCGCGCACGCCGGGGATTTCATGGACCTGTGCAGAAATGCAGACCTCGCCTGTGAGGTGACGTTGCAACCACTCGAACGTTTCGAGCTCGATGCGGCAATCCTGTTCTCAGACATCCTGACCATTCCGGACGCAATGGGCCTGGGGCTGTATTTCGAGACCGGTGAAGGTCCCAAATTCAAATATCCCATTCGGTCGCCTGAAGAGGTAGCGAAGCTCAGGGAAGTTGACGGTAATGCGGACCTTGAATACGTGATGAACGCAGTGCGTACCATTCGTAGAGAGTTGAACGGGCGGGTGCCGCTCATCGGGTTTTCAGGCAGCCCCTGGACGTTGGCGACGTACATGATTGAGGGAGGCTCGACGCGTGACTTCAGGTTGATTAAAGAGTTTATGTGGCGATATCCGCAGGCCATGCACGAGTTACTCGATAAGCTTGCCGGATCGGTTATCTCGTACCTGAACGCACAGATCGATGCGGGCGTCCAGGTCGTGCAGATATTTGATACCTGGGGTGGCGTGCTCAGCGGCCCTTGTTACCAGGAGTTTTCACTCGCCTATATGAATAAGATCGTGGCTGGTTTGAAGCGCGAAAACGATGGCCGTAAAGTGCCCGTGATCCTGTTCACCAAGGGCGGCGGGCAATGGCTGGAACACATGGCGGCGACCGGTGCCGATTGCCTGGGGCTCGATTGGTCGACTGATATTGGTGAGGCTCGGCAACGGGTCGGTCACCAGGTCGCGTTGCAGGGTAATATGGATCCGGCGGTATTGTTTGCCTCGCCGGCGCGTATTCGCGAGGAAGTAGCCGATATTCTCCAGCGATTCGGGCCCGGCAATGGGCACGTCTTTAACCTGGGTCATGGTATTTCCCAGTTTGCAGATCCTGATCACGCGCGTGCGTTTATCGATGCAGTACATGAACTCAGTGCCGATTA
>CAXMOT010000163.1:0-9034 GCA_964195105.1 uncultured Gemmatimonadales bacterium | reverse complement strand
CGATCGATTGCACCCGGCTGGTGGGAATTGACGGCCAGATAACACAGTTGAAACGCAATACCGAACGCTTCCTGGCGGGGCTGCCGGCCAACAACGCATTACTTTGGGGTTCCCGCGGCACCGGCAAGTCTTCCCTGATCAAAGCGCTGTTAAATCAATACAAGGACCAAGGGCTGCGCATTATCCAGGTGGACAAGGACGATCTGGTTGACCTGGCCGATATCGTCGATGACATCCGCGAGCAGCCGTTTCGCTTCATTGTGTTTTGCGACGATCTGTCTTTCGAGTCCGGGGAAGGGGGCTACAAGGCGCTGAAGAGCGTTCTGGAGGGCTCGATCGAGTTACCACCGGCAAACGTCCTGATCTATGCGACGTCAAACCGGCGCCATTTGCTTCCCGAGCAGAAGCAGGACAACCTCGACACCCGCATTGTCGAAGGTGAAATTCACTATTCGGATGCGGTAGAAGAAAAAATTTCCCTGTCCGATCGATTCGGGATATGGGTGGCGTTCTATCCCATCAATATGGACAGTTACCTTGAAATTGTCGATAGCTATTTCAGCGGCTTTGCCGGCGATCGCGTAGCCTTGCATGAGGCCGCTCGCTTGTTTGCGTTGGGTAAAGCTTCAAAAAGTGGCCGCACAGCCAAGCAGTTCTATAACCAGTTTGTGCAGACCACTCCGCCAGCCGGGTAACGCCTTTACTCGGCTGCCTGAACTTCTTTATAGGCTTTAATCTGTTCGTTAAAACCCTGCGCCGCCGCTTGCATCCTGTCGACAGTGGTATTGTAGCGCGCCACATTGGCCTTCTTGTCATCCTCTGTTACCGTATCTGCTGACGCCTGCTCCTGCTCCTGCTCCTGCTCATCCATGCATGCCAGGAACGCCTGCGCATCGATCACATATTGTTTGACGTTAGCCTGGCCTTCCACCATTTCTGCAGTCGTAGCGGTAACTCCATCGGGCAACACCACATCCACAGGCTCAACGCACTCAGCGCTCGCCCAACCAGCACAGAGCATGCTGGCCAACACAATGATGGAAACAAAAAACTTATTCATATTGGATATTCCTTCGTGTAAAACGTCCGCGAGGGACCAGATTCAGCATCAGCGCATTCCCGGTAGCTGGTGAATGTCACCGCCACCGTTATACAGCGCGCGATAATCTTAACACCGGCCTGTGTTGCCGGCCAGCTTTTCGCCATTACCGCTAAGAGACCCCGGCAGGTTGTTGTAAAATGTTTTCGAGGCACCCCATCCAAGGCAAAAACTTCCGAATAAGCCGAGTTTATATAAATGAATGAGTATTTTGAGGCTATTTTCAACGCCGCACCAGCGACGCAGATAGTTTTTCAACAGCCTGCTAGGTTTCGTCCATGGCGGACCTTATAATAGACGCCTTTCTTACCACCAGCGGATCCTTTCATTGTCACTACAGCGTTTACTTGGGGCTTTCGGCGTCATTTGGGGAATTATCGGTATCGGCTGGCTACTCATCGGTGCAGTCGTTCGCCTGAGTGGGATTGCGATGGAAATTTTTGCCGAGCCGCTAAATGCTTACCACTGGGTGGCGCTGGTATTCATGGTTGCCTTCATGGGTTACTCTGAAGGCTACCGTGGTTTTCAGCTAAATTTTGCGCCGCGCTTTGCGGCTCGCTTGCTGTATTTAATGCGTAATCCCAAACCCCTGCACGTACTGCTGGCCCCGTTATTTTGCATGGGATTCTTCTATAGCACCCGGTTACGCATAATCAGCTCGATGGTGCTTACCGTCGCAATAATTATACTTATTATTGCAGTGCAGTATTTACAGCAGCCCTGGCGTGGCATATTGGATTTTGGGGTGGTGGTGGGACTCAGTTGGGGTATTTTATCGGTGCTGTACTTTAGCGCAGCCGCACTGCTGTCTGACCAGTTTAATCATTCTGCGGAGCTACCTGAGTCGGCCAACTCCTGAAGGTTTGATACACAACCAGATAGCCGGTGACGTTAAATCACGTCCGTTAGTCACATAGCTAACCTGAATCACAACTGCACATGAATTGCCGGTGGCGAACAAACTCATGATTAAGGGCATTATTTTCGATCACGACGGAACCCTGATAGACACCGAACGCATGCACTATGAGTGTTGGCATTTGATACTTCGCGACTACGGGGTGGAATTTACGCTCGAGGAATACGTCCGCGAGCATAATGGTGTACCGACGTCGCGCAATGCCGAAGTGCTTATCCAGACCTATGGAATTGATATTGCCGCGACGGAATTAGTCGCCAGAAAGACAGCAATGGCCCACACTCAATTTGCGGCGCAGCCGAGCCCTTTGATGCCATTCGCTGCCGAAACACTGCAGCGTTGTTTTGATGCGGGGCATAGCCTGGCCATCGCCACTGGTGCCGGGCACGCGGAAATCGGCCAAACGATGACCGCCTATAATCTCAGACAATTCTTTACTGCGATCGTAACCCGGGATGATGTTGAACAGAACAAACCTGCTCCAGACGTCTATCTCCTGGCGCAGGAAAAACTGGGATTAACTGCTCAGGACTGCATTGCTGTGGAAGATACACAGGCAGGGATTTGCGCTGCCAAGGACGCTGGGCTCAGGTGCATCGCCGTGAGCAACGCCTATTCGAGCGGCCAGGACCTTTCGGCGGCGGACGCACAATGCAAAAACCTGGCGCAAGCTTATAAATTAATCCAGACGTTATAGGTGGCGAGGTTTCGCCTTCCAATCAGGGAAGCGGGTTACCACCATCAATACTCAGCTGTAATTCATTCAACCGCTTCTGCAACTGCGTTACGCTATTTACCAACTGGCGCCGGGCGCCGTCAATCGCTTGCACAGCATCTTCATTGCTCTTCACCCGCTGTGCCAAATCATTCGGCATATTACCCAGCCGCTTCTGCAACAGCTCTAGTTCGCCACGCAGTAACATCAATTGTTCGCCCTGATCCTCAAGGTCTACCTTAAGCACGGTATTTTCGACATTCAGGTCACCGCTGAGGCGCTCGATCTTCGTCACAACCGCCTTGCTGGATTTCTGGCTTGCGCTGCCGGCATCGACCGCCTTCTTCACGCTAGAGCTTATTTTCTTAAGACCCCTGCTATTAGCATCTATCGCCTTCTTGTTGCGCTCATTGGCTATAACCCACAGTTTGCGAATCTCTGATTCCCACAGTTTAAATTGTTTATCATAAACCGTTTCTGTTTCAGAGAAGCTGTCGCCAGTCTCGGATAGCTTGGAGCCAAGGATATCGAGGTGCTTGCGAGCTACCGTAATTTCACCCTCGGCTTTTGTGAGTTGCTGCTGCATCTGGTAAGTCTGCCAGCCCAACCAGCCGCAAGCGGCACTGAGCGCCAGCAATATGATAGTCACCAACACACTTTGGCCGCCACCGAATTTGAGCTTGCTGGCGCCGGTAGCTCTCTCGTTGCCACCCCTGGGTTGGGCGGACGTCGCCCCGGGCTTTGGTTTTCGCGCGAACGGGACATCATCCCTATTGGCTGACAGCCCCTCCATTACATCAAGATTTTCGTCATCACGACTTGGCATTATAGATAAATCCAACAAACACTAAATAAAAGTTACCACCAGCGAATTATAGTTCAATTGCCATGATAATTGCGTCCTCTCGAGACTTTTCCGCGGGATAATATCCCCGCCTCCGTCCAACCTCATTAAAACCCTCGTAAGCATACAGACTGTATGCAGGGTGATTAGATTCACGCACCTCCAGAAACAACGTCTCTGCGCCCAACTGGCGAGCCCGTTTGAGATTGAAATTGAGCAAATATCGCCCCAGCCCCCGCCTCTGGAAGTCACGATGAACCGTCAGGTTTAGCAGATGCGCCTCGCCGGCAGCAGCCGATAGTACGCTATGGCCAAGATGCCGTCTAGCTTCGCTTAACACCCACCCCTCATAGCCCGACTTCAGGCAATCGAGAAAATTTAGTTTACTCCAGGGAATCGAATATGCGCGCTGCTCGACGAGCATGACGTCCGCGAGGTTTGCTGCTTCCATTCGCACCAGGTCAAGGGTGTCATATCGAGCCAGGCTGTTCTCGTTCATTAAGATACTCGCAGATGTTTTTCCATGCTCGAGGCTTCAGGCCGGGGCTTTGAATCATTTCCTCCAACCCGGGACACGCTATCACCGGGCACTTCATTTCGTCCGCAGCGAAACTGTGTGCATGCCCGGGAATCGCCAGGTAACTGTTAGCTACCGCGCCTAACAAGAGCAGGAATTTTGGCTGTTGCCCCGAAAGTTGTGCCGATACATATGCACCGACCGCTTCGCGCGCAACCTTCTCGCCCTGGTCAATTTGGCCCTGTTCAAACATCGGCCACTTGAAACAGGTTGTGTGGGACAGTGCAGGGGATGAAAATCCCATTGCCACCAGGATCTCACCCAGCAGCGCCTGGTGCGTCTGTGGCTGGATACCGTCTGCTTCCAGCGGCACATCGCTAACCACCAGACCTTGCCCAGGCAGGAACACAGCACTCAGGTAGAACCGGGGTACCGGAAGGCTTGCCGCCGGAACACCTGGCTTCGGCTCCCCCGCAGACTCCAATTCGACCGCCGGCGCAACCTTAGCAACTGGCTGGAAGCGTGGCGGGACAGGCCGTTCAGGAGGACTGATGGACTGTTCAATCGCAACGCTCTCACTGACTGCCGCTTCGCCATCGATGACCTCGCCGCGGGGCGCCCATACCTGGATGCCCATCGCGGCGAGATACTGATCTCGGCGTTCGCGGTTAATTATGTCTTGATCAACAGAGTCCATAACTGTCCCTCGTCAGCAACAGCGCTTTCGCGCAGCCTATATGCCTTCCGCTTGCGGATGGGCCCGCGCTGACTCAGACGTAAGCAGATTCAGGGCATGCAGGTAAGCCTCCGCCGAAGCGATGACAATGTCGGTATCCGCACCTACCCCGTTTACAATCCTGCCACCTTTCTCCAGACGAACCGTTACTTCACCCTGCGAGTCGGTGCCGCTGGTTATCGCGTTGACGGAGTACAACTGCAGCGTTGTTTCACTGTGCACTATTTCCTCAATCGCCTTAAAGGTCGCATCGACCGGACCACTGCCTTCAGCTTGACTGTCCAAGCTCTCGCCATTAACGAGCATAGTGATTTTAGCCAGCGGGGTGGTGCCCATCTTTGATGTTACGGTCAAATCCGCGAGCCGATAATGATCCTTAATTGCAGCCACCTCAACATCCGACACCAGCGCCTGCAAATCCTCATCAAAAATATCATGCTTCTTGTCGGCCAATTCCTTAAACCTTACAAAGGCTTCATTGAGTGCTTCCGGCGTATCAAAGGTAATGCCTAAATCCTCGAAGCGGGCTTTGACTGCCGACCGTCCGGAATGTTTACCGAGCACCAGCCTGTTGGCGTTCCAGCCCACGTCCTCAGCCCGCATGATCTCATAGGTTTCGCGGAATTTAAGCACGCCATCCTGGTGAATACCCGACTCATGTGCGAAGGCATTCGCCCCGACGATGGCCTTGTTTGGTTGTACCGGAAAACCGGTGACACTCGCAACCAGGCGGGATACGGGCACAATTTGAGTCGTATCAATGCGGGTATCCAGGCCATACACATCCTTGCGAGTGCGCAGCGTCATCACTATCTCCTCCAGTGATGCATTGCCGGCTCTCTCACCCAATCCGTTTATTGTGCACTCTACCTGCCGGGCACCATTGCGCACCGCAGACAACGAATTGGCAACTGCCAAACCGAGGTCATTGTGGCAGTGCACCGAGAATATCGCTTTGTCCGAATTAGGAACGGTTTGGATCAATCGGCCCATCATAGCGCCATATTCTTCCGGCTCGGCATACCCGACCGTATCCGGCAGGTTTATCGTGCCCGCGCCGGCGGCAATGACAGACTCTATAATTCGGCACATAAACTCGAATTCAGAACGACTGGCATCCTCCAGGGAGAACTCTACGTCATCAGTGAAATTACGCGCAAAAGTAACCGCATGCGTCGCCTGGGCAAGCACTTCCTCAGGCTGCATTCGCAGCTTGTATTTCATGTGAATTGGGGATGTCGCGATAAACGTATGGATTCGGCTGGAATTCGCCGGCGCTACCGCATCTGCAGCACGCTGAATATCGCCGTCATTAGCCCTCGCCAAACTGCACACGGTGCTATCCTTGATCGTTTCGGCAACTGCCTTTATGGCTTCGAAATCCCCTGGGCTGGCTATCGCGAAGCCAGCTTCAATGACGTCGACCCGCATCTTTTCCAGCACCTTGGCGATCCGAACCTTCTCACCCTTGGTCATGGATGCGCCGGGACTTTGTTCGCCATCGCGCAACGTTGTATCAAATATTATTAACTGTTCTGTAGTCATGCTTAGCTCCAACTAATTATTCTGCATTACCAAGCGATAGTTCCGTATCCAGGATGGCAGACTGCGATCTGCGCCTAAAATAACAAATGACCGCTAGTTATCAAGCGAAAAAAGAAACAAAAACGATGTGATATTGAAAGGTAGTATGCCCTAGGGCAGCAGAAGGTGGAGCGGACGCGCGACAAGGCTGTACACCATACTCGTAGGTGTGCCACGAGCTATGTCACTAATAATGCTGGTTCGGATGCGGTAATTCACTTTATCTTATATGACTCGAAAGACGCATTGATAAAAACAACGACGTTGTGACTGGGAACTATATCCTGTGATAGGCCATTTGCCAAGCTTCCTGGCGCGACGGACGCTAATCCCTTGCAGGCTAAGTAGGGATGATGGAGAATAATGCCTGTGGTGACGTACTTAAAAGTGTCAGCCGGGTGTGGCAGGCGCATGCACTGCCTTTGTACAAGGTTCCCGCTAAACGAGCCTACGGAATACCACCAGTGCAAGGCGTAGGACAACTATAAGAATTGCCTTCTTCAAGCAGTCTCTGCAGGGCTGTTCGGCGAAAAAACCGAGGATATTGGAATGTTATTAGACGACGAGAATTATCAAGCCGATAAGGAAATCCCCAACCCTTTCGCCCGGCTAGTGCGAGACTTTAAGCTGATGGACGGCGAAACCGCACGAACCATCGACCATGAATTCCGCGCCGCCCTGGGAAAGCTGACCCAGGGTATGTCTCCGATTGAATTATTCAATGCCTATACCGACTGGCTTGGCCACTTGGCTATATCTCCCGGCAAGCAATTGCACCTGCTGCAGAGCGCAGTTCACAAGGTGTTCCAGCTTGGCAAATTCACATTCGACGCGGTGGCCCACGGCGCAGAGACTGAAAACATTTACACGGACCGATCGTTCGCGGGTGATGCGTGGCAACAATTTCCTTACAGCTTCTTTGCTCAATCATTCCTCGCGACAAAGGAGTTCATTAAAGAATCCAGTGAAAATGTGTTTGGCGTCAAGGGCGACCATGAAGAACTCGTGTCGTTTATGAATACCCAAATCATCGAAGCAATATCCCCCGCTAATATCCCCTTTACTAACCCTGATATCGTTGCTGCCACCAAGGCGGAGCATGGCCAGAATATCGCCGACGGCCTCAAGAGGATGGTGGATGACCTCACCGACCGCACGCCGGTTGAGGAACGGAATCCCTTTCAGGTCGGCAAGGATGTGGGCAAAACGCCGGGCAAGGTGATTTTCCAAAATCGCTTGATAGAGCTGATTCAATACACGCCTACCACACCGGAAGTTGGTTCAGACCCCGTACTTATCATTCCACCCTGGATCATGAAGTTCTATATCCTGGACCTGACACCCAAACAGTCGCTGATCAAATACCTTGTCGACCAGGGCAAAACCGTATTTATTGTGTCGTGGAAGAACCCAACGGCCGAGGACCGCGACCTTACCATGGACGACTACCTTGATCTGGGCCTGCTAGAGGCATTGAAGGCAGTTACGACCATTGTCCCGCGCTGCAAGGTAAATACGGTCGGTTACTGTATTGGCGGAACTCTGCTGGCTATAGGTGCCGCCGCGCTGGCTCGTGATGGCGACGACACCATTAAATCCGTTTCACTATTCACTGCACAGACAGATTTCACAGAACCCGGGGAGATTAAGCGGATGCTGGGTGAAAGCCAGGTATCTTTTGTCGAGAGCGCGATGTGGAAACAGGGCTACCTGGAAGCGACCAATATGGGCGGCGCCTTCAAGGCAATGAAGCCGGCGGACCTGGTGTGGGGACCCCGTGTTAACCGCTACTTCCTGGGCAAAGAAGCAGAGCCCAACGAGTTGATGGCCTGGAGCGAGGATGCAACGCGCATGCCCTATCGCATGCATACCGACTATTTACGCCAACTTTACCTAAGCAACGACCTGGCTGTTGGTGAATACAAGGTGCACGGCGAGCCCGTATCATTGGCCGACATCAGGGTGCCTATCTTTGCTGTCGGCACCACCACCGATCATGTCGCGCCTTGGAAGTCTGTTTATAAGATCCTGCGGCTTACCCACACACCGGTAACATTCCTGCTCACTAACGGCGGCCATAATGCCGGCATCATTTGCGGGGCAGAACATCCCCGGCGCTCTTACCAGGTCCATTTGCATCACCCAGGGGACTCTTTCATCGATCCGGACACATGGTCTGAAACCGTAGAAAGAAATCCTGGCTCATGGTGGCTTGAGTGGAATGATTGGTTGGACGTACAAAGCGGCAACAAGATCAAGGCGCCAAAGATGGGTGCAGCGAAGAAAGGCTATGAGGTACTTCGTGATGCGCCCGGGGAGTATGTTATAGCGCCTTAGCCAGATTATACCGGCGGTGCTGTCAGGTGTTTGCGTAAGTACGTTATGCGACGGCATTACGGTTAACCCCGATCCAGTGCCGTGCAAGAGCGATCCATTTATCGATAGTAATAACAAACCCCATCCGGAGTCCCGGATGGGGTTTGTATTTAAAGCCTGGGCATGGTGGTTCCCGAGTGAGTTGCGGAATGTGAGTCGCCATCCCTGGCGCGGCTTTAGCGCGTCCATGTTGCCCCGGCCGCGACGTCCTGTCGCGTCGCTCGCAGAACTGCGGTATGCCACT
>CAXMOT010000162.1:0-13468 GCA_964195105.1 uncultured Gemmatimonadales bacterium | reverse complement strand
CCGATCACGGCATCGCCGATGAGCAATGCGCCCAGCGGCACCAGCCAGGCGATCCGCGTGGGCAGATAGGCGCCGGCAAATAACGCCAGGGCGCCGACCATGGCGAAGTTCTCAGGGTGGGGCAGCAGTCGCGCTGCGCCGACCAAAGCGATTAACAGGTATACGACCTTTAGGCTTGAGCGGTTCATAACATATCCCCCTTAAAACACGTAATCGGCAGACACTAACGCGGTCGTGCCATAGGTGTTAAAACCGTCAACCACTTCATAGTCCTGGTCGAACAGGTTGCCTACCTTGAGCCGCAACTTGAGTTCGGGCGTCACTTCATAGCCGAACTTCAGGTCGACAATCCCGTAACCGGCGACATGGGAGCGTCCGAAAGTGACCGGGTCCACGTCATCATGGTCGCCCTGTAACAGCCAGTTGGCCGCCACGTCGAAGTCGCCGAAATCACGGGCCAGGCTCAGGTTGAAGGTTTCGTTGGGACGGCGCAGCAGTTTCTCGCCGGTGTCTTCGTTCTCATGATCGAGTAGGGTGAGGGCTGCGTCAATAAACCAGCCGGCAAGCTCGGTGCCGACCGTGGCTTCCAGACCATTGATCTCGGTCTGGCCAACATTGGTGAGGCTGGTGAAACTGGCGTCGCTGGCAATCAGGTCTTCGATCTCGTTATGAAAGGCGTTGACGCTCCAGCGGGTACTGCTCAACGTGCCCTCGACGCCAATCTCGAAACTCTCGGAGGATTCCGGCTTCAGGTCGGGATTACCGTAAAACGAATACTCCGGAAAATCTTCGTTGGGGAAATCCACATACAGATCGACCAGGTTAGGGGCCTTGAAGGCGGTGCCATAGCTGACCCATAGCTGGATCGTGTCAGTAAGGTTATGGCCGAGCGCGATGCTGCCGGTGGTGTGCTCGCCAAACTGTTCGTTGTCGTCATGGCGCAGCGATACCGTATAGTCCAGCGGCGCAAGCTTGGCGACATACACCGCATACAGCCCAAGGTTGTCGCGGGAGGTATCGGTTTCGCTGGCGAAGCCGCTGTTGTAATACAGCTCTTCATCCTGGTAATCCACGCCGATGGCCAGGGCGGAATGGTCCGCTAATTCAATGTTATTCTGCCAGTTCAGGGCGACCCGCTCGGTGTTGCTTTCGGAACCGAAGAAACTGATGTTCTCGTTGTCGTCCTCGAAATAGCTGGCTGAAAGGTTGGAGCGCCAGTTGTCCTGCAGCTTAAAGTCTGCTGAGACGGAGGCCTGGCGACTGGTGGCGTCGTTGGTGCCGTCATCAAACTCGGACTCCGAATCCGTTTGCAGGAAACTCGCCTTCAGGCTGGTATCGGCGGACAGGGCGTGGCTGAGCGAGGCGGAAAACGAATCGCTTTTAACGCCATCGCGGTCGTCACTGCTGAACTCTCCCTGGCTTGCGTCGATGCCGTCGGTGTCATTGCGGACATAGCTCAGGGTGTAGGCCGTACTTTCCACGTTGCCGGCCAGGTTGAGGCTGGCGTTGCGGGTCTGTTCGGTGCCGGCACTCACGGTAGCGCTACCGCTGAAGTTATCCTTTTTCGCCTGGCGGGTAAAAATTTGCACCACGCCGCCGATGGCTTCGGAGCCATAGATGCTGGAGCGCGGCCCGCGGACCACTTCGATGCGGGATATCTGGTCGACAGGGATGAATTCCAGTCGGGCGAAGCCTTCACTGGCGGTGTTGACCTTGACGCCATCGATCAGCACCAGGGTGTGATCCGATTCGCTGCCGCGCAGGAACAGGCTGGTTTGGCCGCCCTGGCCGCCGGTTCGTGCAAACTGCATACCCGGAACGCCGGCCAGCAGATCAGCAACATTGCTGGCGAGTGAGGCGCGGATATCAGCTTCGTTGATCACGGTGGTCGCGGCGAGTGCTGAGCCCTGCGGTTGTAGCAGTCGGTTCGCGGTAATGATCAGCTCTTCGGTTATGCTATTGTCGGCAGCTGGTTCGGCGGCGCTGGCCAGTGAGGAAATAGATCCGGTAGCAGCAATTGCCAATACCAAATTGGAAAGACGGTTGTTAATCATGAGTTCTCCATTAACGTGCTCACACCCGAGCACAAAGCGTAGTTGGTGTCCGTCCAAAAACGTCTTTTATTGTCATTGCGAGGAGCGTAGCGACGTGGCAATCTATTGTTTCAAAGGTGCTTTTTAGATTGCTTCGCTTCGCTCGCAATGACAATTGTAGAGTTTCCGGATGTACACTAGTTGGGTGAGCTGGAGAGAGAGGTAGTTGTGGAGAGGCGAGCGGCTGGCAGTCTGGACTGTTGGCGGTTGCATCCCAACAACGCGGCCCTCCGCAGCGCATATTGTTCGCTGCGGGCCGGTCTCCCGGCTTGCGCGTGACACCTCTAGCTGGATGTATCCCCGTAAATCACCTTCCCGTCTCCCTGACTGGTCGTCAGTTACAAATGACAGTGGCCTATGATCTACGTTACTCGCTTACCGTTGCGGGGGCAGCGTCGGAATTATTCGTCAATAAAGCAGAATGCACCGACTTCCCGTTTAATCCCTCAGTTAGACAACGTCGGGACACCTGTAGCGTGGGCGGTACGATAGGGGAATGGGCAATTGGAGTCAATCTGAATATTGCGAACTGTGCCTGGGACGAAACTGTAACGAGTGTGCCGGATCAGGCATCTGACACTGTGCCGGCGCCGCAGATAAGCTACGCCGGCATAATCCTGGAAACCGCAGCTGAATCACGAAAGTATGCACAAGCTCTTGACGCACCTGGAAACTTTGGAAAACCGCTCCTGCGTTTTCGGCATTTCCTACATCCCTGTAGGTCACCATGAGTTTTTCAAATTCCCCATGCGCATCAATATATTGCACATCTTTTTCGCGCCCAGCTGCGGTTTCCAGGATAATAAAAATCAACTGGTCGCGGCCGGAATTATGGTTTAATAATCCTACTGCCGGTTATCGCAATTTGAGTTATCAGGGCTTCTTAAGAGGTTAGCAGGATGGAACAAGTGCAGTCTTTCGCGTTGAGCATTCTTGAGTTTTTGACGTACCTGTTTGTGTTGGTCGTCGGTCTCGCATTTATCTGGCTCGTGTGTGCCTATATTATCGATAAAACCCAGGAGCAAAGCACCCTGCGTCGCAACTTCCCGGTGCTGGCGCGGTTTCGTTACCTGTTCGAACACATGGGTGAATTTTTCCGCCAGTACTTTTTTGCGCTGGATCGTGAGGAGTTGCCCTTTAACCGTGCCGAACGCTCCTGGTGTTACCGGGCGGCCAAGGATGTCGATAGCACCGTGGCATTTGGTTCCACCCGGGACCTGCGCGTGCCGGGCACCACAATATTTGCCAATTGCCCGTTCCCGACGCTCGATGAAGATGCGGCAGAGCCATCGGCGGTCACCATTGGTCCCGATTGCCGTCATCCCTATACCACCAAGTCGCTTTTTAATATTTCCGGGATGAGCTACGGCGCTATTTCGATTCCCGCGGTGCGGGCGCTCTCCCTGGGGGCCAAAAAAGCGGGCGTGTGGATGAATACGGGGGAGGGGGGATTGTCGCCCTATCACCTTGAGGGGGGCGCCGATATCGTGTTCCAGATCGGTACCGCCAAGTTCGGGGTGCGCAAACCCGAGGGTGGTTTCGACGAAGCGAAGCTTAAGGCGGCCGCCGCGCATAATGCGGTCAAGATGTTTGAGATCAAGCTCAGCCAGGGAGCCAAGCCGGGCAAGGGCGGGATTTTACCGGGGGTCAAGGTAACCGAGGAGATCGCCCGGATTCGCGGGATCCCTGTCGGCGAGTCCGCAATCAGTCCCAATCGCCATCCGGAAGTCGATAACGTCGAGCAGCTGCTGGATATGATCGATTATGTGCGGGAAACAACCGGTAAACCGGTGGGTTTCAAGAGCGTGGTGGGCGCCTACGGTTTTTGGGACAAGCTGTGTGCAGCAATTAACGCGCGGGGCATCGCCAGCGCACCGGATTTTATTACTATCGATAGCGCCGATGGTGGCACCGGGGCGGCCCCGATGAGCCTGATCGACAACATGGGGATTCCGGTCAAGGAAAGCCTGCCGTTGGTCGTCGATGTGTTGCGCAAGCACGGCCTGCGGGAGCGCATCAAGGTAGTCGCCAGCGGTAAGCTCGTTAACCCGTCGGAAGTAGCCTGGGCATTGTGTGCGGGCGCCGATTTTGTGGTCTCCGCGCGTGGCTTCATGTTCGCGCTGGGCTGTATCCAGGCGCTGCAATGTAACAAGAACACCTGCCCAACCGGCATTACGACCCATGACCCGAAGCTGCAATATGGCCTGCACTCGGCCGACAAGGCGGAGCGGGTTGCCCACTTCGCGAGGAACATGCACAAAGAGGTCGGTGTTCTCGCGCACAGTTGTGGCGTGCCCGAACCGCGGCGCCTGAAACGCATGCATGCGCGGATCGTGATGGAAGGCGGTAAATCGATCAGCATGATCGATATGTATCCGGTCGAATAGCCGATCATGGCCTGGGGGAGAGCGCAGCAGCGGATGCAGAAGATCCCGAACGTTACGAATCCTAGACCCTTGCTTATCTATGATGGCGATTGCGGTTTCTGCCGCTATTGCATCGACTACCTTGAATCTAGTACCGCAGACGCGGTTATCTACGCGCCTTTGCAGAGGGTCAGCCAGAACTACCCGGAGATTTCCGAACAGCGTTTTGCTGACGCCATCCAGCGCATCGATCCCAACGGTTATGTGAGCGAGGGCGCTGAAGCCGCGTTCCAGACCCTGGCTGATGGCGGGCGCGGAGGCTGGCTTGCCCTGTATCGCTGGTTCCCCGGATTCGCCCTGGTGGCGCGGTGGTTATACCGGCTCGCGGCGCGGCATCGACCCGCTGCACAACGTGTATGTCACCTGTTGTTCGGCAAAGAGTTGCGGCCACTCGAGTACCAGCGCGTCACACGGTTGTTTTTCAAGGCGCTGGCGCTGATCTACCTGTTCGCGTTTGTCTCCTTTGCGATGCAGGGAGCCGGGTTGATCGGTACTCAGGGGATACTGCCGGCGGCAGAGTATTTCGCCGCCATCGACCTCGCTGCGCCGGAGAAGTATTGGCGGGTGCCGTCGCTGTTCTGGATCAGCAGTGCCGACTGGATGGTGCTGGCGATTCCGTGGTTGGGTGCGTTTGTCTCGCTGATGCTGTTAACCGGGCAGGTGCCCCGCGTGTCGTTGACGCTGCTGTTTGTTCTGTACCTGTCGCTGGTGCACGCCGGGCAGGTGTTTATGCGCTACCAGTGGGACCTGCTGCTGCTCGAAACCGGTTTTGTTGCGCTGGTGATGGCCTGCATGCCGCGGTTAGGCGTCTATCTGTCGCGGTGGCTGTTATTCCGATTTATGTTCTTCGCAGGGTTCGTAAAGCTGGCTAGTGGCGACCCGTTATGGGCCAGTTGGGACGCACTCACTGTGCATTTCCAGACCCAGCCGTTGCCGACGGTATTTGCCTGGTATGCGCACCAGTCGCCGGAATGGTTGCTGGGATTCGCTACATTGATGACGCTGGCTATCGAGTTGGCCTTACCCTTGCTGATCTTCATGCCGCGGCGCCTGCGCTTGTGGGCGTTTTGCGGCTTTGTGGTGTTGCAGCTGGCGATCTTCGTGACCGGCAATTACAACTTCTTTAACCTGTTGACGCTGGCGCTGTGCCTGTTACTGCTCGATGATCGTTTATTTGCCGGGATGCTGCCCAGGCGCTGGCGAGAAGCGCGCGAATTTAACGAAGAGCCCCGTGGCGCCGGTTTTGTTGGCAAGACGCTGGGGGGCGCAGTAGCCGCGGCTATCCTGGTGGTTAGCCTCTCCCAGTCCTATCTCGTCACAGGCGGCAGCGCGCGACCGGCCTGGATGATGCAACTGTTCAGCGTGGTCGAGCCGTTTCATATCGTGAATCCCTATGGTGTGTTCGCGGTGATGACGACCGAGCGCAATGAAATCGTGCTGGAAGGCTCGATGGATGGCGTGCAGTGGCAATCCTACCAGTTCCGCTTTAAACCCCATTGGCTGGACGCTATGCCACGCTGGGCGACGCCCCACCAACCGCGCCTCGACTGGCAGCTGTGGTTTGCTTCCTTACGCACAGAGCCACCGCCCTGGTTTGATAACCTGTTGGCGCGGCTGCTGCTGGATTCCTCGTCGGTCGAGGAACTGTTTCGTGAAGTACCCTTCGACGGCGCGCCACCGCAATGGATTCGCGCCAAACTGTATCGCTACGAGTTTACCGATTTCGCCGAACGCAGCGATACCGGGGCGTGGTGGAAACGCACCCCGGTGGGTATCTATCGGCCGGCTATGCAAATGATTACCCGTCCATCGCACGCAAAAGGTTTGCCAGAGTTTCCCTAGAGCTCCCAAATTGATTACACTCTGGGCCAATTTCTCAGACTATTAAAATTTAATGGACGCGAGCCCTGATAGCGAGCTTATTGCTGCCCTGAGGGAAGGGCAGGATACGGCTTACGCAAAGCTGTTACACGAATATGGCGGCACGATGCTGGTTATTGCGCGTCGCTATATGCGCAACGAGGATGATGCGCGGGATTGCTTCCAGGAAGCGTGCCTGAAGGTGTTTAAGGCAATCGATAGATTTGAGCAGCGCTCTTCGCTCAAAACGTGGATCCACAGGATTGTAGTCAACGAGTGCCTGATGAAGCTGCGTAAGCAACAGCGTGGAGGTACAAGGGAGGTCGAGTTCGACGAAAGCGCGGAGCACTTCGATTCCCATGGTTTTCGTATCGAGCCGAATTGGGATTTGGGTGATTCCGCCGAGAACCTGTTGCAAGATGAGCAGAAGAGAGAGCTTGTGTTAGCGGCAATCGATAAATTGCCGGATGATTTTCGTAACGTTCTGCTGCTGCGTGACATCCAAGACTACAATACCCAGGAAACAGCACAGTTGCTGGATGTGAGCGAAGCGGTGGTTAAGACCCGCCTGCATCGTGCACGGGGAGCGCTAAAGGTATTCCTGGAACCTCTCTATGAAAGAAGGGTATAAACCGGGGCTGGTGGAGGCTGCACGATTATGAATCCTATCGCACTAAAGTTGAGAAGCGGCATGATGAAAATGCCGACGATGCTAACCTGTCGGGAGTTCGATGAGTTTGTCTCGGAATACTTCGAGGGTAACCTGGCCGGCTATCGCAGCTTTAAATTCGCTCTGCATATGAAGATGTGCTCGCCTTGCCGAAGGTATATCGATGCCTATCGCAGGAGCCAGGAGCTCGGTAAACAGGTGTTCGAGCAACTCGACGCCGAAGTCCCCCCCGAAATCCCCGCGGATTTGGTAGAAGCTATTCTGGAAGCGCAGAAAAATCGTTAGCTCGAATCTCCCGGATTGTTAAGCCGCTACTGACTTTATCTTCGATTGGTACCCATTGAATCCGCAGTACAAAGCAGCTGTAGTTGAGGCGCAAGTCAGTGTCTTGGCGGGATAGATGGCTAAGGGCCGTTTCCGACACAAAGCCGACATCTGCAATTGTTAAGCGTTCGCGTATTCGGCAGAATGGTGGTGTTATGCGTAACCTGGTTCGCTTAACACCCCAATATTCTAATTAAGCGAACCGAGCGGTTCGCGTATTAAGCTGTTAGCTTAAATAGTCCATGTCGTTGAATAGATGTGATAATAGAGTTGTTTAAAAGAGTATTTTGAAATGCGAAATAAATATTTAGTCTTTTGTAGTTTAATCATGCTTAGTTGTTGTGTCAGTGCAGCGGAAACTGATGCCACACAACAGCCAGCTCAGGCAGACTATAAAGAGGGTGAAAAATGGGTTTGGAAATATAAGGGTGTAACTACAGGCGGGGAAGTACGTGCAGAAGGAAAAGAGACCAAGGAAATAACCAACCAAAATGGCGTGCTCAGTATGTTGACTGAAAATGGCACCATTCCATTAGCAAGCATTGTTAAGCCGATTGAAAGCAAAACGTCACGATATTCCTGGCCTTTGATGGTTGGCAAGAAGTGGATATTTGAGGAACACTGGACAAGTGACGACGGCACGAAAGGCGCTACCATCCAAGATGCTGAGGTTCTATCTTTTCAAGAAGAAACGGTAGAAGCAGGAACCTTTATGGCTTATACCATCAAATACAAAGGAAAAATTACGAACTCCAGAGGGTATAGCGCTGACACGGAAGATATTCATTTGTATGCGCCTAAGTTAAAAACATTTATTAAGCTAACTCAGTCACAAGATGATTATTTGTATATAGAAGAATTAATTGAATACTCTAAATAATGAAGCGCCAGCTAGTCAGCTAACAAGCAAATTAAGCGGGACTTCTAACAGTTGGCTGAGTTTCGCTTCGCTTCACATTTTAGCCAACTAGTTATAAGCCCCTTATTTGGGCGTTAAACGTCCGCTCCTGGCGCATAACGGAAGTGACGCAGGTAAAGTTACAAGCGGCTGCTTCCGACTGTTATACCAAATCGAACCTTTTTGCCAGGATTGGTGCATCACATCTGAGTTTCTAGAGATCATCCTCAACTCAGATAGTCGATAACGCTAAAAACGAGAGGCAGCAACCTGGCGAGTGAAAACCAGGCTACCGCCCCTCGACTCCTCCCTTGGAGTCCGGGCGTTGGAGAGCGGCTTATTTTCGGGTGGACTATTTAAGCGAGCCGCCGCTCCAGACATACGTATATTTTTCACAATGGATAAGCACTGATTGGTAATCTGCGAGGTTAATACCGTCGGGCAGCCTGAAGCGCTGTGCGCCGGAGTAACTCCTTAACTCGGTCACGACTAGCGCTCCGTCTAGGGCGTTGCGGTTAGTAACCTGGTCAACAGGTTTCGGCGACAGTAAGACCTTAAGATCAGGTGCTTTTTTAGTCTTGAATGCCTCGTCAAACTCAATATAGCTCGCCCCGTCTGTGTTGGTTATGCCCCAGCCGCCCTTGGTGTTGGCCTTGAATTTGGTCCAGGTACCCTGTGGGGCGGCAGACTCGCTCGCATTTGCCTGTGTCAGGGTGAGACCCAGTGACATAATCGCGACGAGCAACCCGTACAGCGCTGTGGTGGTGAATCTGTTAACCATTAATTGCTCCGTTTGATGTTTGTACCTGATAACTTGAACGCAGTCCGCAAGTTGTTAACGAATACGTACCTTGCATGGTGCCAACTAGTCTTCGTGTAACTTTAGATGCAGGCTGGTTCGCGCTGGTTACACTAATACGCAGGCCGGCAGCTTTTGGTTTGCCGTGTCGAAACTTCGGTTCATAGTCGATGACTAATAGATGAGATCGGGGTTAGCTGGTTTGGAACTGCGAAACCCGGTTGGCCGGATCTACAGTTAGTTTATTCACTTCATGGGACACACCGGATGCAGTTTATTAACACCCTTTGCCTGGCTATCGCCCTATTTTTATCCGGCTTCGCTATAGCGGATCCGCAACGCTTTAGCAGCGGCGAACAGCAAACCAGGCTGGTCGAACTCTATACCTCTGAGGGGTGCAGCAGTTGCCCAGCGGCCGACCTCTGGCTTACCCAATTCAAGACCCGTCCGGATTTATGGACGGTTTATGTGCCGGTCGCATTCCATGTGGATTACTGGAATTACCTCGGCTGGGAGGATCGGTTTTCCCGTAAGGCCCATACCCGCCGCCAGGCGCGTTACAAACGCCAGGGTGGTGTTAATTCCGTGTATACGCCCGGATTCGTGATTAATGGCTATGAATGGAGAGGGTTTTTCAGTGGCAATGCGTCCCTGTCTGCCGGTGAAAATGCTGTCGGTGAGGATGCTGGCGGGGGTGAGAAGGTCGGGGTATTGAGCCTGCAGGTGGACGGTCCTGAATTTACCGCGCAGTTTGCGGACCCATCCGGGCAACACCATAATCGTCCTTCCGAGCTAACCATCGCGCTGCTGGGTATGGACCTGGAAACACCGGTCAAGGCGGGTGAAAACCGCAATCGTCAACTGGCGCATGATTTCGTGCTACTCGATCAGCAGACCTATAACAGCGATTCTGGAAGCTGGGAGGGTACGATCGAATTCTACCTGGATGAGCCAGCCCCGCGTTACGCGCTGGTGGCTTGGGTGAGTGCCCCGGATGCGCAGGCACCTGTGCAGGCACTTGGTGGTTGGTTTAGCCCCGAGAATAGGGGAGCCTCTGAATAAGTATATGGCATCTCTGCGTGTCCTGAAGCGTACAGATGCAAGGCGCGGGTCGCCGTTAATGGCCTTAGTCCTTAACAAGGCCCGCAACGCTGTAGATGTGCGCTTCAGGCCTCGCCCTACGGGGCTTACAGGCGAACCGCCACTCTTTGTTGCGTCTTTTCGACAGGCCGACGCATGCCTTCAAACTCGCGCCGCAATTGGCGATTCGCCTGTAAGCCAGAGGCGTCATATGCTTGTTCAGAGGCTCCCAGGTTTATGTAGCTGGTTAGTTATTTGGCCTGGATACAGGCGGCTATTTTAAAGCAGCAGATTGCCGCGTCGCTGCGCTCCTCGCAATGACACGGCTAGGCAATCTTGGGCACAAACGTCAGCGCCACGCCATTATTGCACCAGCGCTTGCCGGTCGGTTTGGGGCCGTCGTCGAATATATGTCCCTGGTGACCACCGCAGCGCGCACAATGGTATTCGGTGCGGGGATAGACCAGGTGGAAATCTATGGATGTCTCCATGTGCCCCTCGATAGACGCCCAGAAACTGGGCCAGCCGGTGCCGCTCTCATATTTCTTCGCGGACTCAAACAACTCGAGGTCGCAGCCGGCACAGGTATAGGTGCCCTCGCGCTTTTCATCATTCAGGCGGCTGGTTCCGGGTGGTTCGGTGCCCGCGTCCCTTAGCACATGGTACTGTGCGTCGGTTAGCAGTTTACGCCATTCCGCCTGGCTGCGTTCGATGGGGGTTATTTTGCCGCTCTTGCTGGAAGAGGCACCCTTCAAGTGAAAGGGTAGCGCGAGGGCGCTGCCGGCAACTAGTACTCCGGCTAAAAAATGGCGACGTTGCATGTGATTACTTCCTGCTTAAATGAGCGACACTGGATAAGATGGTGATGCGCTGGATTAGTTCCTTGGCGCCCATTTAATTGACGACGAGGGGCGGTCGGGCCCCTGTCAGTCCGGGTAATTCGGATTGGCCGTCGAGCGAAGTTATGCCGCCTAGGATTGCGGTAAGATGATATCCAGGGTTTCCGAGATGCCGCTCATGGCGTCGGCGAGCAACTGCTCAAGGTCTTCCAGGCTGAGGTTTAGGGCAGTCTTAGACGTCACCGGAATCGAATCGTAGGCAATCTGGGTAGCCTCCGGTTCAGCCACAGTGCCCGCCAACTGTTTGGCGGTGTGCACGATGATGGTTTCCAACTGATTCTCTGTGGCGAGTTCGGGGCAGTCCTGGTAAAAAATCAGGTTGCTGAACTGTTCGGGAAGACTCCACTCACGGGCGAGTGCGCTGGCTAATTCGGCGGCACTGAAACCGAGAATCTCGCGTTCTGCCAGATGCAGGGGTTTGCCTTGTTGTTCCGCCATGATGATTGCGCGTTGCGCCTCTTCAGGCTTGTGCTCGTATAACACCAGGTGCCCGATATCGAGCAGCAGGCCACCCACAAACAGGCGCTCACAATCCGATATGCCCGTGTGCTCCGCCAGTTTTCGTGCGATCAATGCGCGTTCGATGCTGGCTATCCAGAATGCATCGATGCTCATGATGTCATTGGAAACGCCCTGGAACGTCTTGGTAATGCTGGTGGCGATGACGAGGTCATAGATATGCTGGAAGCCGATAACTTGCACCGCGCGGGTAATGGTGTCTATCCTGGCCACCAGACCGAAGATCGGGCTATTGGCTATGCGCAGCAGGCGCGCGCTGAGCCCCGGATCATTAATAAGCACCTCACTCAACTGGCGCATTTCCGACTCGGGATCGTTAATGATATCGCGCACCCGGAAGTAAATATCCGGCAAGCTATACAGGCTGGAACTGGAGTTAACAATTTCGCTTAACGCATCTTGTGATGCCGGTATTGCTGCTGTGGCCTGGAGCATATAAATCTGTATCCTGCGGTTGAACGGTACTTCACGGGGCAAATCTGCACGGTCGGTCAAACGTGGAATCTTTTATCTGTCGCGATATTCCCTATCACGCCGGACTCCAGATACCCTGCCCGCCAAATCTGCTAACCCGGGTATACCCGGTAGTTATCACGGAGTTGCGCGCCAAGTGTCGCTGCGCAAATCACTACTGGTAAGTCTAGCAGAGACCTGCATATTCGCCCGTTTTTGGGGTTGTGCGGGTTAAGGAGGTTGAGTAAGGGTGAGCGGCAATAATAATCTACCCGGTGCCGACGTTATCGGCGATAATCTGCGCTGCGAAAATTCACCCCTGTGCGTTCATAAAAATGCGATCCAAATCGGTTAGTAACTTCCTGTTAAATTTTGCCTGTGCCACACTCGTTATCGGTGTGGGAGTGCAGCCGACAGGCCTCGCGTTTGCCGATGCCGAGCCGGCAGATGCGGAGCAGGCTATGGAGACGGTGGTGAGTGTAGCGACGCGCCAGGAGGCGGCCGCCGCCGATATTGCGCAGAGTATCAGCCAGCTGGACCGCGAGAGTATTGCGTTTGTCGGTCAGGCGCATATCCAGGAGGTATTGCTCAGGATTCCGGGTGCTAATATGCACCGTGGTAATGGCCAGGAATACCTGCCGGCGATTCGATCCCCGGTGCTCACTGGAGCGGGTGGTTGTGGCGCTGTGTTGATGCTGGAAAATAATATTCCGCTGCGACCGGCGGGATTTTGCAATATCAATGAGTTGTTTGAGGCGCATACCGAACAGGCTGAAAAGATCGAGGTGCTGCGTGGCCCAGGCAGTGCGTTTTACGGATCAAATGCGCTGCACGGCGTCGTCAATGTGCTGACCGTACCGACTGGTGATGTGCCTAACTTCCTCGGCCTGGATGCGGGCCCCCACGATTACGCGCGCACCCGAATGGCACTCAGTAGCCAGCGAGGCGGCATTAAACTAACCGCCGCGCACGATGGCGGATACCGGGATGAATCCGGTTACGACCAGCAAAAAATCACGGCGTGGCGCCATACCAGTTTTGCGGATTATGACCTCGAGCTCGGTATGACCCTGGTTAATCTCGAACAGGAAACGGCGGGCTTTATCGAGGGCCTGGATGCGTACAAGGATCCGGCGATCGCCGAGTCCAACCCGAATCCGGAGGCGTTTCGTGATGCCGTGGCCGCCCGCGCATGGTCACGATTCAGTATTCCTGTTGGCGAAGACACCCGGCTGCTGGTCACCCCTTATGTGCGTTATTCGGATATGGACTTCCTGCAGCATTTCCTGCCGGGCGACCCGCTCGAGGAAAACGGCCAGTCCAGCATGGGGGTTCAGTCGGGTTACTACGTGAGCGGGGCTGGCGCCGCAGCCGTCAGCTGGTCGGTCGGGTTGGATGCAGAGTATACGAGTGGGTATTTAAAGCAGGGGCAGGAGTTTCCCACCCA
>CAXMOT010000161.1:0-6914 GCA_964195105.1 uncultured Gemmatimonadales bacterium | reverse complement strand
AATCACGCGGCCACACCGCCTTGTAGCCGGTCTTGCCCCGCGCCGCAGCACTGGTTGCGCCCCACGGATTGGATAGTGAGGCGATCAGGGCACCCGCATGGGTTTTATCTTCCTGGGCCTTTAATGCCATTGCGCTGGCATGCAGCAAATGGCCGTCGTCGGTTGTGGTGCCGAGCATAGCGGGCAACCCACCCAGACTGGCCAGGTAGTCCTCCCAACCTGTCTGCGCGCCCTGGCCATTATAGTGGGCCAGCACCTTGTCATATCCCGCAGCCAGGGATTGCGTCGCAGCGGCTGCGCTGGCCGCCTTATCCGGGCCAAACCCGATGGCAAAGTCATACACCCGCTGCTCGTTATTCAGGGTCTGCAGCTGTGCCGTCATGGCAACATTGCCCGGCTCGGCGCCCGTCCCGGCATAGTTCCAGTCGAGTGTGCCGTTGTCAGCTAAATCCGTGAGGCCGTCCGAGACGCCGACAAAACCCGCCGAGGTGGCGGCAAACTTGCTGGCAGATTTCAGGCAAAGGTGGACGCCGCTATCTTCGGCGCACAAGGCGTCGGAACTTGCACTGGCTCGATCGTCATCCCCGGTATTGTTGACATGGGGATTCAGGTAGACATAAGGCGTGATGTTGTCGGCCAACGCCCGCACGATCACGCGTACAAACAACACATCGCGATCGGGATCGGTGAACAGGTGCTTTTCTATTTCATATTTGCCTTCAATATCGCGATTGGTAACCTTGTAGGCTAGAGACAAAGGTCGGCCGGCCGCATCGGTATGCAAATATTCGACGCTATGCCGGGTATCCAGTTTTTCCTGGTCGACAAATCCGTCGCCGGCGATTAATAGCTGCAGTTCCTTGATCTGCGCCTCATGGATCAGGCCATACATCGTTTCCGTAATAATGCCCTGGGCGATCGAGAACCACACACGGGATATCTTTCCGCTGGGCCCGCCGTCCTGGTAGCCAGTCTGCGAATATTGCTCGTAGGAGGTGCCGATGCCGGTTTTACCCGCAAACGCCCACACCGAAGCCATCCCGGGTGCACCCGGGGCATCGGTGGTGTCTTGAGACACCGGCGGCTCTGTCGAGCAACCGAGCAACATTAACGACAGTAAGACGCAAAACCGGAATTTAACAACAGGCATAGAAACTCACCCTGTATTGGAGGAATAAAAAAAGCTGCTCGATCTGATCCAAGCAGCTGTCAAACCCTATCCGCTGGAGGAAGAAGGAGCGCAAGCTCCCGCTAACGGTAGGGGGAGAGAAATCTTGGCGCGCATTACGATTGGCGTCATGTTGGCTTTTTCGCCAGCCACTGGGTGCGATGCTCGCCATATCAATTACCTGGACTCTGCCGGCTGGTAGGCCTTTTCTGTCACATCGTCTTCGACCAGCAAGGCCGACAACCCGGCAATCAGCATGCTCACGCCGGCAAGCACTAGCGCATAGATGGCCTGGCCCTCAAACAGGGTCCGTATCAGGAAGCCCATTATGCTGGCGGCAAGAATTTGCGGGATGACGATAAAGAAGTTAAAAATGCCCATATAGACGCCCATCTTATTTGCCGGCAACGCACCGGAAAGGATGGCATACGGCATGGATAAAATAGATGCCCAGGCGATGCCTACACCGACCATCGATAGCAATAACAACTGCGGATCCTTAATGAAAATGAAGGAAAGCAACGCGATCCCTCCGATCCAGAGGTTGATCATGTGCGCGACCTTACGACTGGTGAACCGGGCGAGTACCGGGATCGCAAACGCCGCCAGGGCGGCAAAGCCGTTATAGGCCGCAAACAATATGCCAACCCAGTTTGCGCCGTCGTTAAACAGCTCGGACATCGGGTCGGCCGTGCCGTAGTGATAGGCGGTCACCGCCGAGGTGGTATAAATCCACATCGCGAACAATGCGAACCAGGAGAAAAACTGGACTACCGCCAATTGTTTCATGGTCCTGGGCATGTGGAACATGTCATCAATGACCTCGTAGAAGCCGTTGTCGGTCTTACCACGCTGTTTGCAGGCGGCCGCGCCAAATTGCAGCAATCCGAAGGCACTGAGACCGAACCCCAATATATACAGCTGCTGGTCGAGCTGCCAATTGAACACAATCCACGCGATCACCAGGCCACCCACCAGCCAGGCCGCTCCCCCGCGGGTATACTGCAGGGCGCTGCGCATCCGCACCAGCAGCTGCGCTTTATGCGCTGAGGCAGGTTCGGCATCGTCGAACGCCGCAAGCTGCTCAGGCGAATATTCTTTGGTCGAAAAAACCGTCCACAGCACCGCAGCAAACAACACGGCGCCGCCCACATAAAACGAAAACTTCACCGAATCCGGTACGATGCCTTCCGGTGCGGTGTTGCTGATGTCGAACCAGTTGGTCAGCATCCAGGGTAACGCCGAGGCGACCACCGCTCCCACCCCGATAAAAAAGCTCTGCATCGCGAAGCCCGCGGTACGCTGTTCATTGGGCAGCATATCGCCGACGAAGGCTCGAAACGGCTCCATCGAGATATTGATCGACGCGTCCATGATCCACAGGGTACCCGCCGCAATCCACAATGCCGGGGAATTGGGCATGAAGAATATCGCTGCGGTGGTGAAGATCGCGCCATAAAGAAAATAGGGCCGCCGCCGACCCAGGCGATTCCAGGTGTTATCGCTCAGGTAACCGATGATGGGCTGTATCAACAGGCCAGTGACGGGCGCTGCTATCCATAGAATGGGGATATCATCGACGTCCGCACCGAGGGTCTGGAATATCCGGCTGACATTAGCATTTTGTAGTGCAAACCCGAACTGAATGCCCAGGAAACCAAAACACATATTCCAGATTTGCCAGAAGCCCAGGCTGGGTTTGTGACTACTCAACCGAAAATCCCCCCATCGCCTTATTCGCTCGCTAATAATTGTTTTTTTAATGTCTTGGCATAGTAAGTAGGCGGCCAAACAAAAACAATAGACTCCATACGTATGCAGTCCAATCGGGCATTGAATACGTATGCAGGCCGGGTATAGCGTCGGAGTGTCGCGCCTGAAACCATAATTTTTTCAGGACGTTAGGTGTATTCAGGCACAGCCTGCGCAGGCAGAATATGCTGCGCTAACCATGAATACGTATGCCCTCTATTGTTCGTTCGGTCTGCGCTAAGTATGCTTTTTTAGCTACGGCTCCAGGCGTTCAGGTCATTCGAAATACTTGGGCGCGCAATTTAACAACTAAGAACTAATTCACGGCGACAGGGGGGATACGCGGGCAACTATGAGCATGCACAGAGCACCGCATTTACCAGAAGAACAGGCCAGCAACCAGGTTGGCGACCTGCCATCGACTGCACCCGCCTGGTGGCGCAGCGCCGTCATCTACCAGATCTACCCGCGCAGCTTTAACGATCATAGCGGCAACGGTATTGGCGATCTCAGGGGTATTATTGAAAAGCTGGATTACATTCGCGACCTGGGCGTGGATGCGATCTGGATATCACCCTTCTTCAAGTCCCCGATGAAGGATTTTGGCTACGATATCAGTGATTATCGCGCCGTAGACCCGCTGTTCGGGGATCTCGCCGATTTCGATGAGCTGGTCGAACAGGCTCACCGCCGGAACATCAGGCTCATCATCGACCAGGTTCCCAGCCATACCTCGGACCAGCACGCCTGGTTCCAGCAGAGCCGTAAAGACCGCACCAATGCCAAAGCAGACTGGTATGTATGGGCCGACCCAAAGCCCGACGGCACGCCCCCAAATAATTGGCTAGCGGTGTTCGGTGGCAGTGCCTGGGAATGGGAATCACGCAGGCAGCAATACTACCTGCATAACTTCCTGACCAGCCAGCCTGACCTTAATTATCACAATCCGGACGTCAGGCGCCAGATACTGGAAGAAATCGAGTTCTGGTTGCAGCGTGGCGTTGACGGTATCCGCGTCGATGCGGTCGTATCCTGCTTCCATGATCAGCAACTACGGGACAACCCGCCGCGCCCTCGGTCAGCTAAAGGCTCCACAGGTTGCCAGCCGGACAATCCCTATACCTCACAATATCAAACCTATAACCATAACCGACCGGAGAACCTGGGGTTCCTGGAAGAACTGCGCGCCCTGCTCGACCAATACGACGGCAGCGTCTCAATCGGCGAGATCTCGTCAGATGACTCGCCCCGGACTATGGCCGACTATACCAATGGGGATTCTCGCCTGCACATGGCCTACTGCTTCGAGTTGCTGAGCAACCAATTTTCCGCCGAACATATCCGCAAGACAGTCGAGGACCTCGAGGCCAAGCTCACCGACGGCTGGCCCAGCTGGACCTTTAGTAACCATGATGTAACCCGGGTCATCACCCGTTGGGGCGGCATCAATCCTCCCACGGAATTCGCCAAATTACTGTTCGCCCTACTGTGCTCCCTCAGGGGCAGCATTTGCATCTACCAGGGCGAGGAACTGGGGCTCCCCGAAGCGGATGTCCCCAGGGAACTGTTACAGGATCCCTACGGCAAACGCTTCTGGCCCACCTTCAAAGGCCGCGACGGCTGCAGAACGCCCATGCCATGGAGCAGTGACGGAGATTCGGCGGGGTTTTCGATCGCCAAACCCTGGCTGCCCGTACCCAAGAGCCACCGGGCCAGGTCCGTCGCCACCCAGCAGGCTGACCCCGATTCGGTATTGAACGCCAACCGCAACTTCCTGTACTGGCGTAAACATGTTCCTGCGCTGTGTCACGGTGATAACGAATTTGTTGATTCACCCGCCGATGTCCTGGCGTTCATCCGAGAGTATGATGGGGAACGGGTATTAGCCTGCTTTAACCTGTCTAAATCAACTCAGGACATGAGGTTTGCAGCCGACTGGAACCTTACGCCGCTAAGAGGCCATGGCTTCGCAGCCCTTGAGGTCAAAAGCCAGCATGTCGAAATGCCTGCCTACGGCGCTTTTTTTGCTTCGCTGAAGTAAGGGCTACACCCACAACACCCGAGTAGAGCGCGTAGCACCTGAAACAGGAAACGGCTCACCGAAAATAATCATACTGTTAGCGAAAGGACCAGCCAAACCATGAAACCAGCTTTATTATTTATCGCTCCGGCTCCACTGCGCCGACCTGTTTGTTCCTCGACCCCAGGGGGAATGCGCGCAGCAGTGTCCGGATCGATGGCCCGGCTGTTGTTGCTGGTTTTAATTCCGCTCACCGGCAGCATGGTCGTTGCCGACGAATCGGCGCCATCTTCAACCGGGCACCGCAGCACCTTTGTGCAGCTGTTCGAATGGAAGTGGACGGATATTGCGCAGGAGTGCGAAAACTTCCTGGGGCCGAAAGGTTTCTCAGCGGTACAGGTCTCGCCCCCCAACGAGCACATCGATCATCGCCATCCCGACATCGGCCGCCCGTATGCCTGGTGGGCCCGCTATCAACCAGTTTCCTACAAGCTGGTAAGCCGCAGCGGATCTCCGGAAGAGTTTGCGGACATGGTGCAGCGTTGCAATGCCGCCGGCGTCGGAATCTATGCGGATGCGGTGATTAACCATATGGCGCACCAGGCGGATAGGGGTATTGGCGGTTCAAAATTCAGCAACCCAAAGAAGCGCTACCCGGACTTCCGCAAGCGCAACTTTAACCGCACGTGCGTCATTGCCGCTGAAGATTACCAGGTCGCCGAGGACGTGAAGCTCAATGCCAATCGCGCGGATAACATTCGGCGCTGCCAGCTCGGCGGACTTCCGGACCTGGATATGGGCGACAAAAAAGTGCAACGCACCATCGCCGCGTATCTGCAAAGTATGATCGATATCGGTGTGGCCGGCTTTCGCGTCGATGCGGCAAAGCATATGTATCCCGAGCACATCCAGGCCATCCTCGACCGGATCAACGGCGACTATTATGTATTCCAGGAAGTGATCGACGCGGGCGGCGCGCCTGTGACTGCAGCCGAGTACACGGCTATCGCCGACGTCACCGAATTGAAATACAGCCTGCACGTGGGCCATGTATTCGCCGACGGATCACTGCAAACCCTGCAGGACTTAACCGCAACCAAAGGCATGATGGCGAGCGATAAAGCCGTCGTATTTATCGATAACCACGATAACCAGCGCGGTCATGGTATGGCCGCCGAAATGACCCACCGTAGCGGACCGGTGTACGAGCTTGCCAACATGTTCATGCTGGCATGGCCCTATGGTTACCCAAAGCTGATGTCCAGCTATGAATGGGGCGGCGTGGATGACAGCCAGGGCCCCCCGCACGACGGCAAGGGCAACACCCTCAATGTTTACAATGACGATGGCAGCATGAACTGCTTCGGCGACGCATGGAAATGCGAACACCGCCTGCCCGCCATCGCCAACATGGTCGAATTCCGCAATGTCATGCAAGCTGCCAATGCATTTGAAATCAGCAACTGGTGGCAACAGGGGGACGACAGGATTGCTTTCACCCGGGGGAATGCCGATGGCGGCGCAGGCTTTGTAGTAATTAACCGTGCCGACGAGGCGTTCACCCAAACCTTCCAGACCGGAATGGCGCAGGGGCTCTACTGCAACATCGCAAGCGCTGAATTCGAGCGCAACGATGGCGGATGCACAGGCGAGCTAGTAACAGTTAACGAGAATGGCGAGGCAGAAATTCCCGTGCCCGCGATGGCTGTGTTCGCTATGCATATTGGGGCGCTGGTCACGAGCGCGCACTAAATTCGTTAAGACAACGTGAGCTTACGGAGCTTTACAACCCATATAGAATAAGAAGTGTTACCTATCTGGCCGGCCCCCTGTGTCATTCCCGCGAAGGCGGGAATCCAGTCTTTTGCGCCCAATGAATAATTAGCCGCAGTGGCACGGGCTCAATCCGCTCCGTCCAGCTGCCGAGAAGCACAGTGAAATCCGGACCCAGGGCGGGAAATGTCTGAGCGCTAG
>CAXMOT010000160.1:0-15492 GCA_964195105.1 uncultured Gemmatimonadales bacterium | reverse complement strand
GGCTGGTATTTCCTGCGTGCGCGCAACCAATCTGCGCCATCCAACAAACCTTCTCCGCCCAAGTTCCCTGGCGTAGCTATCGGATCCAGCCATGGCGTCGTCACCTGTGCTGCGATGCAACAGCTCGATGGCAAGCGATTCCTGCCGGACGAAGCGCCGATGCTCCCGTTAGCCGAGTGTGATGTCGAGCGATGCAATTGCTGTTACGTGCGCTACCGGGATCGACGTAGCGATGGAGATCGGCGCTCGCTGTATGGGTCCAATAACGGTTTTGTTGAATCTTTAGAGCATCGCGGCGGGGATGGTCGACGCGTCTCGGATAATGATGATGAGGATGTCTTCATCTCATAGCGTATTGCCGGGCGCCGAGCACCACCGAGACATCGCAGTCCTGGAGCGCCTAAGCGGTTGTGTTCAGGCATCGCATATCAATCGGGTTTTTGTGGTCTACTCCAGGTTCCCAATCAGATCCGTAACGGTGCAACGAATCGTTCTGGGCAAAGCCCATCGGTTGCCTGAACCGGCTGGCCTCACAACTTTAAGCTAGTAATCAGTTAACATTCGGGTACCATTACGAGAACATAATCCAGGGAAGGTCATCATGTTAAAGCTCACTCGCTCAACTAATCAAACGCTTAAAATAAGCGATAATATCACCCTCCATATTCTCAAAGTGTCGGGGCAGCAGGTCCGTTTGGGGATTGAGGCACCCAGGGACGTTTCGGTGGTGCGCGATGATGTAAAAACGCATCGGGTCGCGGATCCGGCTGCAGAGTAGTCGCTTCCGGAGTCAGTCCTGCTCCCAGGCATTCTGCCTGTTATAATCCACCGGTTGCCCTTTTTTTGTTTCCTGATACTTAAACGACACCATGAACCTGACCTGTTTTAAAGCTTACGACATCCGCGGACAACTGGGTGACGAACTCAATATTGATATTGCCTATCGCATTGGCCGCGCCTATGCTCAATTCCTGAAACCCAAGGTAGTGGTGGTGGGTGGTGATATCCGCCATACCTCGATCACCCTGAAAATGGCGCTCGCCAGCGGGCTGCGTGATGAGGGTGTCGATGTGCTGGACATTGGCCTGTGCGGTACCGAAGAGATCTATTTTGCCACCTCCCACCTGCAGGTGGACGGCGGGATTGTCGTCACGGCCAGCCATAACCCGATCGACTACAACGGCATGAAACTGGTGCGCGAGCAATCCCGACCGGTCAGCGGCGATACCGGCCTGAACGACATCAAGCGGCTGGCGGAACAGGGCTTTGCTGCGCCCGACCCGCAACTGCAGAAGGGCCTTTACCGGCGCGTATCGAGCTTCGATGCCTATCTCGAACACTTGTTGTCCTATGTCGATACTGCCAGGTTAAAGCCGCTGAAGCTGGTGGTAAACGCCGGTAACGGCACCGCAGGCCCGGTAATCGACGGGTTGGAAAGGTATCTGCCATTTGAGTTTATCAAGGTGCATCACGAACCCGATGGTAGTTTTCCCCATGGCATTCCCAATCCGTTATTACCAGAGAATCGCGCCGCCACCGCGCAGGCCGTAATCGACCACCAGGCCGATATGGGTATCGCCTGGGATGGTGACTTCGATCGCTGTTTCCTGTTCGACGAGAGGGGCGAGTTTATCGAGGGGTATTACATCGTCGGCTTGTTGGCGAGTTCCTTCCTGCGCAAGGAGAGTGGCAACGCTGCGCCAGCGCGGATCATTCATGACCCGCGCCTGACCTGGAACACTATCGATATTTGCAACGAGGAGGGTGGCCAGGCCGTGCAGAGCAAGACCGGACATGCCTTTATCAAGGAGCGGATGCGCGAAGAGGATGCCGTTTATGGCGGTGAGATGAGCGCCCATCATTATTTCCGTGACTTCTTCTATTGCGACAGCGGCATGATTCCCTGGCTGCTCATCGCTGAGCTGCTCAGCGTGTCCGGTAAACCCTTGTCGCAACAGGTGGCTGAGCGGATAGCCAAATACCCTTGTAGCGGTGAGATCAACCGGCGGGTCGATGATGCGGAACAGGCGCTGAGCGCGATTGAGCAAGCTTACAAGCCCGGCGCCCTCTCTAGCGACTATACCGATGGCGTCAGCATGGAATTTGAGAACTGGCGCTTTAACCTGCGCAAGAGCAATACCGAGCCGGTAATCCGGCTCAATGTCGAGGCATTGGACAAGCAGACCTGCGACGATAAGACCGAGGAGATCCTCGGCGCGTTGTAATCTTGTCATCCATTGCATGGGATAGCGCTTGAGATAGCGATTCGCTGCTTGATAGGGCATTACATATGAAAAAACTTATCGGCGGATGGCGTGAAACCAGCGTAAACAAGGTCTACGAGAATGCCTGGATACGGGTGAGCCACAGTGAGGTGGTCACGCCTGCGGGCAGCCCCGGGATCTACGGGGTAGTGCATTTCAAGAATACAGCCGTGGGCATTGTTCCCATCGACGAGGATGGTTGCACCTGGTTGGTGCGCCAGAGTCGCTATCCTTTGCAGGCTCTATCCTGGGAGATTCCGGAAGGGGGTTCCCCTGAAGGCGAAGATCCATTGGCGACCGCCAGGCGGGAATTACAGGAAGAAGTGGGGCTCGCCGCAGCTAACTGGGAACCGCTGCTAAGGATGCATCTATCTAATTCGGTAACCGACGAAGAAGCCCTGGTCTATGTTGCCAGGGGGCTCACCCATGGCGCGACCGCCCATGAAGACAGCGAAGACATCGAAGTAAAACGCTTGCCTTTGCAGGAAGCTATCGATATGGCGCTCAATGGCGAGATCACCGACGCGATCTCGGTGGCGGCATTATTGAAACTGGCCTTGCTTGCCCCCTAGCAGGCTGTTGAAAAACTATCTGCGTTGCTGATACGGCGTTAAAAATGGCCTCAAAATGCTCATTTATTCATATAAACTGCGCTTATTCGGCAATTTTTGCCTTGTCTCCGCTGCCTCGAAAACGTTTTTCAACAACCTGCCAGTAGGCTGTCGGACTTAGGATTAATCTACTGCGGAAAAGCCGCTCTTGTAATAGATTGGGGCCAGATTTACCGATTATTCTCGTCAAATAGCGGGCTATTCTCCTCAAATAATCGAAAAATCTGCCTCAAATCGATCTTTCCCTCGCTACGATCACCTAAGTCTGTCAGCCTCCTAACGGGGACCGATTCAATTCGCCAGCTAAATCGATGTGATGTGGTCGGTCTCGCGGATAGGTGCTTAATTTATTGATATTTAAGTATTATTAGTCGATTTACCCTTTTTTTACAGCGACTTCTGCTCCTGAATTATCCAAAAATTCGACGATTTTCCCAGAAACATTTGCGCGCCTAAGGTTGTCTTAAGGTTAGGAGCTTATTGTTACTCCCATAAGAACGCCTAATGGAGTAAAAGAATGTCTGCGCAAGTGTCATCAATACCACTAAATAGCCAACTGCTGGCCCCTAAGCGCCGGGGTTCCGAGATCGGGCGAGTTAGCCTTCAGTCAGAGAACGGCCCAAAGCGAAAGCAGTTGGAGCGCTATATCTCAGATAAGTATCTCCAGGCGCACAATGCCTCGATCTCCGAATTTATGCCAATACTACTGGAAATGACGGGTGACGAAACCCGTCAGGCCGCGTTGGGATTAAAGCCCGGTCAATACCGGCCCATGTTTCTGGAGCAATACCTGGATTCGCCAATAGAGCAGCAAGTATCTGTCTTATCGAAACGACCTATCGACAGGTGTTCCCTGGTTGAAATCGGGAATCTTGTGGTAACACGCAGAGGTGCCGGGCTGCCGCTATTTGTTCTGTCGGCAGTGGCATTATATGAGGCGGGTTACGAGTGGATGGTGTTTACCGTGACAGACGAGGTCGAAAGGCTCATGCGCAGGCTGGGATTTGAACCTGACTATCTTGCCTCTGCCGATCCGGCCAGGCTTAAAGGTGATTCGGCAAATTGGGGAACCTATTACGATAACAGCCCCAAAGTCATGGTTGGTAGCCTGGCTAAGGCGGCGGCGCTTGTGAAGAGTAATCCTGCTTTATCGGCCGTTTGGGAAAATAACCACCAGGATGTGATGAAGATTGCCGGCGTGCTAGCTGAACATCGTCGATTGGCCCGTGGGTAGTGCCGATGCCAGGGATACAGAAGCGCTTGGCGTTGCTTGCACAAACACAGCCTGCCTGGCAAGTCGCGTTCAGGGACGGGACTGGCGAGCTTTTATATAGTGAGTTGGCCGGTAAAGTTAACGATTGCGCACAATGGCTTGCCAGTTTGGACGCCAGAGTCGTTGCCTTGCATGGTCAGAACAGCATCGACTGGGTGCTCATCGACCTGGCATGCCAGGAAGCGGGTGTCGTGTGTGTGCCGCTGCCCACATTTTTTAGTGTCGATCAGATCAAGCGCTGCTTACGCCAGGTCGGCGCAGATATTGTTATCAGTGACCAGCAACGCTTCGACTCCGTTATGGGAGAAGATGTTGGTTGGCGCCGGTTAGGCAATCGCTCTTCATTTCATGTCTGGAAAATACCTGTTGCTGGCGCCGCATTGTTTCCGCAAGGCACACAAAAGATTACCTTCACTTCAGGTTCGACCGGTTCACCGAAGGGCGTCTGCCTGAGTGAGGCGCATCAATGGCTGGTCGCGCGATCGCTGGCAGATGCGATTGGCATCGAGTCTCCCCGGCACCTGTGTTTGTTGCCCTTGAGCACCCTGCTGGAGAATGTTGCGGGGATCTACAGCCCGCTACTGTGCGGTGGTTGCATCGTGCTTGCCGATGATGATGCGCGCGGTATTAGCGGCAGTTCGGGGCTTTGCGTGGAAACTTTGCTGGCGTGTATTAGCCAGGTCCAACCAACCACCATGATATTGCTGCCACAGTTGCTGTCTGTTCTCGTGGCGGCCTGTAAGCAGGGTTGGCAGCCACCTGCCTCGCTGGAATTTATTGCCGTCGGGGGAGGCAAGGTTGCTGCAGATAGTATCACCGTGGCCCACCAGATTGGATTGCCTGTCTACCAGGGTTATGGATTGTCGGAGTGCGGCTCCGTTGTTGCGCTTAATACACCGGGGGACCAACAGGTTGACTCGGTAGGTCGGGTATTACCCCATTGCAATGTCGCTATTAAACATTCCGAGATTGTTGTTTCAGGCGCGAACCACCTCGGCTATCTCGGCGATTCCGACAGCTGGTACCCCGATGAAATCCCGACCGGTGATATCGGGGCTGTCGCCGACGGCTGTTTAAGTATTGACGGGCGCAAGAAAAATATCCTTATCAGCAGCTTTGGGCGCAATGTCAGCCCGGAATGGGTTGAAGCGGAGCTGTTGTCGATACCCTTGCTCAGTCAATGCATGGTGGTGGGTGATGGCGAGCCGTATTTGAGTGCGCTGGTGTGCGCGCCCCCCGGAGTTGGCGATGCGGCCATAGCCAGGTGGATTGAGCGCGTGAATAAAAATCTGCCTGATTATGCCCGTGTGCTCAGGTGGCAGCGTGTCGCTGAACCAGCCTTAAATAAACATGCCACCGCAAACGGCCGTTTGCAGCGCGACCGTGTTGCTCGCGCGTTCAGCAAAGACATTGAACGCTGCTATGCCGCGGATTCTGCTTTAAAACAACTAGAGGAAATGCAATGAGTTTTTATGATGACCTATGCAACGCAACCGAGCAGCCCAGGGGCTACCTGTTGGCGTCGCCTATCATTGGCGCTTGCCTGTCCGGGCAAATCTCACTGGAGGATTACGTTGCGTTCCTGCAACAGGCCTATCACCACGTTAAGCATACAACACCCCTGTTGATGGCTGTCGGGGCGCGCTTGCCTGAATCCAAGGAGTGGTTGCGCGAGGCCGTAGCGGAATATATTGAAGAAGAACTGGGCCACCAGGAGTGGATACTCAACGATATCGAGGCGTGTGGTTTCGATAAGGAAAAAGCGCGTCAATCACAGCCAAACCTGTCAACAGAACTGATGGTTGCCTACGCATACGACACCATAGATCGGGTTAATCCGCTGGGCTTCTTCGGCATGGTGCAGGTACTCGAAGGCACCAGTATTAATCTTGCGGATATGGCCGCGGACAGGATCCAGGAGAAATTGAAGCTGCCCGAAAAGGCATTCAGTTACCTTCGCTCACACGGCAAATTGGACCTGGAGCATATCAAGTTCTTCGAGGGATTGATGAATCAGATTTCGGATCCCGCAGAGCAGGCGCAGATCGTGCACTCGGCGAACTGTTTTTACCGTTTGTATGCGGGCGTGTTTCGAGAACTCGCGCCCGAGCAGGTCATAGCCATTGCGGCTTGATGGATCAAGATTAAGGGCATATTTAAAATACCCAGGAAAGGTCATCGAATGAATTTGACGGCAAAGAAACTAGTCATCACCGGTGCTTCCGGAGGGATTGGTGGCGCAATAGCCAGGGCGCTGGCGCAACAAGGCTGTCAGTTATTACTGGTCGGTCGCAATACAGGCAAGCTGCAGGCGAGCATGGAAGCGCTGGCTGGAAGCGGGCATTCAATGCTGGTCGCGGACCTGAAATCCGCAAAGGACCGTGCCGCTTTGGTGGAGGAAGCGACAGCATTTGAAGCGAGTGGGCTGGTCAATGGAGTAGGTACTAACCAGCTACGGTTACTGGAAGCAACCGCCGACCAGGATGTTGAGGATATTCTCGCGACCAATATGCAGATCCCCATGTTGCTGTGTCGCGATTTCGTGCCGTTGTTAAAGCGCTCAGCCAGGCCGGTCATTGTAAACATCGGCTCCATTCTCGGCAGCATTGGCTATGCGGGTTCAACCGTTTACTGTGCCAGCAAATTTGGTTTGCGAGGTTTTACTGAATCATTACGAAGAGAACTCGCTGATAGCAACATTAAGGTCATTTATTTTGCGCCCAGGGCAACAAATACCGAGCTTAACAGTGACGAGATGCAGCAACTGAACGAAGCGCTTGGCAACACCATCGATGACCCGGAATGGGTAGCGAATATGCTGGTCAAGATGCTGAAGAAAGAAGGCTCGGCGACGCTTTACCTGGGCAGTCCGGAAGCGTTTTTCGTGCGACTAAACGGTTTGTTTCCGAGCCTGGTCGATAAGGCATTATTCAAGCAGTTACCCATTATCCGTCGATTTTCGAGTCTTTCTAACCAACCTGTCGCGCGCGCGACCATAGGAGATGAACATGAAAAAGCTTATTTATAGTTTTATAATCATCAGCCTGGGATTGCTTCCCGGGCTAAGCCTGGCTGTTAATAATAGCCAGGAAGCGGTCGCCTACATGCAGAAGGAGTGGGCGGTAGATAATTACAAACTGCAAGGGAAATCACAGGATGAGGCTTTCATCAAGCTTGTCGCGGATGCCGATGGCTTTGTGGAGCAGTTTCCGTCGGATGCTTCTGTGTTGATCTGGCGAGGCATCATAAAATCCACCTATGCGGGTGTGAAAGGCGGGCTGGGTGCATTAAAGTATGCAAAGTCCTCCAAATCAGACCTGGAGCGAGCGCTGGAGCTGGATCCCAATGCGTTGAATGGCTCTGCCTATACCAGCCTGGGCACTCTGTACTTCAACGTGCCGGGCTGGCCGATAGGTTTTGGTGACAACAAAAAAGCCCAGTCACTGTTGCAAAAAGCGCTTGCCATCAACCCTGACGGTATCGACCCGAACTATTTTTATGCGGACTACCTGATCAATAAGAAGCGCTTTACAGAGGCCAAGGAACATTTGCAGCGGGCGCTTGGTGCTGCGCCCCGCCCGGGTCGTGAATTGGCCGACCAGGGTAGAAAAAAGGAAATACTTGCAGCGTTAGCTGAGGTTGAGAAACGCCTGTAGCGAGGCTGCCCAAGTGATTGTGGAGTGTTTAACTATTGAAGTTATTATTGGTAGAAGATGACAGGGACCTGGCTGCCGAACTCATCCAGGCCCTCCAGGACGAAAGCTTTGTCGTCTCCCATGCTGCATCGGGGGAGGCTGCCAAGGCACGGTTTCACGATTTTGAGCCGGATTTGGTGGTGCTGGACCTGGGGCTGCCGGACATCGATGGTATCGAGGTCCTCAAATATCTCCGGCACAGGCAGGCGGCGGTGCCAGTGTTGATTTTAACCGCTCGTAGCGCACTGGATCATAAGGTCAATGCCCTCGATGTCGGGGCGGATGACTACCTGGCAAAACCCTTCGACATGCCTGAATTGCTGGCCCGCTTGCGGGCAATGTCGCGCCGCCTCGGTACCGCTTTCAGCAGTGAAATAATCATCGGCAAAGTTACGCTGGATGTGGTCGCGCACAAGGTTTTGGTGGATGACCTGGAAGTCGGGCTGCCGCGCAAGGAATACATGACGCTCAAGGCATTGATGGAAGGCGCCGGTCGAATCAAGACCAAAGATAGCCTGGAAAACAGTTTATACGATTGGGGCGAAACGATTGGCAGCAATGCAGTAGAAGTGCATATCAGCAATCTCAGGAAAAAGCTGCCGGCAGACTTTATCAAGACGATACGCGGAGTTGGCTATACAATAGATCGAAACAACGCGTAGCGCCTAAAGAAAAATGAAGTCAGTACGTGCATACCTAATCCTGGTTATCCTGTCAGTCATTTGCCTGAGCAACTTCATAGCCGCGTTGCATGGCTATAGCAATAGCTTGGAAGAATCGGCCAGGCTGGTGGAGCGCCAGGTAATGGAAAAGGCCCATTCGGTATCGATACTGGTGACCAATGGAATCGCGATACCTGAGAACCTTTATGATGAAAATAGCCTGTTCCAGGTATGGCAGTCCGGTAGGTTGGTCGCCCGATCGACAAATGCACCCGCTGAACCACTCATCCAGTTCGATGATGGATTCCATGTTGTCAGCTACGCGAGTAAACGCTGGCGTACCGTGAGTGTCGCCGGCCCGGCAGGCGAGGGATATGTCATTGTGGCGCAACGCTTCGATGTATATACGGCGTTAACGGAAGGCATCCTGCTCGAGGCAATACTGCCTATTATCTGGGTGTTGCCGCTACTTGGTATCCTGGTCTGGTTTATCGTACTGCTCGGCCTGAAGCCCCTCGACCGCCTCGCAAACGCGCTCTCCCGTAAAGCCGCGGGTGATTTCTCGGTGCTGGATGACAGTCGATACCCAAATGAGATGAAGCCCATCGTTGGTTCACTCAACCAGTTGTTCCATCGCCTGTATGAAGCGTTTGAAAGGGAAAAGCGTTTTTCCGCGGATGCCGCACATGAGCTGAAAACACCGCTGGCAACACTGCGGGTTGGGTTGCACAATCTGGGCAAGGGGTCTGTTAATGATACGAGCTTGCGCAGCATCAATAACACGGTCGACAGAATGGGCCATAGTATTGAACAACTGCTGGTCATGCATCGGGTGTCATTGGAGAAAAATGACACCGAGCTGGAAGAATGTGATTTGAACAAGATTACGCAAACGGTTATCTCCGATATGTATGACCAGATTGAAGCGAAGCAACAATCGATCGAGTTAACGGGTGAGCGTGCCAGCATATTGGGCGAACCGTTCTCGCTGTCGGTGCTGTTGCGCAACCTGATCGACAACGCGAGCAAATATACGCCGGACAAGGGTGCCATTCGAATCACCATTCGGGAGAATTCGACGGGGGTGAGTGTCGTGGTTGAGGATTCAGGCCCGGGTATACCCGCGTCCGAATATGCCCGGGTTACCGAGCGTTTTTATCGGGTGGGTGGTGACCAGCATTCGTCGGGCGTGACCGGCAGCGGGCTCGGGTTATCCATAGTCTCATTCGTCACGCACCTGCATCACGGGAAGATAGTCTTTTCCCTATCTGCCGAATTAGGCGGTTTGGCTATAGAGATAATATTTCCTGCAGTGGAGGAATCGCGGCTATGAGCAGGTGCTACAAGCTGGTTTTATTTTCGGGATGGTTGTTAGTTTCGGGTGTCATTCACGCCGCTAAACCGGTCTTTACCATCACCATCCGCGATCATTTGTTCTATCCCTCGGAGATTGAGGTGCCCGCCAATACCAAGGTTAAGCTATTGCTGGTTAACGAGGATGCGACGGCCGAGGAATTCGAAAGTTACGAACTCAATAGAGAAAAAATCGTTATGGGTAGCAGTAAGGCCGTTATTTTTGTTGGGCCCTTAAAGCCCGGGGTTTACCCGTTTTTCGGCGAGTTTAATATGGCAACCGCGCAAGGGACGTTAGTCGCTAAATAGGTAGACTATGTTGTTAAGTATCATTGTCATCGTATTAAGAGAAACACTGGAGGCCAGTATCCTGGTCAGCGTGATGTTATCCGTTAGCCGTTACCATGGTCTTGGAATCTCATGGCTATTGGTCGCGTTGGGGACAGGGCTGGTGGGTGCAACACTTTACGCGCTAAACCTGGGCAATATTTCCATCATGTTTGATTATATGGGCCAGGAAATACTCAACGCCTTTATGCAGTATAGCGTCTATGCCCTGCTGGTTTTGGTATGCGCGACGCAATACCACGGGAATCCCGCATGGGTCGCCAGGCTGCCGCTATTCATGGCGTTGGCGGTCACGATCGCCGTTGTTCGAGAAGGTGGTGAGCTTGTGATTTTCTATTCTGGCTTCCTGCAAGGCGGAGCCGATCTGCTAAACGCGACGACCAGTGGTTTCATCGGGTTGACTATAGGCATGAGCGCGGGCGCGATTTGTTTTTATAGTCTTGTGATGCTGCCGGCTTCACTTGGGAGAACGGCGCATACGGTGTTTCTTATGCTTATTGCCGGTGGCATGGTGCTGCAAGCGACCCAGCTATTAATTCAGGCGGACTGGCTGCCCGGTCACATTCCGGCATGGGATACTAATGGGGTGTTGCCTGAAGATTCAATAATGGGGCAGCTGGCGTATGCCGTTTTCGGCTACGAAGCGACACCCTCATGGCTGGAGATAGTGACCTATCTTGGCGCGCTGTCACTAATGTTTGGCATTATTGCACTGTTTAGCAGGCGTGCTTCAAACCCAATGCTTTGTGTTGAGAAATAGGGATATGTTAAGAAGTAATACACGGCACTCGATGTTAATCGTAGCGTTAATCGCGAGCTCTGCTGTGCTCGCAGATGGGGTGAGCATCGACAAGGTTTACGATCCTTATGTTCAGGCGCAAGAGAAGGAAATTGAATATCGCGCGCTCTTTGAGCAAGATTCCAATAACGCTGTTGACGGCCGCCAGCGGCATAAACTTGGTTATGGCCAGTCGCTATCTGACCGGTTTTTTGCCGAGCTCTATGTTATCGGAACGGATGAGCAAAGGGACGGGTTTCAGGTAGAGGCTTATGAAGCCGAGTTAAAATGGCAGCTAACCGAACAGGGTGAGTTTGATAACGACTGGGGGCTGCTGTTTGAGGTCGAGAAGTCCCGAAAGGATGATATCTGGGAAGCGAGTTCGGCAGTTATCGCCGTGCATGAATGGCCGAAGTGGATTTTGACGGGAAATTTGGCGGTAATTTACGAGTGGGGAGACGATATTAAGGATGAGTGGGAGACGGCTTTTGCAGGCCAATTGCGCTATAGGAACGTTGAGCGTTTTGAGCCGGCAATCGAGCTCTATCAAGCGCAGGGAACGCAGGGCATCGGGCCGGTATTAACGGGCTTGCTGCGCCCGGGGGCAGGGCAAAAATTCAGGTGGGAAGTCGGGGCTATTTTCGGGCTCGATTCGAAAACGGCGGATACCAACTGGAAGCTCAGTGTTGAGTATGAATTTTATTAGTGCTGTTTGGGCTAGACCCTTTTTTAGGTAAGTTGCCCCGCCAATGGGGTGGCTAATCCATTCCCGAAGTTGCCTGTGCTTCGGTGGTTACAGTGCAACGCGGATCCGCTTTCTGCACCGCTTCGATCATTGCCTGGCTCAGGACTTCACCATTGGGCAGGGTGATGGGATCACAACCGTGGTCTTTTTCGCAGATCATATCCCACTCGGGGCGTGCCTTTACGTGACAGCCGAAGCAATTGCCGCCGAATTTATTGACCACTTCAAATGCACCGTGCACGGTAATCTCTGAACCTTTGTCTGTCACGGCCAGCTCGAAAAACTCCCAGTCTTTGGTTACCTCGTTGTAGCCTTGTTCACGCTTAACCATTACTTCTGTGGGTACCAACTGCACCACTGAGCCAACCGGGTAAACCGCACCGGTACCAGAGTTTGCCGCCGCCAGGGTTAAGTCGAGGTCGCCAGCCAGGTTATCTACAAAAAAGCCGCGCACCGGGGTCATCTCAGCCAAACATTTGAAATCTTCCTTGCTGATCTCCAGGGGCTCAGCGGATACCGTGGAGGAGAGTAGCAGGGCACAAACCAGCATTGAGCAGTTTTTTAATAGTGTCGTGGTCATGTTGGTATCCAGGAGGTGGTTGTTTCGGGGTTCAGACAGGATAAGAGCCAGCGCGCCAAAAGTCCACACCACCGGCGGGTGCGAATTGCGGTACCACTCGGGATAGGATGCCGGTCAGGCTGGAAAGACAGTCGGAAGATCGCAGTGGGGGTTGCGTTTCGCCGCAGTCCGAATAATTAGAAATTCAGGGGAATTATCCTAAACCAAAGATTATCGATTAAGTTGTTTGCCAGATATTAGCCAAGGTTTCCAGGTTCAACAGTATTAGGGACGATTATACGTGAAGAAAGCCCGATATCTCCTGCTGACGGTAGCTTGCCTGGCTGTTCTCGGTTGCTATTTCAACTCATCTGCGTCGATGGACGGTGAGGATGACGAGCTCAGCAGGAAAACGGGGTAAGGCATTTGATGCAGGGTTATCGCCCTGCAAAGTTAGCTGCAAAACAAATGCCTTACATTGGGCAAATATTTTTCTGCACTGCCGGTGTTAAAGCACACGATTTGATCCTGCTCATTTACCAGCCCCAGTGATTTCGCCTGCTCCAGCGCAGCTACAGCGGCAGCGCCTTCGGGGCAGATCCACATGCCAAACTGGTTATAGATTCCCGTTGTATGGGTCTCTATTTCTGCTTCGCTAACTTTAATGGCGCCGCCGTTGCTTTCGCGTAGTATCGCCAGCACCGCTTTGTGACCCACTCCGCCCGGTACATTTATGCCGGTCGCCAGCGTAGCCCCACCGTCCGTAGCAATGGTGTCGTCCAGGTTTTGCTGGAAGGCATCGACGACTGGCGCGCATTGTGAACTCTGGACCGCGATAATTTTGGGTCTCTTCGCGTCGATCACACCCAACTGCTCCAATTCATCAAATGCCTTCCACATACCGAGTATTCCGGTGCCGCCACCCGTCGGGTAAAAAATCACGTCAGGCAGCGACCATTGACTTTCGCCCTCTGCCCACGGTTCTGCCAATTCCAGGCCCATGGTCTTTTTGCCTTCGATACGCCAGCCTGGCTCCTGGAACGTCGCGCAATTGAAATAACCCTGCGGCAGGTACTTACTCTTCATCAGGGCGCCTGCTTCGCGGATCGTGCCCTTAACCAAATCAAGCTCGATGCCATCATGCTGCAAACTGTAGGCCGCCACTTTGCCCATGATGGGCATGGGCGTATCGTCGGGCATCACTACCGCCACATCGAGCCCGAACTTAACCCCGTACTCGCTCAACGAATCGCCCGCGTTACCCTGGGTAGGCACCACCAGCTTATCCAGCTTGTAATGCCGGGCCATCGTGGCCGCCATGGACATGCCGCGATCTTTGAAACTGCCGGTAGGATTGGCGCCAAAGCCTTTATAGGGTTGGCCCTCGTCCTTGATATAAACCGTTAGCCCGAGGGCGGCGCATAGCGGATATTGGCTAATGTTGACAACCGGTGTATGCCCTTCGCCAAGCGAACAAACCTGCTCAGGGTCAGTGGCTATGTCAAACGGAAGCAACGGACCAAACCGCCACATAGACCGTTCTGCCGGGCGAAACCAGCTCATGCCCGGGAAATCTGCCTTGACCGCCTCCATGTCGAGGATTAATTTGACGGGTCGTCCATCGACGGGGCACAAATTCATTGGTTGGCTAACGGGGTACGTGGCGGCGCACTCGACGCACTGGACGTGTTTTACGTATTTCATTTGGTCTCCCAATCCAACTCGCTGCACACCGCAGCCATCTTTTCGCAATCAACTAACCTGGCTACAAACCTTAAACGTTCGTCCATACGATTGCACTCTTTTCAGGGTGTTTGAGGGCCTACCCCAATACCTGATTGTATAACCTGTGTGCCTGGAATACTCTGTAACCTATGGGTCAGGAAGCACATCTACACACCTGGCGCGGACGTCCAAAGACTGCTGAAAAGGACTTGAATCCCTTAATTGATAAGAATCCGGATTCGGATATACAAAGCCTGGCGTTGAACTACGCTTCTAATGTTTCGAGGGGAACCCGATGGTTGGTGCTGTGAGGTTTATGTTGTGGCTTCTGCTACTTGTCGGGCTGTACGGCGCTTTGTCGGTATCCTATACGACCCTTTCAGGGGGCACCCCTTGCCCGGAATTATCCAGCATCCGGGTTTGTTACCTGGTCACACTAGCCTAGTCGATGATGATAGCGTCAATGCTGGTAAGGCACCCGGTTGGCTCTCTGGGCTTGTTTGTTACAGGCTGGTTAATAGCATTTGGTTTTGCCGCGCTTGGATCCTTCTTTCAAGTGACCCGCGGTGATACCTGCCCTGTAAGCTCATCCGGGTTGCCGCTTTGCTATGCGTCCCTCTTCCTCTGCATCCTTATTATCGTTGCCTGGATCTTCGTAAATGGCAAGCCTATCAAAGCTCGCGTCAGGGATATGGTATAAACCCGGCTCATTCGCTCGGACTTAAAATAAACTTCAGGAGAATAAAATGAAAAAATTTGGCATTGGTTGCGTATTGCTGATCGCAGTCGGCGTTATTGCGTTTCTGTTTCTCGCCAGGAAAGGTGTCGAACAGGTGGTGCAGGGCGGCACGCCGGACCAAGGCACGACGGAGCTCCGTTTTAAAGAGGTTCCTGCCAATTTTGTGCATGCATCTGACTTTAAGGCGGCGCTGCCGTTTATGGCGCTCGCGGCCATTGATATTGATAACGACGGGGTCGATGAAGTGTTTGCCGGGGGTGGTGTCGGTCAGCAGGACGCCTTGCTCGCCTATGACGGTGAAGCGCTGGTGGCGTCGTCCTATGGCGCCGGCATTAGCAAGGATAACGCAGACCCAACCTACGGTGCCGCCTCCATCGATGCGACGGGCAACGGGTTGGTTGACCTTTTTGTAGCGCGCTCCAGCGGTTTGTATCTCTATGAAAACACCGGGAAGGGCTTCGCCGGCCGCAAGATAGATTGTCCACTGGATCGAAAGTCGCAGCCATTGTCGGTCGCGTTCGGTGATATCAACAATGATGGGGCTGTCGACCTGTATGTCTCCAATTACATCAGGACCGAGTTTGTCGAGGGTGAAACTATCTTCAATGACCTGGAATACGGCGGGATTAACAACCTGTTGCTGAATAACGGCGATAACACCTTTACCGATATTACCGAGCAAGCAGGAGTTTTCCACCAGCACAACAGCTTCCTGGCGGTGTTTGTTGATCTGGATAATG
>CAXMOT010000159.1:0-8418 GCA_964195105.1 uncultured Gemmatimonadales bacterium | reverse complement strand
GCGATAGCAAAGACCCGCGCGTTCTTTGAGGCGGTTTCCGTCAAGACTCGCCTGACGGATTACGGCATTGATCCCGACGAGGCCTACCTTAAAGTATCCGGGCGCCTGGTTCGCCATGGCCTGTTGAAGCTGGGGGAACGCGGCACGGTTACACCGGAGGTTGCGCAGGAAATTCTTGCGCTTAGCGCATAGCCGTGACTTATAGCGCTGCGCTCATAGCTACAACACCATAGCCCCAGCCGATAGGCAAAGCATTGATAGCGTTGGGTTTGCGGATACTGTAAGCTGCGGGCCCGCTGGCCCGGAGACACTATCCCGGGCGGCCGAGTTTACTAATCCGGTACGAAGACAAATCTATGAGTTTTGACTCCCTGGGGTTATCCGCCCCTCTGCTTAAAGCCGTAGCCCAGCAGGGCTACGATACACCCTCACCGATCCAGGAACAGGCGATACCGGCAGTTCTCGCCGGGCGCGATGTGATGGCGGCCGCCCAGACCGGCACCGGCAAGACGGCGGGGTTCACCCTGCCAATGCTGGACCTGTTGGCAAAGGGTAACCGGGCCCAGCCAAACCATGCGCGGGCCTTGGTGCTGACGCCCACTCGCGAACTGGCCGCGCAGGTCCATGAAAGCGTGGCGACCTATGGCCAGAACTTACCGTTGCGTTCCACCGTGGTGTTTGGCGGAGTGAAGATCAATCCCCAGATGATGAAGCTGCGCAAGGGCGTCGATGTACTGGTGGCAACACCAGGGCGGCTGATCGACCTGTATAACCAGAACGCCGTGAAGTTTAGCCAGCTCGAAGTGCTGGTACTGGATGAAGCCGACCGCATGCTGGATATGGGCTTTATCCACGATATACGCAGGATTATGAAGGTCCTGCCGGCGCAGCGTCAGACTCTGATGTTCTCGGCGACGTTTTCGGATGAGATTCGCCAGCTTGCCAAAGGCCTGGTCAACGATCCGGTGGAAATCTCGGTCACTCCGCGCAATGCCGCGGCACCCAGCGTTGAGCAATGGGTTTACCCGGTCGATAAAAAACAAAAGCCCGCGCTGCTAACCCGATTGATTAAGGATGGAGACTGGAAGCAGGCGCTGGTGTTTACCAAAACCAAGCGCGGCGCGAATCAGTTGGCGAGCCACCTGGAGGGCGCGGGTATTAACGCGGCGGCCATCCATGGCAACAAAAGCCAGGGCGCTCGTACCAAGGCCCTCGCGGGATTCAAAAATGGCGAGATTCGAATATTGGTTGCGACGGATATTGCCGCGCGCGGACTGGATATCGAACAACTGCCGCAGGTAGTCAATTTTGATTTGCCCCATGTGCCGGAAGACTACGTGCATAGAATCGGCCGCACCGGCCGGGCGGGAGCCGTCGGCCAGGCGGTATCGCTGGTCAGCGCTGATGAGTTTCCGCAGCTCTCGGATATTGAGCGGCTGATCAAGAAACTGTTGACGCGAACCCTGATCGATGGCTTTGAGCCGGTTCACGAATTACCTGAGTCACGCTTGAAGCCTGGTGCGCGGCGCCCGCACAAACCCGCTCACCAGAGGCCCGGACACAGGGATGGCCAGCGTTCCGGCGAGAACGCGCGCGGTCATAAGCCGCCGGGCAAGAATAAGCGCCACGCGGGTGGTAACAAACCCGCAAGCGGAGCCACCCCCTCCGGCGGCAGTCCTGGTAACAGGGCTAGCAGGGGAGCGTCCAGCCCGAGCCCGAGTGGTGGCGCCAGGCCCGGCGCGGGTGCTTCAGGGCGCGGAACCTCCCACCGCTAACTCGATATCCAGCTCCAATAAAAACGGCTACTAACCTATGCGTTAGCAGCCGTTTTTTTGTTCCTCGCGAACACACAACCCTGGCGGGTAGTTGTGGCCGATTTAGCTGTTGGGCGCGCGCTTGGCCGCGGCCTTTCGTTTTGGCTTGTCTTTGGCTCGAGCATCACCTTTGGCGCCGACTTTAGGTTTGCCGCGGCGGGCTCCCTTGTCCGGGTATTCGCCCTGGCTAGCCGCACCACCGCTATCCACACTGATATTCAGCTTTTTGCCGCGCACAAACACACCGCGTAGCTGGTCGAAAATTTCCTTGGGCATACCCTCTGGAAGATCGACCGTAGAAAACTCGTCGTGTAATTTGATGTGGCCAATATTCTTGCTGTCGATACCCGCTTCATTGGCAATCGCACCGACGATATCACCGGGGCCGACTTCATTGTTGCGGCCCACTTCAAGACGATAGCGCACCATATTTGCTTCCGCCTGCGTTCCCCTGTCGGGGCGCGGTTTGCGGGGTTGCTCGCTACGTTCGCGATCTTTCCCCCTATGTGAGTCCTTGGCTGAGTCCCGGTTGCGGTCACGACTGGGCTCTTTTTGCGATTTGATCGCCGCGAGGGTCACTTTTAACGGCCGGGTTTTCTGGACCAGGTAGGCGAGTGCTGCAGCGATCTCCTCAGGCGCCACGTCATTATCGTGGCTGAAGCTCGCTAACATTTCGTCAAAGAAACTGAGGTCCTGCTTGGCCAGGGTATCCTTCAGGGTCTGGTTGAACTGATCGACGCGTTGGGCGGTGATGGTTTCACCGGTCGGCAATTCCATCTGGGTCAGCGGCTGGCGCGTGGCCCGCTCGATGGAATAGAGCAAACGCTTCTCGCGTGGGTCGACAAACAGGATTGCCTTGCCGCTGCGTCCGGCCCGGCCGGTTCGGCCAATGCGGTGCACGTAGGCCTCGTTATCGTAGGGAATATCATAGTTCACGACATGGCTGATACGGTCCACGTCGATACCGCGGGCGGCGACGTCGGTTGCGACAAGGATATCCAGCTTGTTCTGCTTCAGGCGATTGATGGTGCGTTCACGCAGTTGCTGGTTCATATCGCCGTTCATGGCGGCAGCGGAGTAACCGCGCGCTTCCAGCTTTTCCGCCAATTCCACTGTGGCAGTCTTGGTGCGCACAAAGATCAGCATGGCTTCGAAGGGTTCGACTTCCAGGATGCGGGTCAGTGCGTCGAGCTTATTGGTGCCCCTGACCATCCAGTAGCACTGTTCGATATTCTCGCCGGTGGCGGTCTGGGAAGCGATTCTCACTTCCTTCGGATCATTCAGGTATTTGCCGGCGACTTTACGGATTTCCTTGGGCATGGTCGCGGAAAACAGCGCAGTCTGGCGCTCTTTCGGGGTATGTTCCAGGATCCACTCGACATCATCGATAAAGCCCATACGCAGCATTTCATCGGCTTCGTCGAGCACCATGGTGGAGAGATTGTCGAGATTCAGGCTGCGCCGGCGCAAATGGTCCATTACTCGTCCCGGGGTGCCCACAATGACCTGCGGTCCGCGCTTTAACTGGCGTAACTGGGTGGTGTAGTCCTGGCCGCCATAGATGGGCAGGACATGGAAACCCTTGAGGTTGGAGGCATATTGCTGGAACGCTTCGGCAACCTGGATGGCCAGTTCGCGGGTGGGTGCCAGTACCAGTACCTGCGGGTGTTTGAGAGCAACATCGATCCTGGAAAGCAGGGGCAGTGCAAAGGCAGCAGTTTTGCCGGTGCCGGTTTGGGCGGTGCCCAACAGATCATCGCCATTTAACAGGTGCGGAATACAGGCCGCTTGAATGGGCGTTGGTTGCTCATAACCGACTTTCTTGATCGCTTTGAGCACGGGCTCTGCGAGCGCCAGGTCGGTAAATTTGATACTTTCGGGCGTAGATTCGGACCCGGATTCGGGTTTGGATTCGGGTGTAGACATGGAGTGGCCTATATTAGGAGGGCATTGGCCTGGGCCTGGCAATTTCCAATGTCCTTGGAGCGATGCTGGGGGTGAGGCGGGTGCCGGAGTTTAACGGGCGCGCATTATAGGGGTATTTTGTGCAGGTAGCTAGTACTAGCCTCTTCCAGTACGAGATGATACTGAACTGGAACCGTGTTTCTAACGCGAAATGATACCCAACGAGCCTGATTTCTATTCATGATGAATACATTTCCCTTCATGCTGCCAGGCTTCCGCTCTGACAACTAACCGCTTGGCAACCTGCTGAAATGTACATTATATTCAGGACACTGCGCCAGACATTGCTGCGCAAAGCCGCCTTAATCCAGCAAGTCTCTGTAAGCCCCATGGGGCGAGGTATTAAGTTATTATTCAGAGGTTCCGTAACTGCGCTGCTTGTCTTTCAAACAATTACTGCGATAATGCGTGTCCTTGTTTGTCACGAATATTAGCCCACACAATGACCCCGGTTCTTGAAGTAAAAAACCTGACCAAGCACTACAAGGACCTGGTCGCGGTTAATAATATTTCGTTTCACATGCCACCGGGCATCTGCTTCGGGTTGCTTGGGCCCAATGGCGCGGGTAAGACCACCACGATTGAGATGATCGAGGGTATTACCGAGCCGACCAGTGGCGAAATTCTCTACAAGGGCAAGCCGAGGAGCAAGGATTTTGCCCTGCAGGCGGGCATCCAGTTCCAGTCGACGTCCGTCATGGAGCGACTGACGGCATGGGAAATCCTGCAACTGTTCCATAGCCTGTATCCGCATACTGTCCCGCTTGATGAACTGGTTGAGCTGTGTGATCTCGGCGGCTTCTTGTCACAGGTGGCGACGCGTTTATCGGGCGGACAGATGCAGCGCCTGATGTTTGCCCTGTCACTGATTAATGATCCCGACATCATATTCCTGGACGAGCCCACTACCGGGCTGGACCCGCAATCGCGGCGCAACCTGTGGAAGCTGATCCAACGGGTCAAGGAGCAGGGCAAGAACGTCGTGCTCACCACCCACTATATGGATGAAGCAGAGATCCTGTGTGATCACCTGATTATTGTCGATCACGGCAAAATAATTGCCGAGGGCAGTCCGGCGGCGTTGTTGCGCGAACACTTTGCCTGCTTTTACGTCAGCGTCGACAAGCAGGAATTCCAGGCCGTTCGGGACGTTATCACCGACCCGGTGGTCGAAACTAACGATTATGTTGAAATCCAGACGCCGTCGGTTGAAGCAACCCTGCAGCACCTGCTGGTGCACGGCGTGCAGTTGAATTCCCTGCGGGTCAGGAATCCGACCCTCGAAGACCTGTTCCTTAAATTAACCGGGCATCATCTCCGTGATTGATAAAGCCAACGCTTATTTTACTGTGATCTGGGCGCTACTGGTCGCCCGCACCAAGGAATATTACCGTGATCGCGGGGCCCTTGTCTGGTCGCTTGTATTTCCGGTGTGCGTGATTGCGGCCATCGCGCTTTCTTTTTCTGAAGATGCGCAGGAAGTGTTCAGGGTGGGTGTCTACCAACCGACGGGGAGCACGCAGTTGGAACTGCAACTGCTGGACGAGCCCTTTATCAAGCGTATCGAGTATGTCGATATGGAGCAGGCGCTGGAACGGGTCCGCCTGCATCAACTCGATCTGCTGGTGTCCGCCGAACAACCCGGTGCATACTGGATAAACGAGCTGTCGACCAAGGGCAAGGCCGCCGAGCAACTGTTGCTGGGCGAAGGCCGCAAGTCGTTGCTGCGCCAGAGTGTCTCGGGGCGCGAGGTACGTTACGTTGATTGGGTTATTCCCGGTGTATTGGGTATGAATGTCATGTTCGGGGCGCTGTTCGGGATCGGGTTTGTTATCGTCAGGTACCGTAAGAATGGCGTACTGAAACGGCTTCAGGTTACCCCGGTCACGCCGCTGCAGTTCCTGACGGCACAAGTAATCTCCCGCCTGGTGGTGTTGCTGATCAGCGTGATTTTGGTCTATATCGGGTGTAACCTGTTTCTTGATTTCGTCATGTTGGGCAACTACCTGAGTTTGTTGCTGGTGGCGTTTTTGGGCATCTTCTCGATGATTTCGCTGGCACTGATCGTCGCCAGCCGGACCGCCAGCGAAGAACTGGCCAACGGCCTGCTCAACTTTGCCGCATTCCCGATGATGTTGCTGTCCGAGGTGTGGTTTTCCCTCGATGATGCGCCGGATTGGCTGGTGTGGGTATCACAGTGTATGCCGCTCACGCACCTGGTGCAGGGCGCACGGGAGATCATGATCAATGGCGCATCGTTTGGCGATGTGAGTCACCATATCTGGACGTTACTGGCGATGTGCGTGGTATTCCTGGCGACCGCGGCCATGCTGTTTCGCTGGAATGAAAAGTAACGCGCCGCGCCGCTTTTGCGTGGCAAATTTTTGAAAAAAAGGAGATTAACACTATGCGACCGATAACGACTATCCTGTCAGCAGTGCTGGCGTGCGGGTTAAACAGTTTACCGTTGTATGCCGCGGATATGGAACAATTGCTCGAAGATGCGCTGGAAGGTGATCACCGCAGCGCCGCCAACGCCGCGCGCGACCAATACCGTCATCCACTGGAGACACTCAAATTTATGGGTCTCGAGCCGGATATGAATGTCGTCGAGATATGGCCCGGCGGCGGCTGGTACCTGGAGGTTCTCGCCCCCGCGATGCGCGCCAAAGGCTCCTACATTGCAGCAGGTTTTGGAGCCTCAGTGGAAGGCGCTAGCTCCTACGTTATTCGCCGCACTGCCGAGCTCGCCGATGAGCTCAAGGCGCGCCCCGATCTCTATGACCATGTTGTCGTTACCGAGCTCAAGGTGCCGGAGCGCGTGACCATCGCGCCGCCCGCCAGCGCAGATGCGGTTCTGACGTTTCGTAACGTGCACAACTTCCTGAAGGCGGGTACGGAAGATGAAACCTTCGCCGCGTTTTTCCGGGCATTGAAGCCCGGTGGCATCCTGGGCGTTACCGACCATCGAGCCAAGCCGGGCATAACCCGGCAGCAGATGGAGAAGAGTGGCTATATGACGGAAGCGGCGGTCATCGCCATCGCTGAAAAAGCGGGTTTCAGCCTCGAAGCCACTTCAGAAATCAACGCCAATCCCAGCGATAGCGCCCACCATCCCGCGGGCGTCTGGACGTTGCCACCCAGCTATGCCCTTTGTAAAAAAATGGAAGAGGGTGACGATCGCGGCGCCTGCTTTGATAAGTACGGCGCGATCGGTGAGTCTGATCGCATGACCCTGAAATTCCGCAAGCCGCTGGAATAGCGGGTACTCGTCCAAAATCACCCATGTCATCGCAATGACCTCCATGGCTTAGCTGTCACAGCGAGGAGCGCACTTCGGCGACGCGGCTATCGCGTTCCCAAAAATGGAGCACTAGATTGCCGCGCTGCGCTCGCAATGACAGACGATTGGGTACGAGATTGCCGCGCTGCGCTCGCAATGAACTGTGCTTAAAATCAAGTACTCAAGCATAATTTTCTGAGTACACAATACCTTTTGTTGCCACTGCATGGGCTTGCCTTAGCAGCTTATGAGCAATGGCGACATTGATGACCTTAGGCGGCTTGCCTAACGCACTCAATCGAGCGTATAGCGCTTTACACGCCTTGTTGCAACTCCTGGCCGTCCAACTGCACATGTATAACAGCTGTCGCATTCTTCCCTTGCCCATCTTGGATATGCCGCCTTTTCCCTTCACGGAAGTCCCTGAACTGTATGTGGTCGGGCTAATGCCGACATAAGCGCTCAACCCTTTCACATCCTCAAACCGACGAAACCCATCCGTAATAATAATGAGTTCTATGGCGGTTTTTCGCCCGATCGAAGGGATCGTTTGTAGGCGCTTATACAGTTCAGCAAAAGACTTTTTTACCACGGTCTCCAGATGCGCTTCACAGGCCGCTATCTGTTCGTCCAGATGTTGCTGCTGCGCTGCCATCTGACGAATTACAAAATCACTGGCAGTGGCCTGGTGAGAGAGCGCTTCCTGACGGTTCTGCAATCTCGTACGCTCTCTAATCAGATCATCCAGCCAGCTATGGGCCTGCTGCAGCTCAATAATGTCTGACGGGGACGGTGCCCAGAGAGATAACGGATGTTGCTCCCCATAGCGGCAGATTAACTGTGCATCCGCCTTGTCACTTTTGGCCCGGGATAACTGCATTTGAGCAAATCGCTTGATAACTAACGGGTTTACCACACTGACTCGACGACCGGCTTCATGTAACTTAAGTGCCAGGCGCGTATGGTAAACACCGGTGGCCTCCATCACATAATGAGCGTCCTCCGGTGTGAGTCTTATCAGTTCCTCGATCCCCTCAGCGGAGTACGTCAGTGCCTGATGCTTCACCTTTCCATCAATTGTCCTTGCTATATCAAACGACAGCTTACTGACATCAATACCTACAATCATGAATGAACCCTTATCAATTAAAAACAATAGACGTGACCTTACACTTCCCTCTATCCTAAATGCGGGGTCAATGCCCCAATGAACTGTCCGGAATTCGTAAGGACGGAGAAAGGCGACCCTCATTGCGAACTGTCTCTATGGACTTATGACAAATACGGCCTCTTTCCTTCCTCCTGTCTAACAACTAATATCCTTTGAGTTGCTAGATATTTCAAGCATAGGATGAC
>CAXMOT010000158.1:0-8025 GCA_964195105.1 uncultured Gemmatimonadales bacterium | reverse complement strand
AAACCAGTACAATCTCAGCAAACAGGAACCCAATATCCAGGTTTACAACGTGGACCTGCGTGGTGATCGCTCGCTAACGTTGCGCCATATGCAACATAACAGAGTGCCACTGGAGGAAGACACTGCCAAGGAAGTCATGCGCCACTTGCATCGCCTGTGGGGTTTCGATACCCATCTGGAATCCCTCCAGGACGGCAAGGTGACCGCAACCTATCAATGCAATGAGGCGACGCTCAAAGCAGATCTATTCGATGCGGAGTCGGCCGAGGAGGAGTAACCCGCATCAGTCACCGATACAGCAGCAAAACGCCCTAAACGTAATGATAACTGGATTCCCTGGTTTGCTTTGCCGCGCTCTGACGGCCTCTCGGCACGGATGCGGGTTAACGGCAGGTTTATCAAATAGTTTGCCGTAGCGAAACCAATTATCCTAAAAACCGCAGTTGGGCGCGAAAAAGGTGTGCAAGATATCTATGAATCCAGCATCGCCTGGTTAACGACCGCACAGCCCAACGCATCGTCAACATCTGCAATCACCCGATCAGCCACGCGCAGCAACTCGCGACCATAGGCTGACTGCCACACCTTGGGGCTATCGATACCTGGTGCATCCCTTCTCGGCAGATTCCAGTTAGCGTAGGATACATAACGCTTCTGCATCACCAACTCGCCGCTTGCTGCGTCGAACATCTCAACGACCAGCGCGATACGCCGGGACTGGTTATAGCGCCTGTCCATCAACGCCATTGAACGGCGGGCGTAGCGACCGAAAAATGACGACGCCTTGTCACTGGCCAGGCCGACATTCTCAATCACGCCCGTCAGAACAAATTCTGCCGCCGGTCGCTCCACCACATCCCAGGAAATATCACTGTCCGCCGCATGACTTGTAAACAGCCCACGCGGCCTGGCCAGCATCCGTAAATCAAGATGACTGTAATCGAGCGCAACGTGGCGACCCTTGCTATTCATCCCCGCAACAAGCAACTGCGGCAACCGAATATCAGCGCCATTGATTGCACCAACCCGCGCCTGCCCGGGCGCCAAAAAAGGCATACCGCTAACCACAATGCGCGCGGATCCTGTTCCAGGGGCATCCACCGCGCACTCGGCACGCGCCAACGCGGCGACAAACAGCAGCGCCAGCAGGGTCACGGTTGTGGGTAGACTTTTAACAAACAACGGCATGGTATCAGCTCCGGATTAGCAACGATTAAACGAGTACTCGACGACTCAACGACTCGGGCCCGCGAGCGAATCCCGGGCGGTTGAGCACCTTCTTCTCTCTGGTATCGGCGCTGATAATCCTGGCTTTAGCCGGGATCGTTGAGCCCGGCGCGAAAACTCAGGCAACTGGTACAAATTCCGGGTTAGAATGCCTGCATGGAAATCTTGTTGGTAGGCGGTGCGGTCAGGGATAACTTACTCGGTTTAACGCCGCGGGAACGCGATTGGGTGGTCGTGGGTGCGACGCCGCAACAATTACTCGACCAGGGCTATCACCAGGTCGGCAAGGACTTCCCGGTATTTCTGCACCCGAAAACCCGCGAGGAGTATGCGCTAGCGCGAATTGAGCGCAAAACCGGCGTCGGTTACACAGGTTTCGCCTGCGAGAGCAGCCCGCATGTGACCCTGGAAGAAGACCTGCTGCGCCGCGACCTGACTGTCAATGCGATGGCCCAAACCAGCGATGGTCGAATCATTGACCCCTACGGTGGCCAGCAGGATCTGCAAGACCGCGTTCTGCGCCACGTATCCCCCGCCTTTGCAGAAGATCCACTGCGGGTGCTGCGGGTAGCCAGGTTCGCCGCCCGCTATCATGGGCTTGATTTCCGGGTGGCACCCGAAACATTGGAGTTGATGAAGAACATCGCAGCCAGTGGCGAGCTGGATTACCTCGTCCCTGAACGGGTCTGGCAAGAACTGGCCGGAGCATTGTCCGAAGCGGCACCCGCAGAGTTTATACGCGTGTTACGCGCCTGCAATGGGCTAAAGACCATTCTTCCGGAAGTTGATTGTCTGTTCGGCGTCCCGCAAACCGAAAAGTATCACCCCGAAATTGATACCGGCGAGCACATCCTGCTGGCCCTGGATATGGTAGCTTCCCTGACCCAGGATCCCGAGGTACGTTATGCGGTGCTGGTACATGACCTGGGCAAGGGCGTAACACCGCAACAGGAGTGGCCCAGTCATCGTGGCCATGAACAAGGTGGAGTGCCCCTGATTGAAAATGTTGCGCAGCGCCTGAGGGTACCGAAACAACACACACAGCTAGCGAAGCTGGTATCGCGGTACCACTTGCATTGCCACCGCGCCTTCGAACTGCGGGCCGTCAAGGTGCTGGAAGTACTGGAAGCCGGCGACGGTTTGCGCAGGCCCGACCGATTCGAGAAATTCCTGCTCGCCTGCGAAGCCGATGCAAGAGGTCGCGCCGGCTTGCAGGAACAACCCTACCCCCAGGCCGATCATTTTCGGCGAGCCCTATCGGTCATTGCGGCGATCAAACCTGAGCCATCACCCACCATTTCGGGCAAGGCAATTGGCGAACAACTGAAAAAGGCGCGCCTGCAAGCATTAATCGACGTCGCACAAATGGAGGCCTAACGCGATGAACGACGAAACGAAGGTCGCCCTGGTTACCGGCGCTGCACATCGTATTGGCGCCCAGATGGCCCGGACGCTGCACCATGCAGGGTTGAATATCGTCGCACATTACGGCCATTCGAAGGATGCCGCGACAGCGCTGGTTAACGAGTTGAATGAAGCGCGAGCAGACTCGGCGACCGCGATCCAGGCGGACCTCACTAATTTACAGGATGTCGCGTTACTCGCCCAACGCGGCATCGCCAGCTGGGGCCATATCGATGCCCTGGTCAACAATGCCTCGCGTTTCTACCCGACCGAAGTCAGCAATGTGACCCCGGAAACCTGGGCAGATTTAATGCAGGCTAATGTACGGGGACCGTTTTTTCTAAGCCAGGCGCTGGCCCCGGTGTTGGCAGAGCGCAAGGGCTGCATTATCAACATCGTCGATATTTATGCCGAGCGCCCCCTTAAAGGGTATTCGGTTTACAGCATCAGCAAAGCGGGTATCGCGATGCTCACCCAAAGCCTCGCGACGGAATTGGGTCCGGATGTGCGGGTCAACGGCATATCGCCGGGCGCCATCCTGTGGCCGGAAGATACCGCGGCGTTAAACGATTCGGCTAAACAAAGCATCATTAAGAAAACCGCGCTCGGGCGGGAAGGCTCGCCTGCGGACATCGCTGAAACTGCCAGATTCCTGATCCAGGATGCGCCCTATATCACCGGGCAAATCATTGCCGTGGATGGTGGACGGAGCCTGAACCAATAATTGGTTTATATCCTTCAAATCGCTTTTAGATAGAGAATCCAGAATACCGACTTTTCAACTCTCGACTAGTTCAAGTTCGCTAATTCAAATCACCAATATTGAATATCACGCAAGGTGCGACTAAAGCGCTGCCGAGAAGCGGAGAAAAATCCGCGATGAAGACGGAGAGTGTCTGAGGCTATTATTTACAAAACACCGAGTTGCCCCGCCGCGCGGATTTTTTGAGCAGCGCAGGGAACCCGAAGGGCAGCGCGACCGGAGCGAAATGGTTTTGGTTCCTTTTGCCGAAACAAAAGGGACTCGCCAAGAGGCGAAAAAAATCTCTAACGTAAACCTGAGTTGTTAGCTACTAAAGGAAAGGGAACTTAGAGCGTGGGGGCTTCAGATATCTGCCGACCCCGCCACTCAAACCCAATCCGCGCCAATGGCTGGCCAAGCTGATCAAAGGCTTCCCACAGTTGCGCATAGGTCTGATTGGCGCCGGGTAAAAGCTGGTCTCCCGCGATCTCAGCGAGGGGCCGAAGCACATACGTCTGCTCGGTAATTTCATCACGCGGCAGCCACACGCCCTGTTGCTCACCAACCAAATCGTCGTAAGTCAATATATCGACATCCAGCGTCCGGGGCCCGAATTTAGGACCGCTGCGGTCTCGACCATTCGAATCTTCAATGAACTTGAGGGTTTTGATTAACCGCCCTAACTCGATATCGCTCTGCACTCCCGCGACCATGTTCCAGAACGGGTCGCCCGCGAAGCCCACCGCGCTGCTTTCGTACACCGGGGACAATCTTAGCTCGCCCAACTCCGCATTGAGCATGTCGAGTCCGGCGGTCAGGTAACGCCGTGGCTCGATATTGCTGCCAAGACCCAAATAGATGGTCGGCATCAGCCCTTCGTCCCCCGCTCGATCAAAATACCCACATCCCTTGCACCGCGCACGGCGCCGGGTTTGCTCAAGCGCAACCTGAGCCAGGACACAGCAAATTCATCCTGCACGATCGCGCTGATACGCTCCGCCATGGTTTCGACTAGCTTGAATTCGCTGCCGCCGACGAAGTCTATCAGGCGCTTGGAGACCGCCTTATAGTTGATGGTATTCTCAATCGAATCACTCGCCGCTGCCTTGCAAATATCCGTCGCCATTTCCAAATCGATGCTGACTACTTGCTTGACCTCGCGCTCCCAGTCATAAATACCGATAACCGTTTCGATCTCAAGCTCTCTTATGAAGACAATATCCATGCGGGTGTTCCAGGTTATTACGCGGCTGTTTATCAGGTAACTATTTTTAGGAGCTTATTTATTACGAGACTCATTATTACGAGCCTATCTATTACGAGCTAATAGGCTCGAGGGTATCCATGGGCCAGCGCGGCCGACAGATGATTTCCAGCGTATCGCGCTGTCCCGCAAGCAGGCGTTGGCAACCGGCATAGGCAATCATGGCCCCATTGTCGGTACACAGGCTGGGGCGGGCGTAAAACAACTCGGCGCCGAGTTTCCCGACCTTGTGCTGCAGGCTTTCACGCAGGCGTGTGTTTGCGCTCACCCCGCCGGCAATGATTAGCTGCTTGAGGCCGGTAGCCTGCAAGGCGCGGGTGCACTTTATGACCAGGGTATCCACTACCGCCAGCTCGAAGGCGAGCGCGATATCGGCCCGGGTTTGCTCGTCAAGGATACCCTCGTTCCTCGCCTTTTCAATCGTATTGCGGGTAAAGGTCTTCAAACCGCTAAAACTGAAATCAAGACCGGGACGATTCACCATCGGGCGAGGAAACGTAAAGCGACCCTCTTCACCCGTGCTCGCCAGGCGTGCTATCTCGGGCCCACCCGGATAACCCAGGCCGAGCATTTTAGCGGCCTTATCAAAGGCTTCACCCGCTGCATCGTCGAGGGATTCCCCCAACAACTCGTAATCGCCCAGCTTTGGAACGGCGACCAGCTGCGTATGCCCACCCGATACCAACAGTGCCACAAACGGGAATTGGGGAGGATTTTCCTCCAGCATCGGCGCCAGCAGATGGCCTTCCATATGGTGAATTCCGAGACTGGGCACGCCCCATGCCAGCGCCAGCGATTTGGCTACTGCAGCACCGACCAGCAGTGCGCCGATTAAACCGGGGCCGGAAGTATAGGCGATTGCATCGATTTGCTCGCGCGTCGAGTTTGACTCGTCCAGCGCCTCGCGAATCAGGGGCAGGATTTTGCGCACATGATCGCGCGAAGCGAGTTCCGGCACCACGCCACCAAACTCGGCATGCAGGCTCACCTGGCTGTACAGGGCGTCCGCCAACAACCCCTCGTTGCTATCGTATACAGCAACGCCGGTTTCATCGCAGGATGTCTCAATACCAAGTACTCGCATGGTAGCCAGGGCCTATAATTTAAACGGGAAACCTTTACACAATTACTGCGTATGCCAATACGCTGGCAAAAACAGACTCAAAACACCCGGTCACATCAGTAAACTCGGCCTTTTTCGCGTGTTTTTGCCTCGTCATGGCTGCGCTCGCCACATTGTGCAAACATCTCATATGATTACGTTTCTAAAATACTTGCCATTTCAACCCGCTAAGCATTAGAATGCGCGCCCCTGTGTTCTAAACCGCTTGGTAACAGGCGTGGTGGCTAACAGGCCGCTAATTTGAACATAAATTAAAACATTTAGGTAACAAATAGGTAGGATTAATGCCTTCAGTAAGAATCAAAGAAAACGAACCATTTGATATCGCGCTACGTCGTTTTAAGCGCGGCTGCGAAAAAGCCGGTGTCCTGGCAGAAGTACGTCGTCGTGAGTTTTACGAAAAGCCCACCTGGATTCGTAAGCGCAAAGCGGCAGCAGCCGTGAAACGCAATGCCAAGAAAGTGCAGCGCGAGTCGCGACGCATGGAACGCCTGTATTAAGCGTCCGGTATAAAATCCCTGCAAACGCCTTAGCATCTTAAAACGCCATGCCTGAACTCAAACAGCGTATTACCGAAGCGATGAAAGATGCGATGCGTGCCAGGGCAAAGGCGCGGTTAGGTGCTATTCGCCTGATTCTCTCCGAATTGAAGCGGATTGAGGTCGACGAGCGCATCGAAGTCGATGATACGCGGGTTCTGGCGATTCTCGACAAAATGCTCAAGCAGCGGCGCGATTCGATCAGCCAATACGAAGCGGCCGATCGTCAAGACCTCGCCGATGTAGAGCACGCGGAAGTTCTGGTTATCCAGGAGTTCATGCCCGCAGCGCTTAGCGAAGTCGAAGTCACGGCAATCATTGACGAAGCGGTTGCAAGCACCGGCGCATCCTCGATGCAAGGCATGGGTGCGGTGATGGGCATCATCAAGCCGCAACTGCAAGGCCGGGCCGACATGGGAAAAGTCAGCCAACTGGTTAAAGCCAGGCTCACCTAGCCCCGCAATTCTGTTATTCGTAAACCTCCTGTTCGCCCCCAACATCCGCAAAACGCTTCTTTGCTTGAAGCTATCCACAGGCCATAATGCATCATGGCCGGCCTGATACCCCAAAATTTTATAGATCAACTGCTCGATCGCACCGACATCGTCGAGGTCATCGATAGCCGCGTCACATTGCGCAAAACCGGCCGCAATTACACAGCGTTGTGCCCGTTTCACCAGGAAAAGTCGCCCTCCTTTTCGGTCAACCCTGACAAACAGTTCTACTACTGCTTTGGCTGTGGTGCCGGCGGCAATGCCATTGGCTTTGTCATGGAGTTCGACCGGCTGGATTTTCGTGCCTCAGTAGAGGATATGGCCCGCCGTGCCGGCCTTGAAGTGCCCCAGGAAGCCGCCCAGGATCCGCAACAAAACGCCCAGCAGCAGAACCTGTATCAGCAACTCGCGGCAGCCCGGGACTTTTACCAGCAGCAATTGCGCGAGCATCCTTCCCGGCAGCGCGCTGTAGACTACCTGAAAGGACGCGGCCTTACCGGCGAAGTAGCCAAGGACTTCGGCATCGGCTACGCACCCCCCGGCTGGCAAAACCTGTACAACGCGTTGGTCAATAATTCTCAGGATGAACAGCAGCTAATCGATGCAGGCATGCTGGTCGAAAAGCAGCCGACCGAACCGGAAAGCGCTCAATCCGACGAGACCCGGCGCCGTGGCAGCTATGATCGCTTCCGCGATCGCATCATATTCCCCATTCGCGACAGCCGCGGCCGCGTAATTGCCTTTGGCGGGCGCGTCCTCGGCGACGACAAGCCCAAGTATCTCAACTCCCCGGATTCCTCTGTATTCCATAAAGGCCGGGAACTCTACGGCCTGTATGAGGCCAAGCAGGCGAATAATCGCATCAGCCGGTTTGTCATCGTTGAAGGCTACATGGATGTGGTAGCGCTCGCCCAGCACGGTATCCCTTACGCGGTGGCGACGCTGGGAACCGCCACCAGCGATACCCATCTACAGAAGTTATTCCGCATGGCACCCGAACTGGTGTTCAGTTTCGATGGCGACGAGGCCGGACGCAAGGCCGCGCACCGAGCTCTGGAAACAACGCTTGGCGTCATGGAAGATGGCCGCCAGGTTAAATTCCTGTTCCTGCCCGAGGGCGAAGATCCGGACACCCTGGTGCGTAAGGAAGGCGCCGAGGGCTTTACCCGGCGCATGGAACAGGCAATGCCGTTCTCCGAGTTTTTCTTCAACGCGCTGTGCGACAAAGTCGA